>PGXU01000027.1 GCA_002839335.1 Spirochaetae bacterium HGW-Spirochaetae-4
AATCAATGATCGTTATTGTGTTAATTCTATTTTTAATACTGTTATTTGCAGGTATGCCTGTCGCGTTTGTTTTAGGGATATCTTCGCTCTCATACTTTCTCTTAACAGGCTCACTCAACTATCTTTCAATTCTTACATTTAAAGTATTTACCGGTATGGACAATTTTGTTCTCATGGCAGTCCCACTATTCGTGCTGACTGGTGAACTCATGAACAAAGGCGGTATTACTGCGAAATTAGTCGAGCTGTCCAATATGATAGTCGGACGATTTCGAGGCGGATTGGCTTACGTGAACATACTGGGGAGCATGTTTTTTGCCGGAATCACAGGTTCTGCGTTGGCTGACGTTGCAGCTTTGGGTTCCATGCTCATTCCTGCAATGGAGGAGAACGGTTATGACAAGGAGTACAGTACAGCAGTTACCGCTGCCTCTGCTATTCAAGGTCCAATTATTCCCCCCAGTATTCCTGCTGTTCTTATTGCTGCTGCAACCGGAATCTCTACAGGAGCACTCTTTTTAGGTGGAGCAATTCCGGGAATCCTGTTGGGAATCTCCTGCTGTATTGTTACCTTCGTGCTTGTGCGAAAGAGAAATTATCCACGAAATGCTAAAAAATATACTCCACACGATGTATTCACCACTATTCGGGAAACCTCTGTAGCCTTGCTCACTCCAGTAATAATTCTCGGAGGTATTCTACTAGGCGTATTTACTCCAACAGAAGCTGCGGGAGTAGCTGTCCTCTATTCTATTATGATTATCTCACTGGGGAAAAAGCGGCTCAGCTTTAAAGAAATTGGATCAGTTTTGACAAACACCGTTATCGCGACAGCCAAAATCTATCTGATTATTGGTATGGCCTCAATTTTTGCCTGGGTGCTCGCCATTGAGAATATCCCAATGTTAATTGCCGATTTCATAACCGGAATTTCCAGCAACACCTATATAATTTTATTGATTATCAATCTTTTTCTGCTCTTTTGGGGTATGTGGATGGATACCGCTCCCTCGATTATGATACTTATGCCATTACTCTATCCAATAGCTACTCGAGTCGGAATCCATCCAGTACACTTCGGTGTCATTACAATTGTGAATCTTATGATTGGGTTACTAACACCACCATTTGGCATGGCTCTTTTCTCGGCTCAGACGATAGGAAAGGTGAAGATGAACAAACTCATCAAGGAGCTTGTTCCCTTCCTTATTGCAGATTTCATTGTCCTGGGTCTGGTTACGATGATTCCCGAGATTTCACTGTTCCTACCAAGACTGTTCGGATTGATATAACAGGGAGTGCTTATGTTTCAGGATTTTACTAATAAAGTTGTGATAGTTACCGGGGCGAGTCAGGGTATTGGGGCAGGTGTAGCAAAACAGTTTGCCAAAAACGAAGCAAAAGTAGTACTTGTAGCCCGTACGTTACAGAAATTAGAGCCGGTTCGCAATGAAATTGGTGCAGTCTGCAATGCTGAGATGTTTCTTTGTCCTGCCGATGTTTCCCGTATGGATGAGATTGTAGCTCTGAGAGATCAGGTGCTCCAACAGTATGGAACGGTAGATGTAATTGTGAACTGTGCCGGGGTTACCATGAAGAAACAAATTGTAGATATGTCTGTGGAAGAATGGGACACGGTTATAGATACGAACTTGAAGTCGGTGTTCATGATGGCTAAGGTGTTCGGTCGTGATCTATTTAGAGATTCCGGTACAGATGCAGGTAAATTCATTGCCATCGGTTCGGTTGGGTCCACATTGAGTATTCCTTCGTCGGGAGCTTATTGTGCTTCAAAAGGTGGTTTGGTGCAGTTAGTGAAAGTACTGGCAAATGAGTGGGCTGAATCTCGTGTGCATGTGAATGCTATTTGTCCTGGATATATCGCGACTCCTCTTTCCGATGGGGTTCTGAATGTTCCAGGGGTTATGAAGCGAGTGATATCCCGTATTCCTGTAGGGGCCATTGGCTCGGTGGATGATATTGCTCATGCTACTCTTTTTCTTTCTTCGCAGGAGGCAAACTATATTACAGGCACCTGTTTGCCGGTTGACGGCGGATTCACTTCAGCTGCGTATACGACGCACAACTAGAGTTCATTAGGGAAGGGGAGTATATGGAAAAGCAGGGACAGGTGGCCTTAGTCACTGGTGCAGCTGGCGGTTTTGGTCAGGCTATAGTTAAAAAGTTGCTCGAGCGGGGGTATGTTGTTCACGGTCTGGATTATCATAGGGAGCATTTGAAGAGATTGCAGCAATCGTGTAGTACTTATGCACGGGAGCTACATGTACATGTAGTGAACTTGGAGCTTCTTGATGAGGTGGAGATAGCACTGCAAGCTGTGTTTAAGATTTCTTCGTACGTGAATATCCTGGTAAACTGTGCTGGGGTGTGTACGGGAACTTCCATTTGGGAAATGTCGCAAGATGAGTGGGATAAGACGTATGCGATTAATGTGCGTGCTCCATTTTTTCTGTCACAGCGGGTTGGTGAACAGATGATTTCCCTGGAAGTAGAACCGCGTCGTATTATTAATATTAGTTCTTTAGTGAGTTTTACGGGTGGGATTTTAAGTAGTGCGGCGTATTCGAGTTCGAAGGCGGCACTTTCTAATACAACAAAGAATTTTGCGAAGGCTTTGGCTTGCTATAATATTACAGTGAATGAGGTTTCTCCAGGTACAGCAGATACTGAGATGGCGAGAAATTTCATTGGGGATCGGCTCGACGGCTTCAAGGAGCGGATTCCTTTGGGACGACTGTGCACGCCGGAGGATGTGGCGAATGCGGTGATGTATTTTACTTCTAATGAGGCTAGTTATGTGACGGGGCAAGTGATACATGTGGATGGTGGTATGTATTGTTCCGGGTAAAATCAGCCCGGTAGGCGGGGTTTGCCCGGAACGAAGCAAATGAGCTCCTCTTTTAGTTGTTCCGGTTTCGGATAGTACCTACATGAGGGGAAGCGCGAGTGCCACGATGAATTGGCCATTTTTACGTAGTAGATAAGTACCAGAATCCTCTTTATCAAAGTAATGTAAATGATTAGAACTTGGATTTTTTACAGGATTTTAGAAACACGAGTTCCGGGTAGAAAAACCTGGTTCTTCACATTCCGTCAAATAGTGCTACAAAAGTTCAATACTACTAGATCCTTAAATTGTTTCATTATATTTAAGTTTTCTACCATCCCCCTATGCTTGGCCGCAAAGACAATAAGTATTTGCTTTTTCCGCCATTTAAAGACCGGTCTTCCGCGAACGGAAGATCTAGCCGTTCCGCAATTGAAGACCGGTTGGTGAATAATCAGTTTCTATTGAATTGAGCTCTCATGTAGTCTTCACCACAGTTGATGAACTTGGCCTTGCAATGGCAAAGATACTCTTCGTGCAGCAGCCGTAATGTCACACCTGGTTTGGCAAGTTCCTTTTGAACGTATTCGTATTCCGCAAGTTCATAGATGACATTGGCCGCCTGCTTCCCTGGAAACAGGAGTTTGTAGACTTCGTGTTCGGGTTTGTCCTTCACCTTGTCATAGGTGAGCTGCAAAGAATCCGCCACCTTGCAGACATCAAACACTGACTGCTTTGCAATGCGGTAGGTGCTGGCAATGGCATGCATTGAATCACCAGCTTGACGACGCTCGAGAATGATCTTCACTCTAATCGGTTTCGCCATGATGAGGGACTCCTTGGAAAATTTTCCAGAAGTCTACCATGGCCATTCCATTCCGGTCTTTATGTGCGGAATTGTATCAGACGATCAAATGGTCTTGTTTTACGGAACGGCGGTCTTGAATAACGGAATCACGGTCTTATTCGCGCGGAAAAATCAAGTATTTGCATCTAGAAGAGATACCAACGATACACGCACAGTATAATTGTTTCATTTTATTAAACATATGTTAAGTAAAAAATTACTCTTTATCGCATCTGTTCGGCTGTTTTCTCGTTCTTGCCAGCGTCTCGCTTCATGCTGTAATGGGTGCTCTTGCGAACCTTGTTCTCATATTCATCAAGTTCGATGTTGGTACGCGATTTCTTCATCTCCTGGACAAGGTCGAAGGTCTCCCTGTCGATGATGGCATCGTGATGATTATCCGATCTTTGGACCTCGTAAGGATTGTTCCTGACCCTCTTCATCGCGGGATACTCGGCACCTACCGTCTGTCCAAAGATCGAGTCTCCCGTATACTTTTCATTGGAGAGGATGTTTTGTCCAGATCTAGAATAAATTTCCTTGACAGCTCCAGTAACGCATTTTATACTGAAACATATTCTAATAGAGAATACTGTTCTGTATAGCAGAACGAAAAGGGAGGAGATTATGAAATCTTTGAAAAATGGGATTGTCATAGGAATCATTATGACAATGATGGTGGCGGGGGCCTCAATGCTCTTCGCCGGTGGATCGGCTGAAACATCTCAAGAATCTCAAGGTATCGACATGGTGTTCTGGATCTTCCTGAACCCCGAATCGACTGAGGATCCGAGAAGTATCGTTTTGAAGGAAATTGTTGAGGAGTACAATGCAAACAACCCCTATGGAAATACCATAACGGTTGAAAGCATTCATTGGAGTCGATTTGAAGCTCAAGCAATACAAGCAGCTGCAGCAAAATCCGGTCCTGACATCATAAACATGTACAGTGATCAATTGAAACAACACATCGCAGGCGGCACAGTACAAGCAATGACTAAATATGCCGAAGATTTCCTTGCAACGATACCTGACTACGTCTATACCGTTGATTCTTTAAAAATCAATGGTGATATCTATTCGTTACCATGGGAAAGTAGAACTTTTGTTCATTGGTATCGATCTGACATTTTCAATAGAGCCCCCGCAAGCCTCGAGGATCTTGCAGATCGTTCTGGAAAAGAATCTGATGCCAATATGATGGGATTCGTGATCGGATTGTCGGATGGTTCGAATGCAGCGAGTTTCATGGAATCATTCATTCCCCTCATCCGTTCGGCAGGGGGAGATCTATTCGATTCGAATGGTAAGGCAATATTCAATAGTGAAGCTGGGGTGAAGGTACTGGAGTATCTCAAGTCACTTATTGCGAAGAATGCGATGAACAGTGCGTCACTAAGCTTGGTGGTTGATGATATTATCGACGGATTCAAAGCTGGAACCATCTACTCGATGAATGCTGGAACACAAAGGGCTGCTGCAATACGACAGTCTTCATTGAACAACCATATCGAATCTGCACCGATTCCTGGATTTGTAGAGGGTACTCCCGCTCCTGCATTGGTAGCTGGACAGACTTTGGGCATAGGAAAATTTGCAAAAGACCCCGCAATGGCCTTTGATTTCATCAAATACTTCTATTCTGTTGAAAATCAAACAAAATGGTTAAAAGCAAATGTGCTTCCTGCACGTGCGGATGTGTACAACGATTCTGGCATTAAACAATTGCCAAATTATGACGAGCTGAAAATGTGGAACGAATACGCTGCAACTGGAAGCGTTACGTTCTATCCCGACGATTACACAGAAATGGCTGTTCGTCTGGCGAAAGCCGCTCAAGAAGCGATCTTCCGCAATACCCCAGCAAAAAAGGCACTCGATGAGGTTGCTAACTGGTATAACAACAAATAATTGAATATTTAAACGGGTAGGTATTTCATGCGTGATTTTGATGTAATTGTCGCCGGCGGAGGTCCGGCAGGCATCATGGCGGCCCTTGCGGCCGCCAAGGTTGGGGTGAAAGTGCTTATTATTGAACAAAATGGTTTCCTTGGGGGAGCCTCCACCGCGATGTCCACCGGACCGGTATCACCATTTCACTTTCGAAATGAACAGGTGGTCAAAGGGATTCCTCAACAGTTCATGGATGCACTAGTTGCTGCAAAAGGTAGCACCGGACATATGAAAACACTCGATCCATATGGAAGTGGTGATAGTCTGGGCTTCTTCGACAGGGAAAAGTATAAACTGGTGGCAGCCACGATGTTGGAGGATGCCGGAGTCAGGATGCTATTCCACTCGTTTATTTCTGGAGTCTCTTTGAATGGAAAAACCGTCACAGGTGTAACAGTCACTAATAAATCAGGGCTGAGAACCTACAGTTCATCGATCGTCATCGATGCAACCGGTGATGGCGATGTGGCTGTCATGGCCGGTGCAGAATACATTAAAGGCGAAAAGGATTCTGGGCTTATGCAACCTTGCTCTGCCATGTTTGAAATGGCAAATGTTGATGAATCAAAGCTATATCGCTATGTACTTGATCATCCAGAAGAATTCGAATGGAAAACCGATGCGATTCCGTTAAGAGCTTTCGATTCCAGGCTGAAGAAAAACTACTTTGTCATCCAAGGGTTCAAGACATTGGTACAACAAGCAATGGATAGTGGTGAACTGAGATTCGGCAGGAATTCATTATTGATGCTGAATGGCGTGAACCCGCATAGCATGCATTTCAATTCAACTAGAATAACTGGGATTGATGCGACCGACGCAGAACAATTGACAAAAGGAGAGCTACTCGGCAGAAACCAAATTGATTCGGTGTCCGAATTTTGCATCAAATACATGCCTGGATTCGAACATTCCTATGTTTCCCGAACCAGTAGCTATTTAGGAGTCCGAGAAACACGGCATATTATTGGAGAATATATCCTAAATACAGAAGATGTTGTCGCAGGAAGGAAATTTTCCGATGTAGTGAGTCGGGGATACTTCCCAATCGATATCCATTCCTACTCGAGCCCAAACGGATACGATGAAGGAGGTGGAAGCTGGGTCACATTACAGGATACGTACGATATTCCCTATCGCTCTCTCGTTCCAAGGACAGTAGATGGTCTTGTACTCAGTGGCCGTGTGATCTCGGGTACGAGTGGAGCTCACGGATCATATCGAACCCAAGGTGGAATCATGGGAATTGGTCAGGCTTCAGGTATTGCAGCTGCGATGTGCGTGTTGGATAACGAACAGCCTAGATATCTCGAAGTGAAAAAGCTGCAAAAGAAATTGATATCATTCGGTGCCTCAGTTTATCGCGATCCTGAGGCTATGGAAAAAGAAGAGGCTATCGCTCGTAAGGCAGTAGAGAATTTTCTCGCAACCCATAAAGAGTTCATCACCGATCCAACGAAAATCCAATGATTACTGAAGGTTTGCGTGTTATTATTCTGCCTGTAGGCAATACTTTGATTTTTTTAGGAGAACGACGGGTATGAAAGAAGCGAGGGAAAAGCAAATCGAGTCTGTGGTGAAATACAAATCATTGAATAAGGCTTTGAGAGTTTTAGAATGTTTCACAATAGAAAATCCTGAATTGGGAATTTCCGATATCTCGAAAAAGCTTGGACTTAATAAAAGCAATGTATTCGATATCCTCGCAACATTCGAAGCGAGAGAGTATGTACATAAAGATCCTATGAGCAACAAATACTCACTCTATAATGCTTCTTTACGACTTGCAGGAGTCATTAATAGAACGCGGCTTAGCAAGGATGAAGTATCGATTATGGTACGAGATCTTGCACGTGAAACGAACGAGACAGTCTATTACGGAATCCTATATAACAACCATGTTATGTATCTTGACTACATGTCTGCCGCCACTGGTGTTGTTCCAATGCAGTTTATCGGTGCTCCCGCACCACTGCACTGTACTGCTACAGGTAAGGCAATCCTTTCGGTAATGCGTAAGGAAGATGTTGAAGATGTGGTTTCGCTTGGTTTGGCGCGATTCACTGAGAATACTCTCGCTGATCCTGACAAATTACTGGCAGATCTGGAGAAAATTCGACAACGAGGATATTCGATCGATAATATGGAGCACGAATACGGGATAAAAGGAATTGGTATGGTGGTGAAGGACACTACCGGACATCCCTATGCGGCCGTGAGTGTTTCTGGTCCTTCATTGCGTTTCAATGAAGAATCCATACCGGAAATTGTACGTTTGATCAGAAGACACAGCGGAAAGCTCTCCACTGCGATACTCAACGAACAAGAGGGGGTTATGTGAAGAAAAGTAATGAATTCTTACTACCGTCGATACTGTTTCTTGGTCCGACTTTGTTATTGGTGACTTTGTTCATTCTAATTCCCATTGTCATTGCATTTCGAACCAGCTTACACGCAACCACATATGCAAATATCGATGCATTCATCGGTTTCGAGCATTACAAATCGATCTTAGGATCATCCGATGGATGGATGGATATTTTTAATTCGGTCACCTATGTGATGTTTTCTCTGACGATTGTAGTACCATTAGGTATCTTGGTAGGAGTACTCTTGAATCGCAAGATCAGGGCAAGAACTCTTTTCAGAACCATACTTATCATTCCTTGGGTATTGTCCCAAACCGTAACAGCCCTACTTTGGAAATGGGTACTCAACTCAAGTTTCGGACCCATTGCACTTTGGTGGCAACAACTCACTGGTAGCACGATTGATTTTTTCAACTCGGAAATCGCTGCAAGAGTAACAGTAGTTTTCGCAAACGCTTGGAACACATACCCTATCATCGTTATCATCACTTTAGCCGCATTACAAATCATTCCCGAGGAATTATTCGAAGCCGCAAAAGTAGACGGAGCCTCACGGCGAAGCACCTTCTGGCATATTACCCTGCCTTTACTCATCCCTGCTATCAGCACAATTGTAATTATGCAGAGCATCGAATACTTCAACATGGTAACACTGATATATGTTCTGACCGCTGGCGGACCATTCAACGCGACAACCACATTGAGTGTCCGCGCATTTCGAACAGGATTCGACTTCTGGCATATAGGGCTCGGTTCGGCTTTCAGCTTCATTATCTTCATGGTTAACATCATCTTTAGCAGCTTCTACATTAGGGCATTGAAGGGGAAGAATGCATGAAACAAAGAAAATCTTTAGACTGGAACTTTACTGTGGAGGCTTCCACCTATACCATACTCGCTATTGCTGTCATATTCACGAGTTTTCCTATCCTCTGGGGGTTGACCACCTCCTTCAAACCGCTTGATCAGATCAACGTATTCCCTCCCACACTATTTCCAAAACCAGTGGTATTCGATAGCTATATCAAGGTGCTCTTCAGATCAAACTTCAAGGTCTATCTTTTCAACAGTATCTTCATGACTGGGTTTACAGTTCTCGTATCTACCGCTTTGGCCTCACATGCTGGCTATGCACTCGCTAGGTTCAAAATTCCCCATCGGAAGAATATAATGTTTGCATTACTCATGATGGGGATGGTGCCAATTGTTGCTCTTTTGATCCCTTTGTATCTTCTATCAGTCCAGACAGGCCTTTACAACACCCGTTTGGTAATATTATTGATCTATGTTGCCTGGCGAACACCAATCATGACATGGATACTCTATGGGTTTTTCAGCCAAGCACCAATTGAGATTGAAGAGGCGGCACGGATCGATGGATGCACCCCTGTGGCAACTTTTTACAAAATCATGCTTCCGATCTCCCAATCAGGTCTGGTGTCTAGTGCATTGCTATCGGCAGTATTCGTATGGAACGACTTCCTCATTGCATTCACCTTCACAACGAAGGAAAATCTGCGCATGGTCTCCGTAGGACTATACAACTACATCACACAGTACGGCATCATTTGGGGAGAACTCATGGCAGCAGCTATTGTTTCCATTATCCCAATGATTGTCCTATTCATCCTTATGCAAAGAAAGTTCGTGAGTGGTCTCGCATCTGGTGCAGTAAAAGGATAATTGTATGTCAAGCGGATTCCATGGGTGACTAATCGGTCAGTTGGACCTATATATTTGCTCACATGAGAACGGTATGGAACAACCCAAGTCCAACATTGCACTATAGAATCTTGAGTTTTCCGTGTTTTTATACTATAAAATCACTAAAAGCTGTTTAAATATTTCTGAGATGAAGAGATAGTTATATTGAGGCTGATTGTGATGGACCTCTATTATACTATAAATTCACCAGCGACACACATACTTAAAGCTATGTTATTTCATTCAAATAGAATAATTTAGTCCTACTGAAAGAGTTTGTAGTATAAAAGCGATTAAGAATCACGATAGAATAACAATTATCCTATCTCAAGGATTTCGATACAAGCGGTTAGTCATTGCGAAAATGCTACAAGCCTATTGAATTTAGTGAGCGGATACTTCACAAGTGGCTGAATGTACGAAAATACCAGATAATTGTATGCAGCCAAGAACCGGCGTTGGGCAACAAGTTCATCGATTTCAGTCTGCTAGCAGCGTGATGAATTTTTGGTGACGGGGGTGAAGACATTTTCTTGGACTCGACAAGGAGAAGGAAATGTATTCACCCCCCTGGGGTATTTCTGCTGTATCAAAAACATTTGGGCAAATATTGCTGAGATCCAGGAAGTGATTCATTTCTGGTCTGATCAGATCTCATTACTTGATGGGAAGGGAGGTCCACTGCATGTCAGACCGAACTTCTAAGATATCTACTTTGGATCGATTTATTTCCTACTTTTCTCCCACTTTCGGTATCAAGCGCATTCGTGCGAAAGCTGCGATTGATGCGTTCGCGTATGGTGGTGGAGGGTATACCGGAGCGAAAACTCGACATGGACTTTCCAATACGGTTTCCGTTGGTGATGATACCGATCATTCGTTATCAAAACTCCGATCGTATTCCCGATCGCTGGTTACCTATACCACCATTGGTGCTGGGGCTGTGTTCCTCAACGCTTCCAATACCATTGGCAGCGGATTGAAGATGCAGCCTTCCATCGTGGAAGGCTTGGTTCCTCTATCGAAGAAACAGATAGAGGCATTGCAAACCCAGATCAAGCAACGTTGGAAACTATGGGCTGAGAGTACCGATTGTGATTACAATGGACAGTTTACCTTCAATCAGCTTCAGTTTCTCATTTACCTGAGCAAGTGGAGAAATGCATTCTTGTGGTATACCCCGCGACGTTCCCGGGAGTATAGGGCCAGGCCATTTCTAGCACCGGTGACCGAGACGATCAAGAAGTTGGATCTGCACTTTGAAAGTGAGATTACAGCCTATGAGGTCAACTCACTGTTCGGCTTATTCATCAAGACACTTTCTGGTGATACTTCGACGATCCTAGATAAGACTCCGATCACACGCAATCCAGAAAGTCCTGTGTTAGACATTCCCGATTACTCGTTGGAACCGGGAGTGGCGCTACAGGGAATTCCTCCAACGAGGTTCTTGCGGAAATCCTCCCTGGCACCCCGTTTCCACATAACCCATCACAGATAGCCCTGAAGTTCGTTCTCCTGGTTGAATGCGGAGTTGCTTGCTGGTCCTGCTCAATAGATGTGAATAATAGAGTGGCTGGCTGGGTTACTTTTTGCTGAACATAAACTCGAGGGCAGCAACCTTGCTGTTATGGATATGGTCATGCAGCACAGCCTTAGCTTTTTGCTCATCACGGACAAAGAGAGCGTCAATGATCGCAAGGTGTTCGGCCCGGATCTGTTCCAGACGTTGCTTTTGGGGAAACGGGAAGGATGAGTTGCGGATGATCAAGGTGAAAAGTTGGTTTAGAATGGCTTGCAAGCGAGGTCGATTGCTGCAGGTAGCAATATAGGAGTGAAGATCGTGGTCGACCTTGGCGATTTGAGCGAGGTCGGAATCCTTGTCGATCGATTTAACCTTGTTTTTCAAATTGGTGAGTTCCTGCAGTTTGATGTTTGGTAATGCTGATTCAAGGGCGAGAAGTTCCATGGCGTCACGGATATCGTACATTTCTTCGACATCGTCACAGGAAAGGCCTACGACTTCGGCCCCTTTGTTTGTGGTGAGGGTTACAAGGCGCAAGGCGGCCAATTGGAGTAGAATATCCCGAATTGGGGTACGGCTCAGGTTGAATTCTTCAGCAAACATTTGCTCGGTAAGCCTATCTCCAGGAGCATACCCACCGTTCATGATTCGATCAAAGAGAATCTGAAAAACTTCGTCTTTTGAATATTTTTTATTTTTATTTATCATAATTGTATGCAATATATCAAGGATTATGGACAATGTGCAATGATTTTATGAAAAAAAACAGCACATATAATTAAAAATTTATCGAATGAACCCAACTATAAATAATTGGTGACGCTCACTTTCCCCTTTTTTGGAAATAGAGCTCAGCAGACCGGACTATCGAGATGCTAGCTTGAGGGTTGATCGTGAGCACATGGTCTATAGCTGTCTGGATGGAAGGGTGCACAATTATTCCGGCTGCTTCCATGGGTCCATGCTCGATTCCGGGAGATACTATGTGGAGGGTGAGCCGCCTACGGATACGTTTCATCATGGCTGCTGGTGCTAAGGGCAATGGATCGGCTGGCATGGGTTCCTCGCCGCGAAGAATGGCTTTTATACGGTCAATATTGTCGTCACGACCGATCAGGACGGGATACATCTCGTGCACGCCGACGCCTTCGGGACAGGGGGTAACCAGGATTACATGGCCACCATCCTTAACCATGGATTCGGCGCAGTAGAAGCCTTTTCCCGCTTGCCAGAAGTCGTGGTCGTGGGGATAGGAGACGGCAATGGCAACATCGCTCTGGGTATCGTATTCCACGAGATAGGCATCGTGGGCTTTGAGGACTCCAGCCCTGTGGGCTTGCTTGAAATGGCCAGCGACCACATCATAGACTTCTTCGTTTGGAGTGAGAATCGTATTAACGATAAAGTCTAGTCCCACTATATCCACCCAAGCCTCCATCCGGTCGCGTACGGAGGTCTCATCCATGCCGGTGAGGTTGGCTTCGGTAAGGCCATGGGTGAAATGGAACTGGGTGACAGTGGTTTTACCTGCTACGCCCGGATAGATGATCTTGCCGCCACCGGACCAGCCCACCGCGCCATGAGGGACGATGCTCCCAATGCCGATTTTAACATCGGCGGAAGCCACCACTTCGTCTATGAATATCTCCACCCCATCGGCCGAGGTACCAATACTTCGCAGGTGCGTAGGTTCATCGAAGTGCGATTGGGTGACGTTGTAGGTATTGAAGGCCTCGAGTCCAATCTTGTGGATGATCTCCGAATCGGTCATTTTGCGGTGGCTGCCCAAGGCCATGACGATGGTGATTTCAGAAGGAACCACACCGGTGAGGAGGATTTCACGAATCACCACGGGGAGGATTCTGGCAGCTGGGGTTGGACGGGTGAGGTCGTCGACAATGATCGCAATGCGGTGCTTGCCTGATACGATATTCGCAAGTTGCCGGGTTCCGATTGGGTTGCGGATCGCGTGTTCTATACTGGTGTCTAGGTCTCGAACCGGGACCACCTGGGGAAGATCATAGACATGGTGCAATGAGGTGGTTGGCACCACACATTCCGATAAAACCGTATCGCTATACGGTAGTGGTATCCGGGTTGTCGTTGCCTTGCTGTCCATGGTGTTTCTCCCTGAAATCCTATTTTACCAAGGAGTATAGGGCCCTCGTGTTATCGGTGTCAACAAGTGTTTCTTGTTCTTTATGGATATTTAACACTTGAAAAATAATAGTCTATGTAAATTAAAATATTACAATATAAATAAAAACAAGTGGAACTAACATTTTTCCTACTGGTATGTATCAAACTGTAATCATCGAATTGTATGCAATAAATTTAAAATAAAATACAATAAGGTGTTTTATTTGTTGAATTTTAATTTTATATTTGACAAATCAGCAAACTTGAAAATACAATAAAGCATAAGAAACTAAAAATGGAGGTTCTTTATGAAGAGAGTTGTATTCAATGTAGCGCTTATCCTATTGCTCTCGTGTTCCATGCTGTTCGCAGCGGGTGGAACCGAAACAGCCAAGAAGCAAGAGATTGTTCTTACTGTCGCGCACGTGGCGATCGAAGGGCAATACCACCCCTACAACGAAGGGCTGAAGAAGATGCAGGAAGTGCTCGACGAGAAGACTGGCGGTCAGGTGAAGCTGAAGATCTACGCTGGCGGTTCCTTGTCGAACGATGAGAAAGAGATGTTGAACATGATCAACGCGGATTCGCTGGATATCGCGATTGTAGCGCCCAGTCCCTTGGCGACCTTTACACCGATTATCAGTATTCTCGGGCTTCCCTATGTATTCAAGTCATTGGATCATGCCGAAGCCATCATGGCCGGTGAGGTTGGAGATGTGATGCGGGCCAAGATGATTGAATCGAACTTCTATCCACTTTCCTGGTGGATCGGAAAGGGGTTCAGAAGCGTGAACAGCGCCAGCAAGCCGGTAGTCACACCCGCTGACCTCAAGGGGCAGAAGATCCGTGTGATGCAGGATCCTGCCTATATCGATGCGTTCAATGCCTTCGGCGCCAATCCTGTTCCCATCGCATGGGGCGAATTGCACACCGCACTGCAGACCAAGACCGTCAATGCCCACGAGAACGATCCTCCGGTCATCAATGAATATGGATTCATTGAATTTGCGAAGTATTTCTCACTTACCGAACACTCCCTCATGCCGATTGTCGTGGTGATGAAGGCCAGTAAACTTGAGGCTATGGACCCAGCTATCAAGCAAGCAATTCTCGAAGCTGCGGATGCCGCTCGCGGTGTGTCGCGCAAAGTTGCCGATGATCAGGTCGCCAAGGCTTATGCCGGAATCGAGAGTCAGGGTGGAATCGTCAATAAGGTTGATAAAGATGCGTTCTTCGCATTGGCGAAACCAGTTGTCGAAGCTTATAAGACCAAGTTCGGAGCAGAAGGCGCACGGTTGATTGATCTCATGCTGAAGTAATTCCCATCTGTACTTGATTTGGATGACGGTTAGTCGGTTTGCGCCTAGCCGTCATGTGAGACCTTCCAGTAAGAACGTCATGAGGAACTACCTGTATGTTGAATGAAATCGAAAAAGCGCTTGTTGTATTTGAGAAATGGATGATGTTGGTCGCTACTTGTTTGATCGTGATTGCGGTATCGATGCAGGTGTTCTTCAGGTATGTGATTCCAGTGTCGGTACCATGGACAGAGGAACTATCGATTATCTCGTTCATTTTCGTGGTCGTCTATGGATCCGCGCTTGCGGTACGCTATGACCGACATCTGGGTATCGCAAACATCGTGAATAAGCTCAAGCCAAAAACGTACATCGTCGTCTGGTATGTGAAGAAGATCCTGGTGGTTCTTTTTGTGGTGCAGGTGCTGATTTTCCGTGCCTTCCCGATTGTCATGCAGGGACTGAGTAATACATACACAATCATCCAGGTCCAGACGTTCTTCGTGCTGGTACAGATACCGATCGCCGCGGCGCTGATGGTGTTCCACCTGGTGTGTTCGATGATTCGCAAGGATTATAAAACTGAGCTCGCCGCTCTTGGGCATGGAGGCTGATATGCTATTGATACTTTTCGGGGTTTTCCTCCTGGCTATGACAATTAATGTACCGATAGCGTTCTGCTTGGGGATGGGTGTGTATGTGGCGATGGCCCTTACTACAAATCTTCCCACGACGGTCATCTCACTGAAGATGTTCTCTATGTTGAACAATTTCTCGTTACTTGCCATCCCTTTGTTCGTGCTTGCCGGTCAGTTGATGAACCGCTCAAGCATCACCACCAGACTGTTGATCCTAGCCAAGGCTTTGATAGGTCATGTAAGGGGCGGTCTGGCGATGGCGAATGTGCTAGCGTCGATGTTCTTTGGAGGTATCTCCGGTTCATCGCTCGCTGACGTGGCTTCGATTGGGTCTATGGTTATGCCTGAGATGAAAAAAGAGGGCTATGACGAGAATTTCACCGGTGCGGTCACGGCTGCATCGGCCACACTTGGAGGTATCATTCCCCCTAGTATCTCCTTCGTGCTCTATGGCACGGTGGCCGGGACTTCGGTGGCAGCGCTGTTCCTAGCGGGAGTGATTCCAGGAATCCTACTTGGGCTCGTTCAGATGATCTATTGTTCCTTCTATGCACGCACGCACCACCAGCCTATCACTCCACGGATGCCGTTCAATGAGATTGTAAAGGTTCTCGGGATAAACGTGATTCCACTTGGAATGCCGGTGATCATCGTCGTGGGTATCTATGGCGGTGTGTTCACAGCGACAGAGGCTGGTGTGGTATCGGTGATCTACGCACTGATTGTGGGGACGCTGGTATATCGGACGATAAACTTCAAGGATATTCTGGATTCGTTGGTGGAGACGGCGCTGGTTACGGCGATTCCTACCTTGATCATCGCATTTTCCGGTGGTTTCGCTTTTCTCAGCTCCTATGATGATGTGCCGTTGCAGTTCAGTCGGTTTATATCGGCGCTGACGGACAACAAAGTCATGATTTTAATGCTCATCAACGTGATGCTGATGATCATCGGCATGTTCATGGATGGTGCTGCGGTCTACCCGATCGTCGTGCCGATCTTCCTCCCGATTCTGATGAAACTGGGCATATCGCCTGTCCATTTCGGTGTGATTATCGTGCTGAATCTATCCATCGGGTTGTTGACGCCTCCGGTAGGCGGAACGCTGTATGCGGCGTGCGCGGTTGGAAGGCTGAATCCGATAGAAGTCACCAAGAAGATGATTCCGTTTATTTTGATTGGTACGGCAGTGTTGCTGCTGGTGACGTATGTGCCTTGGATTTCGGAATATCTTCCGAGCTTGATGAAGAAATAATTTAGAGATAAGGAAAGGTGGTGTGCGATGGAGAAAATTCGATTGGGGTTGGCGAGTCCTGGCATCTGGGGTTCGAATATCATAAAGGCTTCCAAAGAATCCAGCTCGGTGGAGATTGTGGCATGCTCGAGCCGGCGGGTGGAGACTGCCCGTAAGGCGGCTGAGGCCTTCGGTATCAAGGCGGTTGCTTCGTACGAGGATCTGCTGGCTGAGGATATCCAAGGGGTTATCATCGCGTCTCCGCATAGCGAGCATTTGGACCAGACGCGGCTTGCGGCTCAGGCGGGCAAGCATGTGTTAATTGAAAAACCTATCGCGAATACTGCTAAAGAGGCCAAAAAAATGGTCGCGGCGTGTGAAAAAGCCGGTGTTGTGCTGTCGATCGGGCATTCTCAAAGGCGGTTGGCGGGGCCGCGAACACTAAAACGTTTGTTTGAGTCGGGTGAGTATGGAAATCCCGTGAACGCGGTGGCTTATGTCGGACTGCAAGGTATCGATATGTATGGCACCAACCATTGGTTGTTGAACGGAGAAACGAATCCAGGCGGGTCGTTGTACATGATGGGGGTCCACTTTGTGGAGACCTTCCAATATCTGATCGGCCCAATCACTAGCGTGGGAGGGATGGTGGTGCGGGATCTAAAGGGCACTACGATTCCCGAAATTGCTGGTGGCATTTTCCAATTTGAGAAGCCATGCCTAGGCTATCTAGGCAGCCATTATATTGCTCCTTATAACAGTACCGCGAGTTTCTATTGTGAGAAAGCGATTTTCCATATGGAGAAATTCGGTCGCGAATTGTATATCCAGGATTCAGCATTCCCAACTATTGAGCGTCGTCCGTTTCCGTTGGATGCGACGCCCTATGACAATCCTGTGCTTGAGGAACTGGAGGAATTCGGGCTGTGCATCCGCGAGGGCAAGCAGCCGGAGACTGGCGCGGTGGAGGCTATCAGTGCCTTGGCGGCGGTCCAAGGATTGATGGTAAGTGCGAAAGAGCACCGGATGATAGATCTGGCAGAGATTATCGCCAAATATTAGGGGGAAGAACCATGGACTCATGCATGTACTGTGTGCCAGGGGAAAAGCTGGCCAACCTGATGGCTCCGGTCGCGAAGCTACGGGTTTCCACGTTGTTCTTGTTGCGCGATCAGTCGTTCGCCGGGCGCTGTGTGTTGATGTTCGAGGATCATTGCAAAGAGGTGGACGAGGTTCCTGAAGGCAAGAAGTTACCGTTGATGCAGGATCTTTCAGATGCCGTGTCCGCTATACGTGCGGTGTTCAGTCCGGACAAGGTGAATTATGCGATTTTCGGTGATGAGGTCACGCATCTTCATGTACATCTGGTGCCGAAGCAAAAAGGCGGCACACTGTGGGGCCAGGCCTATTGCGCTCAGGCGGTGGAGGCTGTGAGGCTTTCGCCGGTAGCTTGGGAAGAGCGCATCGAAGCGGTCAGATTGGCGCTGAATACTCAGGGAGGGAAGTAGAATGAATGATGGTGATATGAAAGAACGGACGAAGCGTTCGATAGAGCTTGGTATGGAATGGTTGTTGTCACAAGAGCAGCAAATCAGCAAAATTTCCGATTTTGCGGCTCATTACAAGGCACCCTACCTGATGGCGGTCACCGGGCAGCGGGAGCGTTCCGCGCACTATGCCGAGTTACTGGAGAAATCATATCTGCGCGAGGACGGCGACTTTCGCATGTCGGCGGGGGTGAAGGGGTGGCAGCATATGCCGGCCAGTCCGGGAAACCGCTATATCTATGGCAATGGCTGGGCGATCGCCGGGTTACAGAAGATCGGGGCGTATGGAGCGGTGGCCAAGGCGCTACCATTCATCCAGAAGTTCCAAGATCCGAAAACAGGTGGTTTCTGCTCTCGGTATGATATAGCAACGCAGAAGGTCGATCCCTCACGGATGGATACGTCCTGTACGTGTTCGGCGTTGTTGGCGCTGCTGGCCTGCGGTCGATTTGAAGAAGCGGTCAAGGCTGGTGATTTCCTGGTGCGGATGATTGAAGACCAGCCCCAGAGGGACAGGTATTTCTTCACCACCTATGAGGCAGGTAAGGGGATTTTCACGGATGTGTTCCACAACGAGGATGCGACGGCATTCAATAGTCGCAAGCACTATTGTGTCAGCACAGAGAAGGATGCACTGTACGAAATCGTTTGGTTCCTGGGGATGCCGATGAAGCTGCTGGGGAACCTGTACGACTTGACCTGCGACCGCAAGTATCTTGAGGCCGCGGATGCATATTTCAAGTTCTTCAATAAGCTGAGCGAGGGTCGGTGGCATAACAATTCGGGTACCAAGATTATGTGGGGGGCGGCGGAGCTGTATGCGTTGACAGGTAGGGAAGACTACCGTGAAGCAGCCGAGCGGTATCTCACCTGGTTGCTGGACAGCCAGCACGAGCAAGGAGTATGGGTGCATTCGCTCTGGTACAAATCCTTGGAGGAACAGCCGTTCCAAGCGACACTGGACCTGGTGCAGGAATATATTTCGGAGTTCAGCGATGTGCTGTACTCGTTGAGTCGAATCCATAATTAAGAAGGTCATACATGATAAAGATTGGCATCGTCGGTGTGGGATTGTACGGTTTGAACCATATCATCGCGCTTAAGCAGCGGGAGTTGTACCAAAAGGATGTGAAACTAGTTGGTTTCGCCGAGATAGATCCGGTGAAGCTGAAGGAAATAGAGGCTGCATATGGCGTTCCTGGTTTCGCCGATTATCGCGAGATGATCATGAAGACCAAGCTGGATGCGATCACGGTAGTGACTCCAGACCATTTACATTACGCGATCGTGATGGATTGTCTGAAGGCCGGCATTCCAGTCTTGGTCGAGAAGCCGCTCTCCACATCGTTAGAAGAGGCCAAGGGCATGGCCAAAGCCGCCCGTGAGAAGGGTGTGCTGCTACAGGTGGACTTCCACAAACGCTTTGATCCGTATCACATCGATTTGAAGCTACGTATTCAGGAAGGAAGTCTGGGCCAGGTCCAGTATGGCTATTGCTGGATGGAGGACATGTTGAAGGTAGGTACGGATATGATTGGCAAGAAGAGCTGGGGTGACCAAGGATCACCTGGCTGGTTCCTCGCCCCTCATATGGTGGACCTGTCCTATTGGCTGATGGATTATCCTCAGCCGATGAATGTTCGGGCGCATGGGTTCAAGGGCAAGTTATCCTCGATGGGGATCGATATCTACGATTCAATCAAGACTGAGGTGGAGTTTGCCAACGGGGTGGTGATCACCTATGATACGTGTGTGGTGCTGCCCAACTCCCATGAATCGATTGTCCGGCAAGGAGTCAAGCTAGTGGGGACGGAGGGGTTCATGGAGGTGAACAGCCAGTACCGGGGAGCCCGGGGCTGTTCCTCGCTGAAGGGGATGGAGACACCAAATCTAGGGATGATGTATCGGGATTTTGACAAGAGTGGACGGATGATCCGCAAGGGGTATTTCTCAGAATCCATCTGTGACTTCATCGAAAATCTCACCTATCTGCATGAAGGCCATAGCTTGGCGGACCTGGAAGGTAGATATGCGTCGGGCGAGCAGGGTGTCGAGATTACGAAGGTGGGAGTGGCTATCCACGAATCAATCCGTAGCAATGGCAAGGTGATCGATATCTCCGCATGGTGAGACCAGAGGTGTGATAGTCGTGCGGTAAATCCATAGACCACAAGTTTCGAGAGGGGGCGCTTCTATGCGGTATGTTCTTGGATTGTGTGGCATGTGGTAGAAGGAAGAATAAGATGGAACTGCAAGGGTATTCGGTTGGTAATGGCAAGCGCGTCTCGGTGCGGATAAACGAGGGGTTGATCACAGACTGTTTGGAACTTGAAACCAAGCAGGAGGACGGGTATGTGAGTCCGGGGTTCGTGGATATCCAGGTGAATGGGTATAGGGGTATCGATTATAGCTCCGAAGCGTTCACAAGTGTCCAGTTGGCGA
The DNA here is from genome assembly GCA_002839335.1 of Spirochaetae bacterium HGW-Spirochaetae-4. Taxonomy (GTDB): domain Bacteria; phylum Spirochaetota; class Spirochaetia; order Sphaerochaetales; family Sphaerochaetaceae; genus UBA8525. The sequence goes on from PGXU01000027.1 coordinate 20,545, forward strand.
CAATGGTGCGATATCTGGCTGCTGCTGGGGTAACGAGGCATTTGCCTACGATCACAACAGCGCCCCAGGGACGCATCCTGGGTTTTATTGAAAAGATCAAACAGGCGCGCTCTGTGGATGCTCTGATTAGCCATGCGGTACCGGGTATCCATATCGAGGGTCCGTATATCTCTGGTGAGGATGGACCGCGCGGGACGCACGATGCTGCGTTTGTACGCAATCCGGACTTGCGGGAATTTTTCGAATGGTACGAAGCGTGCGAGGGGTTGCTCAAGATTGTGACCTTGGCACCAGAACTGCCAGGAGCGATGGAATTCATCAAAGAAGTGTCGACTCTGGGCGTAGTGGTGGCTATCGGCCATACGGCGGCGTCCCGGGAGATCATCCTGCAGGCGGTTGAGGCTGGCGCGAGTCTGTCCACCCATCTGGGCAATGGCTCTGCGGCCAAATTGCCTCGCTTGAGGAACTTTCTCTGGCCGCAAGTGGCTTCAGATGCCTTGAGCGCTTCCATCATCGCTGATGGGCATCATCTTCCACCCGAAGTAGTGGTGGTATTTTCGCGGACGAAGGGGTTGGACAATCTCATCCTGGTAAGCGATGTAGCGCCGCTTGGCGGCTACCCCAAAGGGAACTATGCCTGGGGGAACGTATCGGTGGCGGTGTTCGAGGATGGACATATCGGGCTTCCTGGGACGGAAATATTGGCTGGTGCAGCCCATCTGCTGGATTGGGATATCGCCCATTTCATGCGATACACGGGGGTATCATTGGTGGATGCTATACGGCTATGCACGCAGAATGCCGCAAAGCTAATCCATCTGGAGCATCCAACCTGCGCGCTGTCAGCGGGAGAGCCTGCCGATGTGGTGCAGTTTGCCTATGATGGGAAAGGGGATTCGTTGAGGATCCTGAAGACGGTTATCAACGGCGAAGTGATATATTCACAAGCTTGAAATGGGTTGAATACAATGAGGAGTGAACTATGCATGTAGTTGTCGGGAGTTCGGTGGAGCATATGGGGGAATTGGCAGCGATAGCGGGAGCTGAGGCGATCAAGCGCGCTGTGCAGGCGACGGGCGAGGCGGCGGTCATATTGGCGACAGGCGCGAGTCAGTTCACGATGCTGGACCATCTGGTGAAGCTGGATGTGGATTGGTCGAAGGTGACGTGTTTTCATCTTGATGAATATGTGGACATCTCGGAAGCGCATCCGGCCAGCTTTAGGAAGTATCTGCGCGAACGCTTCATACAGCGGGTAGGTAAGGTGAAGGCCTTCCATTTCATCAATCCCGATAAGAATCCACAACTTGAATGCGATAGACTTAGCCGTCTCATCTCGGCAGTGCGCATCGATGTCGCGTTTCTGGGCATTGGAGAGAACGGCCATCTGGCGTTCAACGATCCTCCAGCGGACTTCAACACCACTGCTTCCTATATCGTGGTGGACTTGGACCATGACTGCCGTATGCAGCAGCTGGGCGAGGGCTGGTTCCCAACGTTCGATGATGTTCCCAGCCAGGCCATCAGTATGACCATCTCGCAGATCATCAAGTCCAAGACGATTATCGCCACGGTTCCAGATACACGTAAGGCCCTGGCGGTGAAAAACGCGGTGGAGGGGCCGGTTTCAGTGATGTGTCCTTCGTCGGTGATGCAGTCCCATGTTGATTGCACCTTATTTCTGGATCCTGCTTCGTCGGCGTTGTTGGAGAAGAAACCGAGGATCGAGTGAGGATCGAGGTGGTTCGAGAGGGAGGAATGGAGAAGCATTTTCCCCCGCGGCTACCGGTTGATCAGTTCCCATTGGTCACTTTCATGCCAGACACTAAACTGACATCAGCTCCGGTGGTGTATGGAGAATGCCGCGAAGCTTATCCAGTTTGCCCATGAAAGAAAGGGTGTTCGTTGAGGATACTGAAGACGAATATCAACAGTTAAGAGGTCTATTCATATGCTTGGGACAGGTTGAATACTACGAGGAGTGGATTATGCGGATTGAGAGAGCAGTTCTGGAGCGTTTCTGCACTGAGGTATTCATCCATATGGGGTTGCCGAAGGATGAGGCTGAGGGCAGCGCCCGGGTGCTGGTGGCGGCCGATGCTCGAGGGATAGAGAGCCATGGAGTTGGACGATTACAGCGGTATGTGAACGGGATTGAACGGGGGGTAATGCAAGGTTCCGCGGTTCCTGTTATCCTCAGGGAAACTCCAATGTCGCGGGTACTGGATGCCCAAGGGGCCATGGGAATGGGACTTAGCATGCATGCCATGGAATGGGTGATAGAGCAAGCAGGGGTGCTGGGTTTCGCGTGCGCGTCCATCCGAAACTCCAACCATTTTGGTATCGCCGGCTTTTATGCTGAAATGGCGGCTAGAAAGAACATGATTGGCATCTGTATGACCAACACGGCGGCGCTTGGAGTGCCGACATTCGCGAAGACTGCGATGTTCGGAACCAATCCAATAGCTTTCGCGGTACCGTCGCATGGCCGGTTGTTCTCGCTGGATATGTCCACTACCGCAGTAACTAGGGGAAAGGTGGAGGTATATGCACGGGAGCAGAAAGAGTTGCCACTGGGGTGGGCGGTAGATACCTCGGGCCGGGGGACTGTCGATGCGGGGGCATTGCTTGAGGATATGCTGTTCCAGCGGGGCGGAGGATTGTTGCCCCTCGGTGGAGAGGGCGAGCGCTTCTCGGGATACAAAGGGTATGGTCTGGCGGTGATGGTTGATATCCTGACTGCGTTGACAAGCGGTGGGGTTTTTGGCAAATCCGTGCAGGACAGCGCGGCTACTTCGGCTCGGGTGTGTCATTTCTTCGCTGCTATCAGACTGGATATATTCCGCGACCCGGAGGAATTCAAAAGCGATATGGATAGGTTGTTGGCAGAGTTGTCGCAAGCAGGGCCGGCGGTTGGCGCACGGCGAGTGTACTATGCGGGTTTGAAGGAGCAGGAGCGCGAGGATGAGTCGAACCGCATAGGTGTTGAGATATCCGAGGTAGTGTACTCAAGGTTGAAGACGCTAAGTGAGAGGCTAGGAATAATGCTATAGCAGCTCGTTCTGTCTCGGGATGGCTTCCATAACCCATGTGTAATGTTGCCAAAAGGGTATCTTATGTCAATTCGCCAAGATATGTACGCTGTTACCAGATACCTTTTTACATATAAAGAGGGAGCCTTGAAGATAAATCGTTTTTGATGTCGATAATTGAAACGCATGAAGGGAAAAGTCGTTCCTTTCGCGCCTGCTGACTGATCGGTAAAACCGTTGAACTCAAGCTTGATTTGAAAGTTCCTAACCGGATAAGGTCCTTAGGGGTTTAGGTGTTCTTGCAAAAAAAAAATAAAATCCTCAACATTTTTGAACCTCTAAATTTTTATAGCTATTTCTTGCATTCCTTCCCTAACGAGGATTTTGCGAAAATCCTTCCTGACACCGAGTGTCGGTGGGATGACCATGCACGATGGTTCTTTCTGCCTTGGGTAGCATAGGAGCCAGACCAAAGGTTTCCACTATATCGCCAATTGGTCTGTTTCCACTTCTTCCAACCATTGGTTTCACATATCTGGGAATGAGGCTTCAAGCAACATCGCTTTCCCTGATAGGATGAACTTTGCATGATGGAAGGGAAGTCCCTGTCAACCTGAGTGCCTGCGTTCAGGATTGTTCGTGTGCTTCAAGGATGTGATGGGAAACCATATCACTCAAGCACATGACCTTGCTGCCTTTGCTTTCATAGTAACGCAACATCTCATCAATTTTGCGTGTATCATAGCTGGTGATGCAATCCGATAGGACAGTGACGCCATATTCTGCTTTGCATAAGTTGTAACAGGTTGATTTCACGCAAGCGACAGCATCCGCTCCTGCTATGTAGAATTCTCCTATTTCATGCTCAATGATGAACTTTGTAAACTCTTCACTGCTTAATGCGTTCCCTTTGTATTTCGTGAACACATGTTCCGACACAATGTTCAAGTCTGAAACGAATGCTGCCCCCCGTGTCCCGGGTTTGAACGTCCTCGTTCCTTCGGATAGATTCTCATGCCTGATATACACAACATGAATATTGGATTGTACTGCCCAATCAATAGCTTTATTGATAGTGCCGATGACATCCTTGTAGTTCTTGGTTATGTCATTTTGTATATCGATTATTACCAAGGCTTTCTTCTGCATCGTGATTCCTCCTGATGGGTTGCTTTGTCTCTTGGTTCATTGTACTGTGCAATTGTTGACAACAGTATGGCAACAATATACAGCAGTAGCAGAAAAAGTTTCGTACCATTGGTGATCAGATGAAAGTTGACAGGCTTGTAAGTATTATTATGATACTCCTGGACAAAAAACGTATAGGCGCACAGGAGTTGGCCGATATGTTTGAAGTCTCGCTGCGCACTATCTACCGCGACATCGACACTATCAACAGGGCAGGTATTCCCGTTCTATCAACGCCGGGAGTGGGTGGTGGCTTTGAGATCATGCAGGAATACAAGCTTGATAAGAAGGTTTTTTCGACTGCCGACCTATCCGCCATCTTGATGGGGCTTTCCAGTCTCTCCTCCATGATCCGAGGTGATGAACTGGTGAACGCCCTTGCGAAGGTCAAGAGTTTCATCCCCACCGAGAGAGCGAAAGACATTACCCTGAAAGCCAATCAGATATGCATAGATATGAGTCCGTGGATGGGCAACAGGAACGTACAACCCTATTTGAAGATACTGAGAACCGCATTGCAAGAGAGCAAGCTGCTTTCCTTTACGTATGCCGACCGCTACGGGAATAGAACCACACGAACAGCCGAACCATATCAGCTTGTTCTGAAAAGCAGTCATTGGTACTGGCAAGGATATTGCCACACACGAAATGATTTCCGCTTATTCAAACTTGCCCGCACAGCAAACCTGCAAATCCTTGAAGAGACATTTACTCCTCGAGAGAATCCAAAACCACAGTTGGATATAACGGATATGGTGGAAACACTGCAAACAGAAATCAGAATTCGCATCCATAGATCAGTCATGGACAGGGTGCTCGAGTATTGTACGTATGATCACTTTTCGCCAGACGGTGAAGAGCATTACCTTGTCGGCTTTCCCTTCATAGAGAATGATTATTACTACAATATCCTGTTCGGTTTTGGAGATGCATGCGAGTGTCTGGGGCCCTTGCACATCCGTACAGAAATCAAGCGTCGAATACATGCCATGGCTACCTTGTACGAAAAGGAGACTGGTTGAAATGGTCAACAAATATGTGGAAACACTCCTTGAAAAGGCTGATGGTCTATCGGACGAGGAGAAGCAAACTCTTGCCGAAAGTCTCCCTGTAAAGACCTATGGCAAAGGACATCATCTTCTTAGGCAGGGTGAACCGTACCGGGAATGTTTCTACATTTTCAAAGGGTGTATACGTCAATACTTCCTGGACGATAGTGGTAATGAGAAGACAGTTGCCTTCTTTACAGAAGGAGATACCGCCGCACTCCTAGATGCCGATTATCTGAAGAACCCTTCTCCCTACTTCTGGGAGTGCACGGAAGAAAGTACGGTTCTTGTAGGGGATCTTACCAATGAATCGGATATTCTTGATCGGTACCCCTCCCTCCAGAAGCTGATCAGACAAATGCTTGAGGAGAATTTGGGGAAATCACAGGCGTCCCTTACTACTTTTATATCCTCAACTCCCGAACAACGGTACTTGAACCTGATTCATACCCGGGCGGACCTTCTCGAGAGGGTCCCCCAGTATCAGATTGCGAGCTTTCTTGGAATAACGGCAGAATCATTGAGTCGTATCAGGAAACGGCTTTCCTCTTCGTTTTCCCTCCCCGAATAATCATCCAGAGTGCGAATACCATCTCTCCAAGGGTCATCGGAATAGCAAGGATCGATTCGAGACGGCCGGTGAAATCTGAGAAGCGCGGAAGAAAGCCCTCCATTGTGTGTATCAGCAAGTAGGAGACACCCGCTGCAAGCAGAAGGATACCAAGTACTTTATTTTCATATCTGAAGGACGCAACAGATAGCAGGATCAGGTGGATTCCAAACACTATGAGTCCGAAAGACCAGATTCGGTCGAAACGTGTCAGAAGTAACATGACTCTCTGTGTGTTTCCACCCTGGACAGATGAAGATACGGCAACGAGTTGAGATACAGCTGCAGCCAGGATCACGGTATAGATCACTCTGAGTCCAGCTGTCATGGCAGAGAACCCCATGTTTTCATTCCTGAAATAGTGGAAGATACCCCAACTGACCAACAGGTCTGTTATGATGATTACTACCCAGAAGAGGATTTCCATGTACCATTGTGAGAGGTTTGCTCGTAGGTTGTCCATGGTTTGTTCTGCCTGAGATATGTCGATGAGTGTGGAATGGATCGCACCGAAAGCGATTCCTGCAGCCACTGCCATGACCAGCAGCGAGATACCAATCACGAGTGCGGTCGACCGTTTGTTTTCTTTGTTTATAGTCATTTCCGGATCTCCTTGTATTCCCAGTATAGGCGATGAAGAAAATTGGTTCATTGACTTTCATCAATGAGTTCTAGGAAGACCAGTGGAAATTACCATGATAACCTCAGGAAGAGCATATCGATTTGGCTTATTGAAATTTCTGGATAGTCGAAAGGACCCTTCTCAATACAACAATGAATTCGTATTGCATCCATTTCCACCTGATGGTATATTGGCAAATCTATCTGGGAGGGCAACCATGAAACACACAGGGTCATGTCTTTGTAAGCGTATTGCCTTTGAGGTTGAGGGGGAATTTGAAGATTTCTATCTTTGTCATTGTTCCCGTTGTCGAAAAGATACAGGATCGGCTCATGCATCCAATTTGTTTTCTTCTTCAGCAAAACTCACATGGATTTCAGGAGAGGAGCAGGTGAAAACCTATCGGGTTGAAGGAACCCATCATTCAAAGAGCTTCTGTCCACACTGTGGTTCTGCTCTTCCCACATTGCAAATGGGGGGCTCCTTATTGGTGGTTCCTGCGGGATCACTGGATTCAGATCCCCACATTTCTCCCAAAGGACACATATACGTGGAAAGCCGGGCTTCATGGGACAATAACTTGGAGAAGATCCCACAGTATCCACAACAACCCCCTGCTTTATAAAGCGCCCTGAAGTCAACACCAGAAATCCAAAATATTGGAGGGACTGTATGAGTGCCTTCCCTACAGTAGAATTGGAGAAACCTACGTCTTGAACAGGAAATCATCCGATTTGGGAAAATTGAAGAGGCTGTGACTGTTACTTGGGAGGGGCCTCGGATTAAGGGAAGGTTAAGCGTGTGCTTCACTTTCCTCCTCAACGGGAGTTATGCATAAATACTTCCCGATACCATGTTTTTACATAATACATCAGGAATACCCTGGAAGCTCGTTTCTTGAGCTGAAGCTAGAATAATTTTTTTATGGTATTGGAAGTCGCCCAGGGTTGATTGATTTCAAGCAACCCTAGGCAGATGAAGAATGAACTCTTTTTTCCCAATTGCCATAATATGCTTGTTATGGATATGATCCACCCACTAGTGTGGCAAGTTAAAGTTTTGTCACGGGCTTTATCAGAAAGATTAAAGCCAAGACTCAACTATTTTCAGAGCTTCCCGAACATTTCCCTGCTGTTGATTACTCAACGGTAAGAATGGTCGCCGGCATGGTCCACAAGGAACACCCAATACCTCCATAGCATATTTTGCCGCTGAAAAAATACCGTTCTCCACCAACGCTTCAATGAAAGCATTTAAAGTGGATTGGACCTCCCTAGCCTGAGTCAAATCACCATGAGTAAACCGATCACGAATCTCCTTGAATATTCGTGGACAGATATTTACCGTTGTACCTATCGTGGCATGTGCCCCGGCAGTCATACTGTAGAGGTACATCTCATCAAACCCGTTGTACAGGATTTTGTCGGGGAAAGCTTCGTGTATGCGTTCCAATTCATAGAGATTCATTGAGGTGTGTTTGATCCCAATGATCCTGGAATCGTTGAGGAGAGATGAATTCATCTTCTTGGAGAAGGTAATACCCGTAAACTGGGGGATGTTATATACAATTACACCAATATGTAAAGCTTCCACAACCGAGCGATAATGGTGTTCGACCTCCATGGGTGTGTAGCTGTAGTAGATAGGTGGTATGAGCGAGACGGCTTGGGCACCACAAGCTTGGGCATGGATGGATAAATCAACCACCGAAGCAGTGCTTAAAGCTCCAGTATGCACAATGAACGGCACTTCGCCTGACACCTCGGAGGCTACTACTTCCACCAATCTCTTCCTTTCGTTCCTCTCCAAGAGCAGTCCCTCGCCAGAGGATCCGCAACAATAGAAGCCTTCAACTCCCTGGTCCAATTCATAGTTTACCAACTTTACAAGAGCCTGTTCGTCAAGGTTTCCCTGTTCATCCACAGGAGTCAATAGGGCTGCATAGATTCCATTCATCACTTTACTTCTCCATATATAGTTGCATTTCCACCAGATTCCCAGGCTTCAAGGCCAGATTTGATCATCCGGTTAATCAGATCTACTTTAAATTACAAGAGGCAATTACCAAGCTGTCCAACCACCATCCACAACCAGATTCGCCCCTGTCATATATTTTGATGCATCGGAAGCGAGAAAAATAACAGCACCATTGTATTCGTCAGCCTGCGCCATTCGTCCCATGGGCATACGCTGGCAGTAGTTTCTTTGGAATTCCTCATCTTGCGTTTCTCTAAAGACACCAGAAGGGGTAAGGATGTTCACGCGTATTCCAGATCTTCCCCAGTAGGTAGCGCAATAGCGGGTTAGATTGTATAGCCCGCTCTTGGCCGCCGAATAAGCCACTGGCTTGATAAATGGAACGCCAGTCTTCTCCTTCTTATATGCATAAATGTCTTGCACCGGACTCACCATTCCGTAGATGGATCCGATATTGATAATCGATCCCCCGCTAGTATTGGCAATCATTAAAGCTCCTACTGCTTGGGTCATGAGGAAGGTGCCCACAAGGTTGACTTCAATGACTTCCCGGAACACTTCCTCGGGAAACTGTTCGAAAGGACCCGAAACCTCGGGAGGCGCACTGGGCTGGGTATCAATACCTGCGTTATTCACCAGAACTTCTGGAGTCCCCCACTGTTGTACAACTTCCTTAAGACCACGATCGATAGATGCCTTGTCGGCAATATTGACAGAGTGTATTGAAAGATTTTCGCTTGCAGCAAGTTCTGGGCCAAAGACAGCTAGCTTTCTTTTTTCGTCTGCCGAGCGAGAAAAAATAGCGATTCTTGCTCCACGTTCATGGAATTCCTTTACGAATTCGGCACCAATTTGGCCAAAGCCCCCAGTGATTACGATAATTTTCCCAGTTATATCAAATAAGGTATCTTTCATGGTTTTCCTCCAGCACACATTTAGGTAGTGAGTCTATCATAGTTGAGTTTCAAACCGATTCCCGGGGTCTCTGGGATGGTCAAAATGCCGTTTTTGGGCATGGGTGGGTCGATAAATGCAATATTCGAGACCTCTTCGAACATGAAGAGTCGTTCTAAGAAAATTCCGTTTGGAGCAGGAGAGAGCACATGCATGTGCATGTATTCCATTCCATGGGGAGCGAAGTAGATATTCCAAGCCTGGGCCATGGCAATTATCTTCTGCATTTCGGTGACTCCACCGCACCGAGTGACATCACACTGCAAATAGTCGACAGCATTATTAATCAGTAGATCCCGTACTCCGAAACGAGTATATTCATGCTCACCGGTACCGACGGGTGTACGGGACATGGAACGGAACCGTGAGAGTCCGGGAATGTCGTCTGCAAACACCGGCTCTTCAAAAAATATGATATCCAGTTCTTCCAAGCGTTCGGCCAACTGTATAGCCGTAGCAGCGGTGAAGGCGTTGTTTGCATCCACCATCAATCCGATTTTTGGTCCTATTGCGTCACGAACAGCTTGTATTCTAGCAACATCTTCCCCAAGGTTCTTGCCACCGTCGACTCCTACTTTCAGCTTTATCTGTTTATACCCTTTGGCAACCATGTCCAAAGCTTCGGCAACCAGTTCGTCTTTTGTATAACTGGTCCAACCACCACTTGCGTAAATCGGCAACTCTGTACGGGAACCACCAAGGAGTCGATAGAGAGGAAGTCCAACCATTCGGGCCTTGATGTCCCATAGGGCTATATCGATTGCGCTGTAGGCGCAGAAGGCAAGTCCTTTTCTTCCGACACCACGCATGTAATGGAAGATTTCTTCATAGATGGATTCGGTCTCAAAAGGATTTCTTCCAAGAATTTTCGGTCCAATACCTTTTAGCACCATCTCGCGAATAGCTTCACCGCCGACCTCATGGTATGTGGTTCCTATACCCTTTAGCCCGTCATTCGTAGTGATTTCCACAATGACATAGCCGATGGTTTCAACGTTCCTGGTAGAGTCGGCGAAATTACCCTTTATCCTAGTCTCCACAAGATAGACTTGAATATCGCTTACTTTAGTACGCAACATATGTTCCTCCGTTTAATTATCAACCAACTACCGAGGGCAACCATGTTGCCAGTCCCGGTATGAATGTGATCAGCAAAAGTGAAATGAATAGAGCAGGGAGATAGATGAGTATACCGGTGTACATATGGGTCAATTTCAGCTTAGCCACATTTGAGGTGACGAAGAGTGTCATACCTACCGGAGGGGTGACCAGACCTACACATAAATTGATAATCACCACGATACCGAAATGTAAAGGGTCGATGCCAAATTGGAGGGCAACTGGAAGCAATATCGGAACCATTATTAGCAAAGCTGGTGATTGGTCAAGCAGCATACCTACTATAAGAAGTAGGAAATTGACAAATAGAAGGAAAAGCAACGGCGAATTGGCATAGTTGAGGAAGAATGCGGTTACCGTTTGAGGGATCCGCAAGGCAGTGATGACCCAGGCCATTGCCGTTGAGATGGCAATGATCACCATGACGTTTGCGGTGGTCTTGGCGGTATTCACCAGTGCTTGGTAAAAATCCTTCCAGTTCAAGGTCTTCAGAATGAACTTTGTAACTAGAAGTGCGTACAATACTGCAACAGCGGCCGATTCTGTAGCAGTGAAAATACCCGAGACGATTCCGACAATAATGATAATCGGAAGGAGAAGGGATGGTAGCGTCTGGACAAACGAGTTCCATACCTCTCTCAGAGTGGCTGCCCTTTCCGATTTAGGGTAATCGTTTTTCTTGGCAACGATGAATACAGTAATTATTTCAGCGATTCCAATGAGCAGGCCAGGTACGAATCCGGCTAGGAACATCTCACTAACCGATACATTCCCGGCAACGACAGCGTAAATGATCATAATGGTACTTGGGGGAATGATGGGGCCTATGATAGCCGAGGCAGCGGTGGTTGATGCTGCGAATTTCTTGGGGTAGCCGGCGGTCTCCATCATGTCTATCTCGATCTTTCCCAGTCCGGCAGCATCTGCAGTCGCCGATCCACTGATCCCTGCGAAGAAAATTGACGCGAGTATGTTGACGTATGCTAATCCGCCGGTGATGTGACCCACGAGATTGTTGCAGAAATGGACAATCCGCTGGGTGATACCCCCGGTAGTCATGATTTCACTGGCCAGTATGAAGAGGGGTATTGCCAAGTAGACGAAATTATCGACACCGGTGAACATTTTCAATGGGATTATCTGAAGATTGCCTCCAAGAACGCCAAAAGCGAAGATGCTGGTGATACCCATGGAAAAGAGCACAGGTAAGCCAATCAACATGGTGATGATGAAAAACAATAATATGATAAAAGCCATGTTTAACCTCGTCCTATTCGATAGTTCGTGATTCGAATGGTGCTATTTCTCCAACCGCCACCCCAATGATCTCCAAGATAGTCTCATAGGAGAGAAGGAGAATACCAATCATGGGAGCGGAAAACAGAATCCACCCGGGTGCCCTCAATGTCGAGGAGTGGAAACGGGCATTTTGTTTGATCACCTGCAGTGAGTAGATAAACACCACTGCGAGGAAGACAATCACCAATATGCGGGAGATGTAGTACATGATGGTACGGTTTCTTATGCCCAGTTTATCGTAGATGTAGTTGATTGAGACCATGGAACCTTCGCGAAAGTTTACCCCGACTATAATGTATACCGTCCACACGAGGAGATACCTAGCGAACTCTTCTGTAAATGGAAATGAGAAAGAGAAGTATTTTACGATCACGAATCGATACAACACCTGAAATAACAGCGTAAGGAAACAAATCAAGATGAAAAGCGCACTTACAGCTTCAAGTCCTTTTGCCAACATGGCCGAGCCACTATTCAGTTTTCTGTATATTCTTTTGCCTGGACTATCCATGCAAGTACGCTCCTTTACACCAAATTTCTTTTGAGATTATTTGCGATATGCGTCGAGCGCATCAATCAATGAATCGACCATCTTGTCACCAATTTCTGCTCGGACAAACGACTGGGTCGCGTTGAAGATGGTGCTGTGCCAAGTCTCCAAGGCTTCTGCTGTCGGCTGTGTGACTATCATACCTTGTTTCTTAAGGAATTCCAGTCCTTCTTTGTTGCGGATGGCAATGACATCGTTGGCAGCTTTTGTTGCCAATTTCGATCCTTCCATAACAACCTGTTGCAGGTCCTCGGGAAGCGATGTGAATACACCGTCATTGATGATGTAAGCCATGATGGAGGCCATATGTCCATCCAAGGTCAGGTACTTCTGTACTTCGAAGGTTTTATCCTGGATGATATTGAGGATGGGGTTTTCTTGACCATCGACCACGCCGGTTTTCATAGCCATGTACATTTCAGATCCCGGCATAGGTACAGCTCGGGCGCCCATGGCTTCAACCATTCGGACGGATACCGGATTTTCCATGACACGGAATGTGATGCCGCGGGTGTCTTCCATGGTCTTCACTTCTCGGATCTTATTGGTAAAGTGTCTGAATCCATTTGAACCAGTGTTCATGATTCGTATGTTCGCTACATTGTTGACCTCTTCAAACATTGATTGTCCCCATTCTCCGTTTAGGACATCATTGCATTCTTCAATACTGCCAAAAAGTCCGGGGATGGACAACAACATGGTCGGCTTGTAGATATTGTTAAGCATGCTGATGTTGATCACAGCCATTTCTATGGCTCCAGAAGAGACACCCTGCACAAACTCCGCGGCGTTGCCGAGTTGTCCGCCGGGGTAGATATCCACAATGATTCTTCCCTTGGACTGCTCTTCAACATAATTCTTGAACACTTCTCCATACATGACATCGGGACTGTCGTTGGGGTCCATCGCTGTCGGGGTGTAAGCGAGTTTCAGGGTGTAGACCTTGTCTGCTTTATCGACGGTTCCCTGCGCAAATAACAGCGTTGCGCTTGCAATGACCAATAATGCAATTGTCAAAGCTTTTTTCATTTTCTTCCTCCTTAGGATGCTTCTGGCATCGTGATAAAATAGTATGATGTTCTACAATACAGAACAGCATGCTAAATAAAATAACGCTATGCAAATTCTAGAAGAGGTCTGGGTATCTGTCAACAGTTTTTTTAGGGAAATTGCGTAAAGAAACGCCTTGGATTGAGAAGGATACAAATGGTTCGGACAGAAGAGACGACAATGTTGAATATTCCCAACCTGCGGGAGCTTCCATGAACGAAACGCAAATGTGTGTACGCAAAGAGAATCGGATCACAATCGCAGGGGTACTATATTTAGATTGTTGCGTCTATGTCCTATTCCGTATTTCGAAAGACGCCGATATCAAGTTGCGTGCCAATCTTTCAATATCGTCATCAGGAATATGTTGCACGGGGCCCGAGACACACATGCCTCCTATCAGCCGCCCGTCACGTGCTCTCACGGGAACACCGATACATCGTATCCCTTGCTCGTGTTCGCTATTATCTACAGAGTAACCCCGAGAGGCTGAAAGTTTAAGGTCCCGCATCAACTCCTCTACCGAAGTTAGGGTGGTCTTGGTGAAAGGAACCAGGTGGTCGTCAAGGTGGACGGAGACCTCCTCTTTAGGAAGAGCGCTGAGTATGGCCTTACCCAGGGAGGTGCAGTAGAGCGGGGCTTTTTCCCCCATAAGGGATCGCACCAGATAGTCGTTGCTTATGCTCTTGGGATAAGTGTTGTACAGATAAAGGACCTGTGTTCCATGCATGACACCAAAGAGAACAGCATGATTGAGTTCGTTGGAAAGACGTTGCATGATCTGCATGACAATCGCCTGATATTCTATCCGGCTGGTAATGACGTATGAGAATTCCAACATCTTGAGGGAAAGCCGATAATGATCTGTCGTAGGATTTTTCTCGACATAGCCGGCTGCTACAAGGGTAGAGATCATGTTGAAAACATTGCTCTTGTTCAGGTCCAGTTTTTTCGCAATTTCAGTTATACCGAGGTCAGGGGTCTTTGCAGTAAAGCACTCCAGTATCTTAAGACACTTATATAATGATTTGACTTTCACTTCACCTGTATTTTCCATTATTCATTACCTCGTTCTCTATTAGAATACATGGTAAAAATAATTTAGTCAAAGCTAATTGAAGAAACCTCGCTTCGGAAGGACCTGAAATCAAGTGTCGAGAGTTCCTTCGGCGGAGAGTAGGTGGAGAAGTATAGGAAACAAAATTTTCTCAAGTTACAGGATTGACCAACAGTTTCAAGAGAGGGAGAGGTAGTCGGATATCAAAATGATGTGGACGCCATGGTGACTGATGTTAGGAACTGGTTTTGGTCTGGGCCTTCCCTTCTCGAACGGGGGTTATGCATAAATACTTCCCGACACCATGTTTCCACATAACCCGTCACAGACAGCCTGGAAGACTGTTTTTTGGGTTGAATGAGCATATTTTTCTTGGTACCGGGAGTCTCGTTCTTCTTTCCTTCCATCAAGAAGACCTGCAGCATCTGGAGGTGGGTCCCATTCTACAGGTGTCATCCAATCTGGGCTTTTTTTTGCAATCGAGTACACCCGAAGGCCTTTTGTGATACTCGAAATAGAGGAATATACCAAGCTCGTGCTATACTCGAGCAAGGAGTAAACTATGGAAAAAATAAAGGTCGCGAGTGTACAGTTCCAGCATGCTGCTGGCGACAAAGCACATAATTTGCAGACGATAACTTCGTACGTGGAGCAAGCAGTACAGCAAGGGGTTACCCTCATAGTGTTTCCTGAAATGTGTATCACCGGATATTGGCATGTACGAAATTTGGATGAACAAGAAGTCCGTCAGCTGGCAGAACCAGTACCTTCAGGCCCATCAAGTACGTACCTGGTTCAGCTTGCAACTACTCATCAGATGACGATAGGAGCCGGGCTGATTGAAGTTTCACCAGAGGGTAAGCTGTTCAATACCTATGTGGTGGCTCTTTCGGATGGCACGGTACACTATCATAGAAAACTGCACACCTTTATCAGTGCCTATATGCAGAGTGGGGATTCCTACACCGTTTTTGATACACCTCAGGGAGTAAAAGTGGGGGTTCTGATCTGTTATGATAACAATATTGTAGAGAACGTTCGAATAACCGCCTTAATGGGGGCAGATGTGCTGCTTGCTCCACATCAAACAGGGGGATGTGACTCGGCGAGTCCTAAGGGGATGAAACCCATTGATGTAACCCTATGGGAAGAGCGAGCGAATAGGGAAGAAGAACTCAGAGCAGAATTTCAAGGGCCCAAAGGAAGAGGTTGGTTGATGCGTTGGCTTCCCTCTCGCGCCCATGATAATGGAATATTCCTTGTATATAGCAATGGGGTGGGGCGAGATGACGATGAAGTTCGCACCGGTAACGCCATGATTTTGGACCCCTATGGTGAGGTTTTGGTTGAAACAACTGCAGTTGGGAATGATATGGTTATCGCAGAGCTTGATCCTTCACTCCTCTCTCGTAGTACTGGGAGGCGATGGATGAAGACGAGACGGCCTGATCTGTACGAAATGCTTACCCATCGTATTGGGAATGAAGAAGATACGAGGACTGTACGATTCTCCTATGAGGCGGATTAACCAATTTCTAACGGCGGAGTGCAATGCTGGTTGAGTAGATAGGTTGTAGAGAATGGATGGTCACGAAGAAATCCTCCTCCTCCAGGTACCGGTTCAGCTCTTGGATATATGCCTTCTCGGAAGCTCCCTCACACACGATGATTATGTTTCGATTTTGTATATACACCAATTAGCCTTCCCTGTTAAATATATGAATGGGGGATCCCTGAAAAGGTTCCATCAAGATACTGTTTCCTGAAGTTGGTCACATTCCTAACACCTTCGAAGTCGGATATCCGCTTGAAAACCGTCCCTCTCTTCAATGTCCTGTTTACGATTCCAATTTCGGATACCCGCATCATGTCCTGCTCCATGATATCCGTATTGTGCGTAGTGAAAATCAGCTGTGCATTGGATGTATTGTACCTTCTGTCCTTGAACATCCTCACAATCTCTGCAAATAAATACGGGTGGAGAGAGTTCCCCAGCTCATCGATTACAAATATGTTTCCCCTTCTTAGTGCAGTGAGCACAATCCCGAGCAAACATGCAACTCTCTGAGTCCCCAAGGATTCTTCATTAAAATTAAATTGCACCTCATTTCCAAGAACATCTTCGTGATATGAATTGATCTCGGTTGCCATTTTACCCAGCGTATCCTTCTTATATTCCATGCGTGTGATATCGATATCCAATTTCCGCAGGATCGTGACAATATCTTCAAAGGCTTTTTGCGTATCTACTTCAGTGTTTGTATTCGCCAATCTGTCCAACCCAAAAGAAAAGGGGAAGTTGTTATCTGAATACACCTCAAGATTATTGGTGATGAATCCATATGCAATTGTCAAAGAGTCATTCAATCCTGCATAGTTCTTTCCAACAACTGTGATGAATGGAGTGGTGAACTGTCGTTGTTGATCCAGGCATTCCACCGAGAATATGGTTTCAAGTTTCTTGGATGAATATACCTCGGTAGCTAAGGCTGTGAACGATGTGGTCCTGTTCGTGATGGAAAAAACGATCTCGCTGTTCTCTACAAGTTTCTCAGTTACGATCTCCTCCCTGTTTACTTCCAATATATACAGGAACCTCCTGCCTGCTTTCAGGAATTCGAGCTTGAACGAAGTGATATCGTCCTGAGGATGCAATTTGTTGGGGGAGACGGTATTCGGGGTGTACCTGTCTCTGATGATCCTGACAAGAGATCCAAAAGCTTTTACGATGTTGGATTTTCCCGAGGCGTTCGCCCCGTATATTGCCAGACACGGGATGGTCCGGGCATCACCTTCTTCCATGAATGGTAACAATTCCATCTGTCTATGCCCGTTTGGGGCCTTCTTTTCCGCATACGTCATGGGAATAGTGAGGTCGAGGATCGATCTATAATTTTTAACTTTGAGCGACAATAACATATATTTCCACTCTCCTTTGGGATTCATGTACAGTATCATGTTAAAATTCGAGGATGTAAAGATAAACAAAAAAACTGTTTATCTTGCAAATTTGCCGACTCCGTTGTACTACTTGCCTGGAACCCTCCCCAGTGCCGATACCGCTCGATGAATGTGGTGAATATTGTCTAGGCTGTAGTTTAGCTGGGGCGCGATTAGGTCCCAACGCATGAGGGTGAACTTTCGTCCTATACTGTTTCTCGGATTTTCCAAGCAGTTGTGTGGGAAGAGGGAAGGCTGCGCCGGCTCGCTTCCCATC
>PGXU01000028.1 GCA_002839335.1 Spirochaetae bacterium HGW-Spirochaetae-4
TCCCCATACGAAGTGGGTGGTGCTACGCTATCCTACACAACTCATGGCGTACCAAGCCAACATGTCTACCCGTGAATTCGAGGACTTCTTCTACAAGGTCACGGCGGGGGTCGACTACAAGGCGATGTCCTTGGCCATGGACAAGGCGAAACTGTTCCTGGACAAGGCGGACAAGGTACACATCCTGGCGAACGGGACGGACCTCTCCTTCTCCATCAAGGGAATGGGTTCGGTCCCCTGCAGTGGCCACAGGAATATTCCTGATGGCGAGATATACAGTTGCCCTATCCGAAATAGCGTGAACGGCACCATTTCCTACAACACCGCTTCGACGTACAATGGGCATTGCTATTCCGATGTCAAGTTCACCATCAAGGACGGAAAGATCGTGGAAGCGAGCGCCGACGACACCGAAGCGATCAACGCATTGCTCGATACCGATGAAGGTG
Source organism: Spirochaetae bacterium HGW-Spirochaetae-4 (assembly GCA_002839335.1). Taxonomy (GTDB): domain Bacteria; phylum Spirochaetota; class Spirochaetia; order Sphaerochaetales; family Sphaerochaetaceae; genus UBA8525. The sequence continues at coordinate 450 of PGXU01000028.1, forward strand.
CCCGCTATTTCGGTGAATTCGCACTGGGATGCAATCCGCACATAACCTTTGCCATGGACAATACCTTGTTCGATGAGAAGATCGCCGGTTCGATCCACTTCACTCCAGGCAACGCGTATGCGGAGTGTGACAACGGAAACCGCAGCGACGTCCATTGGGATCTCGTCCAGATCCAGACACCGGAATATGGTGGTGGAGAGGTCTGGATCGATGGCGTATTGATTAGGAAAGACGGGGTATTCGTACACGAGGCGTTTGTGGACCTCAATTTCGCGTAACGATTTAGCGGTCTGTAAAGGGGTCTGGATTACAGACCGTTGCTACTCAATGCTCCGCGTTGAATACGATTGTCCGATTGTTGAATATGATGATCCGGTGCTCGAGATGTGCTTGGACTGCACGCGAGAGCACCTGACGTTCGACGTCCTTTCCCACTTGGCGCAATCCTTCCGGACTCAGCTCGTGGTTGACCCGCACCACATCCTGCTCGATGATCGGACCCTGGTCGAGGTCTTCGGAGGCATAGTGCGCCGTGGCCCCGATCATCTTCACCCCGCGTTCATATGCACGCATATACGGGTTGGCACCTTGGAATGCGGGAAGGAACGCATGGTGGATGTTGATGATCTTGCCTGACCACTCGGCGGTGAATTCGGCAGTCAGGATTTGCATATAGCGGGCCAGAACAACCAGGTCCACATCGTGTTTGGCGAGCAGCTCGCGGATCTTCTCCTCCTGCTCGGGCTTGCGGTCCTTGGTGATCGGCAAATAGTAATACGGAATCCTGAATTGGTCGGCGATATACTCCAGATCGGGATGGTTGCTGATGATCAGCGGAATATCGCAAACCAGGTCACCCTCGTGCTGGCGACTGAGCAGATCGAACAGGCAATGGCTGGTCTTCGAGACCAGGACTGCCACACGATTGCGATAATCGGTGAAATGGCATTCCCAGGTAAGTTCCAAGCCTTGTGCGAATCGGGCGAAATCGGACTGCAGCTCCTTGCGGGTGGTCTTGAGATCCGCCAGGTCGAGTTCGACGCGCATATAGTACCGTTTGGCCCGAGTATCGGAATGCTGTTGGCAATGGAGGATGTTGTACCCACGCGAATAGAAGTACTGGGATATCGCGGCCAACAACCCTTTGCGATCATTGCACTGTATGAGGAAGATGATTTTATGCATGATAACGAGCTCCTCTCGGACCGGTGTCGGCCTGTGATTTCGCAATAGTATACTGGTCAACGCGTTGTGATGCAACAGTCCAGACAGGTTCTAGCGGGTTTCCGTCTCCGCGAACGGTGCCAAAGTCGGTTGCTGTGCAGATGTGTCGTCCGTCGGTGTGAGCAGTATCTCCACCTTCCGTTCAATCTCGGTCAATTGTTTTTCGACCGACCTGGCGATTCCAACCCCCTCCTCGAACAATGCTATCGCTTCCTCCAGGGGAGTCTCGTTGCTTTTCAACTTTTCGGTGATTGCTTCCATCCGTTTCATATCCTGCTCAAAGCCCATGGGTGAACCTCCAATCGTAGTTTCAATTCTTTTGCCCAACTGTATCGGTTGTGGCGGTGATGGATCCCTTTGCGAAACGAACCGCAAAGGTGTCTCCGGGTGACAGGGTATTCGCATCCCTTACGATCCGCTTTTCACCTGCGGTCGTCACGATCGAATACCCCCTGTCCAATATGGCCAGTGGTGACAAAGTTTCCAGTTGCCTGTCCAAGAGCATCCATGCGGAACGGGTCGATTTCAACCGGTCGACCACGAGGGAGGACATGGATTGCCGCAAGTCGTCGGTCTTCAGGTGTGCCTGTTCCATGCGTCGGGAGAAATATTCCGTCATACGGCTGGGCGTGAACAACGCCGTCCGACTCTTTGCCAAGGTGATTCGGCTCTGCAGGATTTCCGCCATGGATACCACCGATTGCCGTATCGTACGGGAGGTGTCCTCCAACGGCTGGCTAACGAGCTCGGCTGCGGCCGAAGGGGTGGGGGCGCGAAGATCCGCGGCAAAATCACTCAATGCCCAGTCGATCTCATGGCCTACTGCACTTACAATCGGAATTTCCGAGGAGACGATCGCCTCGATGACGATCTTTTCACTGAACGGAAGCAGGTCCTCGAGGGAACCACCACCTCTTCCTATTATGAGGATATCGGCCAATCGCCACCTGTTCGCCGCTTCGATTTGCGCACGGATTGTTTTGGCCGCACCATCTCCCTGGACCACCGCCGGCAACACCACGATATCTATGGAGGGATTCCTCCGCTTCAACACTTGCAGGATATCCCGCACTGCCGCCCCGGTCGGGCTGGTGACGATTCCGATCCGTTTGGGGTGCTCTGGAAGTGGTCGCTTCCGCTCGGCGTCGAAATACCCTGCCGCAGCGAATTCCTGTTTCCTCTTCTCCAATAGGGCAAGGATGTCGCCCGTTCCACTACGGGTCATGGTTTCGCAGATGATCTGGTACGAGCCTCTTCTGGCATATACCGAGATATTCCCCGTGACGACGACCCGGTCCCCGTCTTTTGGTTGGAAAGGAAGCCTCCACGACTTTTGCTTGAACATGACTGCTTGGATCGAGGCTTCGGAATCGTTTAGCTGGAAATACCAGTGCCCGCTGGATGCCGGGCGAAAATTGGAGATTTCCCCTGCGACAGTAAGGCCATAAAAGGAACCTTCCAACGTCTGTTTGATCAGTGTCGTGAGATCGTCGACTGAAAATACATGGTCTTCGAACAGTTCGTTCATGCCGATTCCTCTCCTTTCATGATTCGTTCGTTTTTCATCCTGCTGTTGTGCCCCAAGGTCTGTGAGACGATACCCGAGATGCTGAACAGCGCGGTCATTCCCAGAAATACCCACAGCGGTAGGAAGTAGAACCGTGTGAACAGCAGTGCCGCCACGGCCCCTCCCGTCAACGATGTCGTCCAAATGAGGAACGCCGTCGGTTTGGCCACATGCACAGCCATGGCGAGGACACCGGCGATGGCCATGAGGATGAGTGTGGTCTGCGTGGGTAGGGAAATCCACCCCTCGACGAAGGGTATCGCTGCGAGTAGGGGGAACAACAGGAGGTCGGATACCGCTTCGGCAATCTTGTGGGCCTTTGTTTGCAAGAGGATGCCACCGGCAGAAATTGCTATGGTGGCAATGGCGAGCAGTACGATTTCCCAAGCGCCTTCGGTGTACAGCAGGATATCGAGGGCCGAGCGGGTACCGGAACCCTGGGTGAGGACACCTGGCAGGGCTGCCGGATTTCTGGCTATTGCCAACACCACGAGTGTTGCGGCGACAGCAACGAGAACGATCCGGACATATGCAAGGTATCTCTCGAACCGAAGCCCCAGGAACAACACGAGGTATGCGGAAATGACACCACCGATCATGACAAGTGAATTCATCCTGTCTTCTCCTCCTCTTGTACAGCATACGCCATAGAAATAAAAAAGACAGCCCGTTCGAGCTGCCTTCTTGATGCACACGGATGAGCCCATCCGTAAAAATGTCAGTCGGCGAGGATTGCACCGGTGGGACAAGCGTCGGCACAGGCGCCGCAACTGATGCACAGATCGGCATCAATCACATAGATATCTCCCTCTGAAATCGCCTCGACAGGACATTCCGGGAGGCAAGATCCGCAAGCGACACACGCATCGGTAATTGTGTAAGCCATAGTAGACTCCTTAGGTTTTTTATACGCGTTCGACTATATACCCATCCTGTATCGACGTCAAGGCTTGCCTTGGGGTCTCCTTCCCGATATAGTCCACAATCATATGAAGCTTCATAGTTTTGGGGGATGACACAATGGGCAAACAACTGGTATTGGCAGAAAAACCGAGCGTTGGGCGGGAACTTGCCAGGGTCTTGGGATGTCGGGGGCGTGAACGGGGATACAGTGAGGGTGAGCGGTATGTGGTGACCTGGGCATTGGGCCACCTTGTGGAACTTGCCCAACCTGCCGAATACAGCGACCGCTACAAACGATGGTCGATGCAGGACCTTCCCATGTTGCCGGCACAATTGCGCCAGAGCGTCATGGAGCAGACCGCCGACCAATACAGGGTGGTGGAATCGCTTATGCGTCGCCCCGATATCGACTCGCTGGTCATTGCCACCGACGCCGGTCGGGAAGGGGAACTCGTTGCCAGATGGATCATGAAGATGGCCGGATGGGACAAGGAAGTGAAGCGGTTGTGGATCAGCAGCCAGACCGATGCGGCTATCACCCAAGGGTTCGGGAAGTTGAAGGATGGGCATCTCTACGAAAACCTCTACGCAGCCGCCGAAGCTCGTGCTACCGCCGACTGGTATATCGGCATGAATGTCACGAGGGCCCTGACGTGCCGCTATGATGCCAAATTGTCCGCGGGACGGGTCCAGACACCCACGTTGGCCTTGATGACCGACAGGGAGGATGAACGTGATACCTTCTCCGGCGGCTTCTATTGGACCATCCGTGCCGATTTCGACGGATTCACTGCATCATGGCAGGATGCACAAGGATCGGTGCGTATCCCCTCCGAGGAGCTTTCCGAAAAGATTTCAGCGGAAATCAAAGGCAAGCAGGGAACGATTGTCTCGGTCGAAACCGTCGAGAAGACTGAACAACCGCCATTGGCATACGATTTGACCGAATTGCAGCGTGACGCGAACCTCCAGCTCTCCTTCAGTGCGAAGGATACGTTGGATATCCTGCAGAAGCTGTATGAGAACCATAAGATCGTCACCTATCCCCGGACCGACAGCCGCTATATCACCAATGATATCGTTCCCACCCTTACCGGCAGGTTGAAGGCTCTTGATGCCACTCCCTTCGGGCAGATAGCAGGAGTATATGTAGACCATGGTTACCGGCAGGATATGGATCGTTTTGTCATGGAGAGCGGTGTGACCGACCACCATGCGATTATTCCCACCGAACAGCGTGTCGACCTGGCGAGACTATCGAAGGATGAACGGTCCCTGTGGGAGTTGATTGCACTCAGGTTCATGGAGGTCCTCTCCGGCGATTATCTCTATCGGACCACAACTGTCGAAGTATCGGTTGAAAACCATAGGTTCCTGACCCGCATGACCATTCCTGTGATGCAGGGTTGGCGTGACATGGCGCGTCTGATAGGTCGTCGAAGCGCCGCGGCCCTTGCCGACGATGCGCTCTCCGACAGCTCGCTCTCGGTGGAAAAGCCGATCGAGGTGGGACAGACGGTAGCCGTGGGAGCAGTGCGGACGAGGCGGAACACCACCAATCCACCCGACCGGTATACCGAGGCCACACTCTTGTCCGCCATGGAGCATGCAGGTCGTTTCGTGGAGGATGTGGCGCTCAAGAAACGATTGGGAAGTGGACTGGGAACACCGGCGACCCGCGCGGATATCATAGAGAAGTTGTTGCAGAACCATTATATCGAGCGTGAGGGACGATACCTCGTACCGACTCCCAAGGGAAGGGAATTGGTACGACTCTCCCCGATGGAACTCCGCTCACCGGAGCTGACAGCACGTTGGGAAGCCAGATTGGCGGCAATCGCGGAAGGCAAGGAATCCCAGCAATCGTTTGTCGAGGATATCAAACGGAATGCCAGGACACTCGTATCCGAGGTCTCGGCGAATAAAGAGCGGTTCGCCCCTAAATTCCCCAATGGCAAGACGTGTCCTTTCTGCAATACCGCGATGATGAATATTGTCGACGAGTTCGGACAAGTGCATTTTATCTGCCAGAAGCTCTCCTGTTCCTACGAGGAGGCCCTGGTGAAGCGGCGGAAGCCGGTCGATGGGAACGGCGTGTCTCCAACCGGTGATGCACAGCCGGTCGCAAAGAAGGTCCTGGTGAAGGTCAAGACAATGCCGGCCTCCTCGGCAACGGGGAAAAAAGTCGTGGTTGTCAAGAAAAGCGGGAAGGCTCCCGCCGAAAGTGCCGAACAGTGGGAGACCGTGGTCGAAGTCATCCGGCCCTCCAAATTGGCCGGTCGAAGGGACTATTCGCAGGACTCGCGGCGGGAAGCTCGCCCGGCCAGACCGGTTGCTCCCGTGCAACGGAGGGAACCTGCCTCCGGTGCGTATACCGGTTCCTCCGACAGTGGAACGACCTTCGCCGATCTGCTCGCAGCGAGTGAGAAACGGAAAAAAGAGCGTGATGGGAAGCGAAAAAAGTAGAAGAATCGATCAAGTTTATATGTATTAAACATGTAAAATGGTGTATAAATATACATATATTAGCTCTAAAAGTTTTATATACAACGAAATAAAAATCTCAATTATTTCGTTGACAAGTAGGGCTCTCGTGATATGATGTAGTTGCTACTCATACTGTAAGAAGTAGCAGATGTTATAAGGAACATCGAAACGACAGGAGGAAAACATGAAGAAGATTTTGAAAGGATTGCTGGTACTGTCACTCGTACTAGTATCGGGAATGTTGTTTGCTGCCGCTCAGGGAGAAGCCATGGCATCGGATGCTGAAGTTCTTACTCCTGCAACCTACTCGTGGACAGCAGGTGGTATGGGTGGTGGTTGGTATACCCAGGCCGGTGGAATGGCGGCGATTGTGAAGAACAACGTCCCCGAAATTACCATCAAGGTTATTCCTGGTGGCGGTACGGTCAACCCTGCCAAGCTTGATGCCGCACAGGACGACTTCGGATGGGGAGTAGGGTATGTCGACAAGGCCGCATACAATGGCACAGCTCCATTGTTCGACAAGGCATATGCGAATATCCGTGGTTTGGCGGGAAACTTCTCGGTGGACTTCTACCACTTCCTGGCTGCCAAGAACACTGGAGTCACCACCATCGACGAACTCGTAGCCAAAGTCAAGGCTGGAGAGAAGGTCAACCTCGCCGGACCCATGGTCGGTACCAGCGAACGCGCGCTCACCTCGCTTTTGTTTGAGAACTATTACGGGATTTCCTACGAACAGATCGAAAAGAATGGCGGACGGGTCATCTATGCCGCATATGGCGACATGGTCAACCTCTACAAGGACCGGCACGTGGATTACGTGATCGCTTGTCTTGGACTTCCCGGATCGGCAATCACCGAAATGTCCATCTCCCGCGATTCTGTCCTGCTGAAGGCTTCCGACGACCTGGTCAAATTCTCCGACAGCACCTATGGTACAGTCGCATTCGATTCCGGTCTGAACAAGATCCCCGCAGGGACCTACAAGGGTATCGACGTCGACACACAGGCTATCGGCCACTCGACAGAAATTATCGCACGCGTGGGATTGCCTGAAATCGTAGCGTACAACTTCGTGAAGGCCCTCATGGAAAACCTTGACGAGGTCCAGTCCCTCACTCCGTCCTTCGCGAAGTATTTCTCGAAGGAAATGGCTCCAAAGACTATGGTTCCCCTGCACCCGGGTGCCGAACGTTACTATCGTGAGATCGGAGTCATCAAGTAAGTACTTTCTATAAGTAGGTTAAGTATCATTGGGAGCGCGCTTATCTTCTGGGGAAGGTTCGCGCTCCCCTACATTCAGAATCAGTGGAGTGATCCGTATGCGTGAAATAAAAGGTTGGATGAAATGGTTGGTGAGTATCTGTCTGGTGGGCGTAGCCCTGTTCCACCTGTATACTGCGATTTTCGGTGTGTTCCAGCCTCGGATACAGCGGGGAATCCACCTCATGGTGTTGCTTCCCATGGCGTTTCTCCTGTATCCGGCTACAAAGAAGTCACCTAAGGATCGTCCCTCGATTTTCGATATGGTCTTTGCCCTGATCTCGGTCGTACCACCGATCTACCTCATGTTCATGAACGATGCGTTGAACATGCGTCTGGAAATGTTCGATCCGGTTTCGCCGTTGCAGACCCTTCTCGGATGGATCAATATCATCCTGATCATCGAAGCAGTCAGACGGACCGTCGTTCCCGCCATGGCCATACTGATCGGGATATTCTTCGTCTACATATTCACAGCTCCATGGTTGGGCGGCATATTCTACTCCAAGCCCTTGGCGTTGGGCCGTATCGCGGAGATGAACTATCTGGTGACCAGCGACGGTATCTACGGATCGATCGTAGGGGTAACCGCAACCTTCGTAGCCGTATTCGTCATATTCGGTGCATTCATGCAAAACACGAAGACCGGTGAATACTTTACGAACCTTGCTGTTTCCCTGGCTGGCAAGAGCGCCGGTGGTCCTGCCAAGATCGCTGTCATCTCTTCCGGTCTGTTCGGTTCCATCAGTGGAGTCGCCGCCGCGAACGTCTATGCTACCGGAGTATTCACCATTCCCTTGATGAAGCGTCTCGGTTATCGCGCACAGTTCGCAGGAGCCGTTGAATCGGCAGCCTCGACAGGTGGTCTGCTCATGCCTCCAATCATGGGAGCCGGAGCTTTCGTCATGTCGGAGATCACGGGTATCGCGTATGTGCATATCATCAAGGCAGCCCTTCTCGGTGCCATATTCTACTACTTGAGCATTCTTATCCGAGTCCACTTCGTGGCAAAGAAAGAGGGCTTGGTTGGTATGGACAAGGACGAGGTCATTTCCCGCAAGCAGATCCTGAAGGATTCCTACCAGCTTATTCCCCTTATTGTCCTGGTTATCCTCCTGGTTGTCGGATACTCCCCGTTCATTGCCGCCGTCTACGGTATCCTGGCAACATTCCTGCTGACCTTCCTCAACAGGGAAACCATGATGACTCCCGCAAAACTCTGGAACACCTTCGAGCTCTCGGGTAAGAACCTGATCATGTTGGGTGTTTCCTGTGCAGGTGCGGGTATGGTGATCAGTATCGTGACCAACACCGGATTGGCCTTGGGTATCGCATCGGTCATCCAGTCCTGGTCCGGTGGTGTCCTGTTGCCGGCGCTACTACTTATTATGATCACTTCGATCCTGATGGGTATGGGCATGCCGTGTACTCCAGCGTATATCGTGGCAGTCACGATCGGTGGACCTGCCCTCCAGGCTATGGGTATCGATGTATTGACCGCCCACCTGTTCGTGTTCTACTTCGCCATCCTAGCCGAAATCACACCTCCGGTAAGTATCGCTTCCTACTGTGGTGCCGCGATCGCCGGATCCGATCCGTTGAAGACCGGCTTCGAGGCCATGCGTATGGCGATTGTCGGATTCATCATCCCCTATATCTTCGTGTTCAACCCGGCCCTGATGCTCAACGGTTCGGCGTTGGAAGTGATCACACTTATCATCATCGTCATGTATGCAGTGGTCACATTGGCTTCCGCCTTCCGTGGATATTTGCATAGGATACTGAACAAGGGTGAACGGGCCCTCATGGGCTTGCTCGCCGCTGCATTGATCGTCGTTTCCTGCAACCTGTTCATCATGCACAATTTGGCATTCCAGATCGCTATCCTGGCATCTGCCGCTTTGATCGTGCTGTTGTTCGTGTTGGCAAAGATCAAATTGTCAAAAGGCACCGCTATCGCAGCATAATGTGCAACCACACACTTTGCCAGATGCTTCATTTTGTCGCATCTGGCATTTTTTTTGCTTGACAAGACGTGGATGCATGGTACAATTTTGATACTACTCACCAAATGAGTAGCTAGAGGTGAAACATGAAGAAACCATTGTGTGTTGCAGTAGTAGGAGCTCTTGGTGCCGTTGGCCAGGAAATGATCAAGGTCCTTGAGCATTCATCGCTCGATGTCGGAACGTTCAAACCGCTGGATGTTGTTTCCAATGTCGGAAGAACCGTCGGTTTCCGCGGAAAAACATGGACGGTACAAGAGTCTGGAGCCGGTAAATTTACCGATGTCGATATTGCATTGTTCTCAGCCGGGGCATCTGCCAGTGAGGTGTTGGCTCCCATCGCAGTCGCCGAAGGTGCGATTGTGGTCGACAACTCGAGCCAATGGCGGATGACCGACGGAGTACCCTTGGTGATTCCCGAAGTGAATCCCCAGGCATTGAAGACCCACAAGGGGCTTATCGCCAATCCGAATTGTTCGACGATCCAGATGCTGGTCGCCCTGAAACCCTTGCACGACAGGTTCAAGATCCGTCGGGTGGTCGTTTCCACCTACCAGGCTGTCAGTGGTAGCGGTGCGCCGGCCATTGAGGAATTGAAACAACAGAGTGCTGCCTTTTCCAATGGACAGAAACCGCAAGTCGCGGTGTACCCGCATCAGATTGCATTCAATGCGATACCGCATATCGATGTGTTCGAGGAAAACAGGTACACCAAGGAAGAGATGAAGATGGTGCACGAGACGCACAAGATGCTGGATCCCGCCATTGCGGTCTCCCCGACTGCAGTACGGATTCCTGTCTTCCGGGGCCACTCGGAGTCGTTGAACATCGAATTTGTGAATCCCTACGAATTGGACGAGGTCTTCGCAATCCTGTCGAAGGCACCCGGTATCGAAGTTGTGGATGATCCGCAGAATGCACGGTATCCGTTGGCACTCGACGCCGAGGGAAAGGATCCGGTGTATGTCGGAAGGATCCGAAGGGACGTCTCATTGGAAAATGGATTGAATCTTTGGGTTGTCTCCGATAATCTGCGCAAAGGCGCGGCACTGAACGCGGTGCAGATAGCGGAGAAGTTGGTGGAGATGGATCTATTGTCCCGCTAGCGGACAGTAACGTTCGTGCCGTTTGGCAAAAGGAACTACGCATGGTTCAATCATATGATGTACTGGTTATCGGCGGGGGGATCATTGGCCTCTCGTGCGGTTACTACCTGACCAAGCAAGGCAAGAGGGTCGTGGTATTGGAATCGGGGGGATTCGCCGACGGCGCCTCCGGGGCCTGCGACGACATGATATTGTTCCAGTCCAAGAAGCCGGGCATCAACCTCGAGTTGGCTTTCGAAAGTCTGGAACTGTACAAGTCCCTGGTGGGGGAGTTGGAAGATTCCCTCGGCTTCGCCAACTATGGTGGCATGGTGCTAATCGAGAATGAACGGGAGTTGGAGGTGATGGAGGAATTCGTCATGCAACAACGCTCCTATGGTCTCGATGTGGAGATTCTCACCAAGGCCGCCATGCGCAAGAAGCAACCGTTCTTGCATGAACGGTTCATCGCATCGACGTACAGTTCCATGGATTCCCAGGCATATCCCTTCGCGGTCATGCATCGGTTTGCCCGCAAGGGACGCCAGATGGGCATGCAGGTCGTGCACAAGTCTCCGGTAGTCGGCATCCAAAAGGATGGTGCGGGTGACTTCCTTGTGACCACAGCCCAGAATATGCAGTACCGGGCACCCCACGTGGTGAACGCGGCGGGAGCTTGGGCCGGGAAGGTCGCCGATCTGATCGGATTGAACGTTCCCATGGAACCCAGGAGAGGTCAGATCATCATAACGGAGAAGATTCCCGCAATCGGTGAGACCAACCTGTGGAGCGCAAAATACCTCGTGACCAAACTGAAGCCCGGAATCCAGATCGATTCGACCGAAGAGGAGAAACGATTGGGATTGGCTTTCGCGCTTACCAGGACCGAAGGCGATTCGTATCTCATAGGCAGTACGAGGGAATTCGTCGGATATGACAAGCGGACAACCATGGAAGGTATCCGTGCGATCATCAACCAGGCGGTTTCCTTTATCCCTGTCCTAAAGGATGTCAACTTCATACGTGCCATCGCAGGATTGCGGCCCGCCACGCCCGACGGCAAGATGGTCCTTGGGGAACATGCCGGAGTTCCCGGCTTCTTCACCGCGGCCGGACATGAGGGAGACGGTATCAGCCTCGCCCCGATCACCGGCAAGCTCTTGGCCGACATGGTCTGTGAGGGAAGGTCCGATGCCCGTCTGGAAGAACTGTCACCGAATCGATTTGCGAGCAATGCCAAGGAGGTCTGCTGATGGCGGACGACAAGGATTTCTTTATTTGCCGATGTGAGGAAGTAACCCTGAGGGAAATAGAAGAGGTCATCGACGAAGGGTACCATACCATCGATGATGTGAAACGGATAACACGTGCGGGCATGGGATTGTGCCAGGGGCGTAGTTGCGGAAAGGTAATCGCCCGTATCATTTCCCAGAAGACGGGAAAGCCTCTGGAAGAGGTATTGCAGACCAGCTATCGGTTCCCCGTCCGTACGGAGAAGCTGAAGGCGCTGGAAGAGGAGGGCCCCTCAGATGCAGAGAATAATTGAACACCCGGTGCTCGGACCACTTCCCGATGTCCCCATGGTGAAGATCATCGTCGATGGCGAACCGATGGAAGCCCGCGAGGGTGAGATGATTGCGGCTGCGTTGATCGCAACCGGCAAGAAATATTTCAGGAAGACCATAAAGACCCACGAACCGCGGGGCATCTATTGCGGAATCGGCCGATGCACGGACTGTGTCATGACTGTCAATGGCATTCCCAATGTCCGGACCTGCATTACCCCGGTCGAGGATGGGATGGTCATAGAAACCCAGATGGGCTACGGCGTCTGGAAACAGGAGCAATAACGATGGAAGAGAGAGAAGTCGTAGTAATCGGTGCTGGACCGGCAGGGCTTTCCGCCGCATTGGAAGCCGCACGCTCTGGTGCGCATGTGTTGTTGGTGGATGAGAACAGCAAGCCGGGTGGGCAGTTGTTCAAGCAGATACATAAGTTTTTCGGTTCCCGCGACCATAGGGCCGGAGTCCGTGGTATCGATATCGGGACACAATTGCTCGAGGAAGCCGATGCCCTGAAGATCGAGGTCTGGTTGGATGCCGAGGTCTGTGGCATATTCAACCAACGGGATGTCTGGATTGTCAGGAACAAGGAAAAGTCCGTTAATGTCCGCGCACAGCGGATAATCATCGCCACCGGTGCGGTGGAGAACTCGGTGAATTTTCCCGGTTGGTCGCTTCCTGGGGTCATGGGGGCAGGAGCCGCACAGACGATGATCAACCTGCATCGCGTGCTCCCCGGATTCAAGGTGCTCATGGTGGGTTCCGGCAATGTCGGGGTCATCGTGTCCTACCAGTTGCTGCAGGCCGGAGCCGATGTGAAGGCGATCGTCGAGGCGGCACCCCGACTTGGTGGCTATGGTGTCCATACGGCGAAAGTGCGTCGTGCCGGAGTTCCGTTCCATACGAGCCACACGGTGCTCGAGGCACGGGGAACCGATCATGTGGAATCAGCCACGATTGTACAGATCGACGACAAGTGGCAACCGATTCCCGGAACCGAGAAGGTGCTCGATGTCGATACCATCTGTATCGCCGCAGGATTGACTCCGTTGGTGGAGTTGGCGTTTGCCGCCGGGTGTGAGCCGTTGTACAGCCCGTTGTTGGGAGGTATGGTGCCTTGGCACGATGCAAGCATGCGCACCAGCATACCGAGTATCTATATCGCCGGCGATATTTCCGGAGTCGAAGAGGCGAGCACAGCCATGGAAGAGGGGAGGATGGCCGGATTGTCTGCCGCCCACTCGCTCGGATACGTTGCCGAACAGGTCTACGAGGTTGGATTCAAGGCCGCCGAGCAACGGATGCTTGCCCTGCGTTCCGGATTGTTCGGACAGAAGCGACGTGATGCGAAAGCCGCGATAATGGCGCAAACGAGAGGATGAATAGTATGGAACATACCACGAGTGACGATAAAGGATTGAAAGTCTCCGGTGCGCCGAATCTGGCTGAATTGCACGCCAGCCCCTGCTACCAGTTGCCGGCCGAGGATAGACGGGCTCTCGCTGCTGTGATCGAGTGTATCGAAGGCATTCCCTGCAATCCTTGCGAGACTGCTTGTCCTCAACATGCCATTATTGTCGGCGATGAGATCACGAATCTGCCGATAGTGGATCTGGACAAGTGCAATGGATGTGGCATATGCGTCGCCGCATGTCCCGGTCTGGCGATATATTTGAAAAAGCATACGTTCAAGGAGAACTTGGCCTATATCGCCTTCCCCTATGAGTACGTTCCTTTGCCGGTGGAGGGTCAAACGATCAGGATGGTCGATAGGCTTGGACAGGATGTCTGTGACGGTACGGTATTGCGTGTGGTCAAGATCAAGAAGAACGACAGGACCGCAGTAGTGCATGCCACCTACCCGAATGGATACTACGAGCAGGTGGTGAACATGCAGCGGTTGGCTACCGACTAATCAGATACCGAACTCTTTCTTGATTATCGCCACCGCCCGATCGACGTCGCTCGTCGGAGAGATATAGGAAATCTTGCTCTCCGACGTAGTAACCGCAAGTATCGGAATTCCGGCTTTGGCCATGCAGGAGAACACCCGGTAGGCGACACCGGACTGGAATTCCATACCCGGACCTTCGACCGTCAACTTGGTGATGTTGTCCACAATTCCCAGATGGACACCGTCATGTGTCGCAACCAATTCCCTGAGCAATGCCTCTGTCTTCACCTGGTCTTTCGCATTGATCGTGAAAGAAACCGACAAGTGCCCATTCGTCGCACCCGTATGGCTGATCATATCGATAAACACATCATTCTCTGCCAAAACGCCATACAAATGGGAAATCACGGACATGTCGCGGGGAAGGTCTTCCAAGGAAACCAGGACTTCCTCGGGATAGGTGTAGAGGGTGGTCACCGCGCTCGATTCGTGTATCATATCCTGCATCGAATAGATCCCGGGTTTCTGCCGAACGATATAGGCTGCCGCAGCTATGGCTCCTGTCGCGAATACTTGGCGGGAGAAGGCCTGGTGGCCGATCGATATGATCTCGTCCTGACCTGCGAACGTCACTTCATGCTGACCGACTATCGTTCCTCCACGCAATGAGTGGATTCCCAATTCGTCCGGCTTGCGAAGCGTGTCGGCACCTTCGCGGCCGCAGACGTAGCGCAATTTGTTGATTCTGACCGAATTGATGGAATCCGCCAACATAAGTGCGGTCCCACTGGGGGAATCCTTCTTCAGATTGTGGTGCTTCTCGATTATCTCGATATCATACCGCTCTCCCAGAACCTTTGTCGTGCTTTGAAGCAATTGTTGGACAAGGTTTATGCCCAGCGACATGTTGCCCGACCGGAATATCGCGATTTCGGCACTGGCCTGCGCGAGCAAGTCAAGTTCTACTTGGGTCAATCCTGTAGTGGCCACCACAATACCAAGCTTGCGCGCGATGGCGATGGGGAGAAACCCATGGAGTGTCTTCGGGGATGTGAAGTCGACGACCACATCGGCATCCACCGTGCATGCTTCCAAAGAGGCGAAGGTGGGGTAGGGACGGCTGACATCGACAATGTCGATTCCAGCGACGATTTTCATATCCGACATATCTCCGATGAGGTTAGTCAGGACTGTTCCCATGCGACCGCCGCAACCGTTGAGAATTACTCTTACCATACATCACTCCCTGTTATTGTAGTGACGTTGATGTTATATTAAAAACAAAAAATAATCAATAATAACATTTAGTTTTAATTTATGGTTTTAAAAGAACGACCTCCGAAAAGTATCGGAGGCCATGTGTGCTCAACCAAAGGTTGCAAGCAACGTCTTTCTGTTTTGCTCACGCAATTCGCACAACGGGAGCCTGAATACCTCTTCCATCATGCCCTTGCTTGCCATATAGGTCTTTATCGGTACCGGGTTGGTCTCTATGAATTGGTTCACGAAGAACGGGTACAGGTGATTGTGGATCTGCAAGGCCTTGCGCATATCTCCTGCCAGGGCGGCATGGGTCATGTCGACCATTTCCTTGGGGAACATATTGCCGGCGACACTGATGATACCCTGCGCACCGCAGGCGACCATGGGCAGGGTCAAGGCATCGTCCCCGGAAAGGACCGAAAAGGTTGTGGGACGCTTGTTCAGGAGATCTTCGATCTGGGACATGCTGCCACTCGCTTCCTTTACCGCTACGATTCCGGGATGCTGTGCCAATCTGAGCAAGAGGGAAACGGACATGTTCACGGAACTTCTTCCCGGAACATTGTAGAGGACAACCGGCAATGCGGCTTCATCCGCGATTGTGGTGAAGTGCCGGTACAACCCTTCTTCTGAAGGTTTGTTGTAATAGGGGGCGACCTGCAGCGTCATGTCGGCGCCCAGGTCTTTCGCCCTTCTTGTGGCTTCGATCGCGGCCTTGGTGTTGTTGGCACCGGTACCGGCTATGACCGGTATCTTCTTGTCGGCCATCTCAACCGCAACCTGTATCAACAGTTCCTTTTCCTTGGAGTCGAGGGTCGGACTTTCACCGGTCGTACCTACAGGAACAAGCCCATCGATACCTTGGGTGATTTGAAATTCGATCAGAGCTTTATAAGCGCCGAGATCTATACTCCCGTCTTTGTTGAAGGGGGTTACCAATGCAGTGAAAACACCTTGGATCATGTGGTTGCTCCTTGCCGTACATGTTTACTACTCATACTATGAGTGGTAGTAGTTTATAATGGATTTTACACCCAGTCAAGGTAAAACATTGACAAAATGAGTGGAGATAATACGTAAGAGAGGCTTTGTCTCGGCAACTACTCATCTTATTAGGAACTCTTTTTCGGTTAGTTCTGGAACTTGCACCGACTATGTATTATACTTGATATGCATCGGTTTGCCTGTGATCCATAGGCATGCTGCATAGGAGGCTATTTTTGGATATCGCCAAAGACAAATGGAAGAAACCGATCCTCGAGATCATCAACGAATCAGAAGATCCTGTCGGGTCCTGGTTCATAGTCAATGCTTTTACGGAGCGTGGGATTGAAGTCAGCAGTGCGACTATCGGAAGGGAGTTGAATCAGCTCGAGGTCCTTGGATATGTCGAGAAGCATGGGTTCAAGGGACGTTCCATAACAGCCTTGGGCAAGCAGGTTGTCGAGGCTGCCAACAACAGCCTTGAATTGGATTATTACAAGAAGAGTTTGGATGACTTGATCAACAGCGATGTGCTGGAGAATTTCCTCATGGTGCTTGAGGCACGGTTGGCAATCGAGCGCCAGACCGCAAGGCTTGCTGCCCAACGTATTACCGATACCGAGTTGGATGAACTCGAGTCGTGCCTGAGAAACCAGCATTCGCACTCGATCGACCACCAGAGTATCGCCAACGACGACATCGCTTTCCATGGCGGCATCGCCAAGGCATCCAAGAACAAGGCGCTGTTCTCCCTCTACATGATGCTATCTGCAATGGGACAGCAATCGCAGCTGTTCGAACAGTTGCGATATCGTGTGGGTGACAACTATTCGAACTTCCACGGCCGTATCCTCACCGCACTACAGTCACGGAACGCGGAAGAGGCGGAACAATGCATGATCGACCACATAACCAAGCTCACCCGGGATGTCGACCAATACTGGAATGAATACCAGCGGACAAAGAATGAAAATGATGGGCGGGTGCTGTAACAGATTGTTAAATTTGTTATTATAAAAACATTTTGTTATTAATCTAGACACAATGTTGTGATTCTGATACACTGCCTCCAATCGAATTATTGGGGGCGAGGAGGCTATATGCGAATTGCTATCGTAGGTTTTGGAAAGATGGGACGTGTGGTTCGAGAAGCCGCATTGCGGTCCGGTCATGAGGTGGTTTCTGTGATCGACCCTCATGCGCAAGGACCGGAAGTCACCTCCCGAACCTGTGATGCAGCCTCTCTTGCCAATGCGGATGTCGTTGTCGAATTCTCTGTACCTGAGGGAATAGAGGAACGCATGATGACCTACGCCAAGGAGAAGGTTCCTGCGGTCATAGCGACAACAGGGTGGTATGCGGACATGGATCGTATCCGTCAAAGGATGCAAGAAACGGAATGCTCGATCATCTGGTCGGGAAATTTCGCCATCGGCGTACATCTGTTTTTCAGCTTGGTGCGAAGTGCTGCCCGACGTATGCAGCGGTTTCCCGAGTACGATCCTGTCGTCCAGGAACTGTTCCACGCCGGCAAGGGCGATAGCCCGTCCGGTACGTCCATCATGCTGGGAAATATCCTGTTGGAGGAGCTTACCCGCAAGGATAGCTTGGAGACCGCACGGTTGGACCGCAAGCGTTCGGATTCGGAGATCCATCTCAGTTCCGCTCGCGGTGGATCCCATCCTGGTACCCACACGGTGATCTTCGACAGTCCGGTCGATTCGATTGAGATAACCCACCGGGCACGTAGCCGGGAAGGGTTCGCAACCGGGGCATTGCAAGCGGCGGCATGGGTAAGCGATGGAAGAAAAGGTTTTTTCAAGCTTGACGATATGCTTGCCGAATTGATGGACTGAATACTGTTCGGCGCGAGATTCATCGCAAAGGAGTTGGAGATGAAAAGATTCAAGGGCGTGTACACAGCACTGATCACACCGTTTACAGAATATGGACTAGTCGATGAGAAGGCGTTCAAACAGATTATCGAATTCCAGATTTCCCAAGGTATCGACGGCTTGGTCCCTTGTGGAACCACCGGAGAAAGCCCGACACTCAGCCACGCGGAACATGATCGGGTGATCGCCTCCACCGTCGAAACCTCCGCAGGCAGGGTTCCCGTCATAGCAGGAACCGGATCGAATGCCACCAGCGAGGCAGTCCGTTTGTCGAAACATGCCGAGTCGGCCGGAGTCGATGCATTGTTGTTGGTGAATCCATATTACAACAAGCCGACACAGAAGGGGTTGTACCTGCATTTCCGGACCATTGCCGATTCGGTCGGGATACCCTGTGTCCTGTACAATATCAAGGGAAGGACGGGTGTCAATATCGAAACGGACACCTTGGTACGGCTTGCCAACGATTGCCCCAATATCGTGGCGGTCAAGGAAGCCTCGGGAAGTCTGGATCAGATGAAGGATGTGATCGCACGTTCGCCAGAGGATTTCTCGGTACTCAGTGGGGATGACAACATGGCGGTCGATTTGATCGAAGCAGGCGGAGACGGTGTCATTTCCGTGGCATCAAACCTCATTCCAGCCCAGATGCGTACTATGATCCATACCGCACTCTCCGGTGATTTCGTACAGGCCAGGGGATGGGAAAAGAACCTTTCCCCGTTCTTCGCGGCATGTTTTTGTGAAACCAATCCTATTCCCATCAAGACCGCCATGGCCGCATACGGATGGTGCAAGGAAGAATTCAGGCTTCCCATGTGTTCCTTGGAATTCGAAGAACACAGACAACAGATCCTAACGGCATTGGCTCCATTGGACATCAAGAGAAACAAGTGAAATACTAGCGAATTAGGAAGGAAGATACATGGCTACCATTAACAGGAATTTTCGGAAACTATCCGCAGGATATCTGTTTCCAGAGATTGCACGCCGTGCAAAGACGTATCAGGCGGCACATCCGGGAGTTGTCTTGCATAAGCTTGGCATAGGCAACACCACCGAACCGTTGCCACCGGCGGTGCTTGCCGGTTTGCACGCCAAGGTGGATGGTTTGGGACATGCCGACACCTATACGGGCTATGGCGATGAACAAGGCGATACCCCGCTTCGCGAGGCATTGTCAGAATATTATCGGCAACTGGGTGTCGAAATCGATCCCGAGGAATTCTTCGTCAGCGACGGAGCCAAGGCCGATGCCGCCAATATCCAGGCGATATTCGACACCAGCAATGTGGTGGCGATCCAGGATCCCGCCTATCCGGTGTATGTCGACTCGAATGTCGTATCGGGAAGGACCGGGCTGTTCAATCGCACGTTGGGACAGTATGACGGATTCGTCTATTTGCCGGGGACCGAGGAAAACGGGTTTTTTCCCGAACCACCACAACAGAAGGTCGATCTGATCTATCTGTGCAGTCCCAACAATCCCACCGGAGCGGTTGCGACGCACGCGCAGCTCCAGGCTTTCGTGGATTATGCCCGCAAACACAAGGCAGTGATCATATTCGATGCCGCCTATGCGGAATATATCAGCGATTCCAGCTTGCCTCGGACCATCTATGAAATTCCCGGCGCACGCGAGTGTGCGATAGAGATCAACAGTTTCTCCAAGTTCGCCGGCTTCACCGGTGTCCGGCTGGGGTGGACAATCGTCCCCAAGGAACTGGTTGCCGAAGATTCACAACCAGGTGAACTGCATACCATGTGGTTCCGTCGTCAGGTGACCTTCTTCAACGGTGCAAGCAATATCGCGCAGGCCGGTGGTATCGCCGTCTTGTCTCCCGAAGGGCTGTCGCAATCGCGCGCCGTCATAGCCTACTATATGGAGAATGCACGGATTATCCGCGACGGTCTCCGCTCTGTGGGCCTGACCGTTTTCGGGGGTGACAACGCGCCGTACCTTTGGGTCAAGACACCCGGTTCCCTGTCTTCGTGGGATTTCTTCGACCAGTTGCTCAACCAATGCCAGGTGATTGCTACTCCGGGAGCCGGTTTCGGTGCCGCAGGAGGACAGTATATCCGTGTCAGTGCGTTCGGACATCGGGGGAATATCGAGAAGGCAGTCGCGAGTATCAAGAACAATCTGGTTATCACCGAGGAGGCCCGGTCATGAGCACGAAGAATTTACCTGTCGACGAAGCAACAATGCTTTCGTTGGCCGCAGCATATCCAACACCATTCCATTTGTATGACGAGCAGGCGATCCGAGCCAATGCCCGGGCATTCAAGCAAGCGTTCTCTTGGGTTCCAGGTTTCAAGAACTTTTTCGCCGTAAAGGCTTGCCCCAATCCATCCATACTCAAGATCATGAAGGAGGAGGGGTTCGGCTCCGATTGCAGCTCGCTGCCGGAACTGGTGCTTTCCCAGCAGGCGGGAATTGTCGGTGAGGATATCATGTTCACCAGCAACGATACCCCCGACGAGGAATTTGCCGCGGCATTCGACATGGGAGCAGTGATCAACCTCGACGATATCACCCATATCGATTCGTTGGTACGCAGTGCGAAGATGCCCGAGCTCATCTCGTTCCGTTACAATCCCGGACCGGATAGGACCGGCAATGCGATTATCGGGAATCCGGTGGAAGCCAAATACGGGGTGACCACCGAACAATTGGTTCCCTGCTATCTCAAGGCTAGGGAGTTGGGTGCCAAGCGATTCGCGTTGCATACCATGGTTGCCTCAAATGAACTGGACGGAAGTTATATCGTCGAGACCGCACGCATGTTGTTCGCCCAGGCGATTCGCCTCCAGGCAGAGGCAGGTATCAGGTTGGAGTTCGTGAACATGGGCGGAGGTATTGGTATTCCGTATCGTCTCGACCAGGATGCCATGGATATCGCATGGGTCAGTTCCGAAATCAAAAAACTGTACGACCAGATGATCGTTCCGGCAGGTCTCGATCCCCTACGGATCGTGTTCGAATGCGGACGCATGGTTACAGGCCCGTATGGATACCTGGTGACCCATGTTCGGCACGTGACCAGCAAGTACAAGAATTATGTCGGTCTGGATGCGAGCATGGCGAACCTGATGCGTCCCGCCCTCTATGGTGCCTATCATCACCTGACCGTTGTCGGCAAAAGCCCCTCGGACAGCGACGGGGTGTACGATGTGACCGGGTCGCTGTGTGAGAACAACGACAAGTTCGCGATCGACCGGAAGTTGCCAAAGATGGTTCCGGGCGATGTGGTGGTTATCCATGATGCCGGTGCCCATGGACATGCCATGGGGTTCAATTACAACGCGAAATTGCGATCGGCCGAGTACCTGTTGCAATCCGATGGATCGGTGCGTATGATCAGACGTGCGGAGACAATGGACGATTTGTTCGCAACACTGAATTTCTAGATAGAGGTACCCGATGGCCCACGAGTTTTCCCTGAGAGTATATTATAGTGATACCGATGCCGGCGGCATCGTGTATCACGCCAAGTATCTTGATTTCGCCGAACATGCCCGTACCGAGATGTTGCGGTCGGTATCGGTGGGAAGACTGGGACAAGTCGAGCTGATGGCACAGAAGAGGATCGCGTATGTCGTCAAATCGGTTTCGGTCGAATACCATACGCCGGCTTTGCTTGACGACGAATTGCGTGTCTTGACCACCCTCGAGCAGGCGAAGCGGTTCTCCATGGTTTTTCTGCAACGGGTCATGCGGGGAGAAGACGAGATCGCGACACTGCGGGTCAGGGTGGCATCGGTCAATCTCGATACTCTCCGACCCGAAGCGTTCGGGTCCTGGTTTGCGGACGCTGTCGCGAACCTATGAACTAGACCTTTCATGAGCTTGCTTTTGTGCAAGCAATTGGAAAATCGCTTCGTGCCCCACGCGCAATCCGAACATTCCGGTTATGCTGGGGAGACTACCCAACACTTTCCGTACCCGCCCCCGGTCCAAAATCTGCTCATTGTAGTCGTAATGCTGCTCTTCGTGCGGCTCCTTGTATTCAAAGTCTACCGGTTCCGAGGAAAAGACGGTCTTGATGCCGGGTCCGACACCCCGTCGACGCAATTTCGTGCGGACTTGCTTCGCCAACGGGCATCCATACGTATCCATAAGGTCCCCGGTCGTGATTTTGGTCGGATCGGTGCGTAATGCTGCTCCCATCGATGAAATCACCGGAATATTACGTTTCCACACACCTTCGAGCAGAGCCAGCTTGGGTGCTAGGGAGTCTATCGCATCGATCACCAGGTCGACCGGATAGTCGAGTATGGTTTCGAGGGTCTCCTCATGCGCGAACATATCCATAGGTTCGACCATGGCGTCGGGATTGATGTCCAATATGCGGCGTCGGGCGACTTCCACTTTCTTGATTCCTATGGTTGAATCGGTCGCAAGCAATTGCCTGTTTATGTTGGTGATACCCACCGTGTCGAAATCGACGATCCGCAGATGTCCGACACCGCTTCGGGCCAGCACCTCGAGCGCATACGATCCGACCGCACCCATACCGACTACGACCACATGGCAACCGGAGAGCGCGGTAACCGCCTCATCGCCCAGCAATCTACCAATTCGTAAGAATCGTCGCGAGTCCATGCATCTTCTCCTCAAGATCAGTCTGTTCCAAGTGCAACCGATGGGCCACTTCCCGGTAATGGCTGGCCAGGATCTGTTCGTACCCGGAAGCCTGCGATACAAGGTCGGGCACATGTGGATAATCGGTTTCCAACACGAACGGAATATCGATTTCAGCAAGCCTTTTTCCCAGTTTCGTCTGGTGGGTCCACACATTCGGGCCTATGGATATCGTACATCCCCGATTGGAGAGTTGCCGGGCGGTTTCCACAGAACCCAGGTACCCATGGACAATTATCGGGATTTCCACATCAGCGGACTCCAACAGGTTCTCCAATAGCGAAGTACTGCCGACATGATGGATAGCCACCGGACGGTTTGCCCTGTCAGCCAAATCCAACAGCCGACCGGCGATAGAGAGCTGTACGTCCAAGGGAACCAGGTGTGCGAAGCGCTCGTCGAGACCGATTTCACCGATGTAGCCGTGGGGATCGTGCCGCAACAATGCCTCCACATGGGCAACCATATCGAAGATCGCCATCTGGTCATGGGGATGCTCCGACAACCACTGTGGCAGTAGACCATACCCATGTTTCCATTGGGGCGGGGAGGAAAGCGTTTGGAACAGTGCCCACTCGTCGGGACCCGAGGTGGCGAACCAGATATGCTGTCCATGGGATGGGCGATGTTCCCCCGATACAGGGAGATGCCGGTGTGCGTCGAACATTCAAATCCCCTTGACCATATGCTCGATGAGTATCTTTATTCCCAAAAGCACGAGCACCACTCCTCCAACCATTTCCATCTTGTCGCCAAGGAGGGGGCCTGTCCTTTTCCCGATGTATACCCCGACGGTGGAGAGGATGAACGTCGTCAGCCCGATGATGAGGATACTCGACCAGATATCTATTCCAAGCATTCCGAAGGTGATTCCGACTGCCAGGGCGTCGATGCTGGTGGCGATTCCCATCATGAGCAGATCGTGGAATTGCAGTATGCCACCGCATTTGACTTCACAGGACATCCCGTTCGCTTCCGCATGTTTCTTGCGTCGGAAATCCAAGAACCCATCCGCAAACAATTTGATCCCGATAATGCCCAATAGGACTACCGCTACCCAATGGTCCACATGTTGGATCATGGAACTGAATGTGGTTCCGGCAAGCCACCCGAGCACGGGCATGGCGGCTTGGAATAGACCGAAAGTTATTCCGATGGCCAGCGGGTAGCGGAGGGTGCGGATGTCGAGACAGGCCCCTTGTGTTATCGAAACAGCGAAGGCATCCATGGACAATCCCAGAGCAATACCGAAAACAGTTAAAAATTCAGCCCAATTCATAGGGTGCCATTCTATCCATAAACAAGGTTCGGGACAAGTATCCCGCCACCCCGGCAACAGCACGTAAAGAGCCATGGAATAATTGGCCGAGCTCTGCTACGATACAAGGATTGGAGGTGGCCGATGCCTGTTTTTGTACGGAATCTCGCTTTGGAATATCTTGTCGAGGACGGCGTCCTTGAATCAGAGAAGATGCTCGCGATGTATGGAAAGGCGAAGTGGCGCCATGCACATGGAGCCTTTTATTTGAACCATACGTTGCCTTCGGGTGTCGAATTCATTTTCAGGGCGATCAAGGAAGGCGAAGAGGTGAGGATTTTGGGTACCGACACGCATCTTGCCGGCAGATGCATGTGGAATGCCATTCCCTTCTTCAATGCGACCCCAAAGGAAGCCGACGATCTTAGTGCTGTCGTTGCTTGTACAAACCAGGCGCAGGATGGTGTGTTCGTCACCCACCTGGTCAACGCCGCGGTCTTGCCGGAGTTGCAGGAAGGAAATTCGATCGCCATGCAGGTGGTCGCCTTTCCGTTTGCACTTGAGGTCTATGCATCCAGGGAAGATTACGAACGGGCTTATGCCAACAATCCCGAAACGTCCAATTTTCCCATGCTGCTGACCGACAAGCGCGTATTCCCCTTGAATTTCATGCTCAAGCATGATCCTGACTTGCCCGAGGAGAAACGCAACAGGAATCTACCCGATGATATCGTATTGGTATGCGGTCCCGTGCTGGCAGTCAGGAAAGCCCCAAAATCGGACGAAACACAAGAGGCATCGTTCGTTGTCGCGACAATTGCGACTCAATTCGGACACCTCGATGTTGCTTTCACTGGTGATATGGCTCTCGGAGTACCTTGTGTGAAGGGCACCTATGTCGCATTCAGCGGCATGTTGTCTGCCGATGTTACGGTGGAAGGTTTGGAAAATTGGCTTGAGTGACAGCTTGCCCTCTGTCCGATCCGCTCCAAGCCCAGCCACAAGTTCAAGGTGTTACAGATCACTAGCCGCAACGGTAGAAGCTGTCCGGTTTTTCGTAGAGGCTCTTGGATTCGGCTCCAAATTCGACCAATATTTCTTGGACCTGTATGCGATAGGTCTGCTCTTCGGCAAGGGCTGTGGTACAGTCTTGTGCCAGTTGAGCTGATGCGCCCTGCCTCCAGGAACTTTCTACCATGGCTCGGCAGCCGGTTTCGATTTCCCTCGCGAGGGCACCAATCTTCTGCTTAGCCTTAACCGGAGATGCAAGTATCAGATTGGTCAGCTCGGTCCGTTCCTGGGCGAACCGATACCCGAAGCGCAGATCGGCGTGCGGGGCGATATCCCAGGCTTCGGGACCAACAGCAAATGGTAAGAATGGGCTGTAAATAGGCAGTGGTGAGCCGGTGAACCATGCCAACGGCACGCCGTTGTGGTATTCGACTATCATCGAGGCCGCAGTCCGACTTTTCACAAATCCTGTGGCGTCCATGCAAATCGATCGCATGGTGTGGTCGAGGACTCCGGCTGATCCCTGTGTATGGCATAAGATGTCACGCATGGTTTGCCATGACCCATCACCGTCTTGCACTAGGCGGGTGGTGGTCTGTTGCCTGATATCGCCTTTGGTGAACCACCGGTACAAGGAACTGGCATGGGACCGTGCGAAATCGGGATGTGAGGATTTCGTATGGTCGTCCGCGTCTTCGTATGCGGTGCCTATGGTGTAGGCGTTCGATATGGTAGCCGTACCTTCTACCTTCTTGGCAACCCACTTGCGAGCGGCGCTCTCAACCACCCAAGCCGATGTCGCATCGGTGATGAGGAACGAGTTGCTGTAGGTGAGTTTTCCCGAATAGCTGCCGTTTCCACCTTGCCCGAAGGTTTCGAGCAGGCCTGCGATTATCTGTACAGCCTGCTGTGCAGTCGATGCATTGTGTAGGGTCAGCCTGAGGATATCCATGCCGAGCAAACCGTCCTTTTCGGGTTTGCTGGTGGCGAAGACAGCCTCATTTCCGATTGCTACTCCAGCTTCGTTGATTCCCATTTCCGCTCCCCACATCCAAGAAGGACGGCTTACCAATGCCTTCAACGGATTGGGAAGCGATGCTGCGGCTTTCTGGAGCTGGGGATACTGTACCAGGTCGTAGGATTTTCGATGCTCCGGATGCGTAGGGCTGTCTAGACCCTCCGAGGCATCACAATACTGGATGAACTGGGGTTCGCCGGGATCCCTATCCGAATTTTTCGCAAACAGCAGGGATCCTGTCGATACATTGGTCGTTGCCATGGTGTCACACATGTCAAAACCTTTTGGTCCACGAATGGCAATAGGGTAGAGTACCTTTCAACTCGTAATAGTCCTGATGATATTCTTCAGCGGGCCAGAACACTGCGGCGGGTAGTATTTTTGTCGCAATATCCATTCCACGGCCCTCGAGGATTCCAATCAAGTCCATCGCTGTGTCGTATTCCGCCCTGCTGCGGTAGAAGATCGCCGAGAGATATTGGTTTCCGATATCCGGACCTTGTCCGTCGGATTGTGTCGGGTCATGGATTTCAAGAAAGTATTTGGCAAGTTGTTCATAGGAGATGAAGCGGGGATCATACAAAACCTCCACCGCCTCCAGATGTCCGGTCGTATGGGTGAGCACCTGGCGGTATGTGGGGTTTTCGGTCTGGCCCCCGGTATATCCGGATGTCGCGGCATGGACACCCGCGAGTTTCTCAAACAAGTATTCGACACCCCAGAAGCATCCTCCGGCGAACACTGCCTTGGCAACAGGAGGACCCGGTTTGAACACGAGGGAAATCGAGTTCACACAATGGCGAATATTCTTGTCGGTATATCCCTCCCCAACGAAGACATGGCCAAGATGTCCATCGCAGGTGGCACAGACGATTTCTGTCCGCATGCCGTCGGGATCGGGGAATTTGCGCACAGCGTTCGGCAATTCATCATCGAACGAGGGCCATCCGCAATTCGAGTGGAATTTATCCTCCGAGTAGTACAGCGGTGTATCGCATTGTCGGCAATAGTAGGTGCCCTCATCGGTCGTATCCGTATATGTACCGGTGAATGCCCGCTCCGTGCCTTTCTGGAGGATGATATGTGATTCCAATACATTGAGCTTCGCCAACAGTTCATCTTGTATCGGTATGAAGGGAAACCGTTCCGCTAGGGTAGTCGTGATCATTGGGGCCTCGCTTTCAGCAACTTCAGGTTGTTCTGTATTTCCTGCCGCCACAAGGGTCGACATGCACAGGAGCAAAACCATTGCCGAAGGGAAGAACCGTTTCATCAATGCCTGCATCCTGTACCTCCAATATAGTCAAGGAACATCGGAACGGCATCACCAGAGTTTCGGAAAAATCGGCCAGACATCTTTGCGGTACTCGGAATACCCCGGATATTTACTGGTCGTGATGCCCTCGGTGAATATTGTCGAGCCGATGAATAGTAATGTCAAAAGAACCGGACCTGCGATACTCCAATGTAAGAGCGATCCCATACCTATGGCCCCAAGCACGTACATGCTCCACCAAACGCCCAGTTCTCCCAGATAGTTCGGATGCCGTGAGCGGGAAAACAGTCCCGAGGTCCTGAATCCACGTTCATAGTCGGATCGGAACTCCGTACGCTTGGAGAGCAGACCATATTTCGATTGTTGGAATTCGAATTGTTGTTGGTCGGCAATGGTTTCCAATGTGAGGAATGCCAGCAGCAGAACGGCTGCCGCAATCGCACTGGTCGAGAGTCTCGCTTCGGACAATGAGGACATGGTGTACAGGGGGAGGGTGAAGCAGATGAAAAGAAACTGCTGGTATCCTGCTATGAACAGGAGGTTGAACAGTTGCCAGCCGACCGGGTTTCCTATCCGTTCGCGGAGAATAGGCCAACGGTAATCCTCTCCCCCTGTATATCCTCCCCGGCGTGCGAAGTTGAACGTGAGTCGCCCTCCCCATATGGTAACCAGGACCGCAGCCAGGGTGACAATCGGATTGAAGGCACCCGCGGCTGCATATATCCACGCATACCCGACAGGAGTGGTGCTCCACAGGCGATCGGTCCATGAATAGTCACGGGTCACCAGGCCAAAGGTAAAACTGAGGAGTGCGGTTCCCACAGTTATAGCAATGACGGTAGACAACGGTCCCTGTGAGTCGATGGGTACGAGGGTGATAGCCAAGACAAAGCATCCGGCAACCAATACAAAGAATAGTATTACAGTTTTTCCCGATGTGTTCATAAAACCACTATACCTAGGGATAGTGGGGGTGGCAAGTGAAAATGATATGTTACCAGAAACGTCCTATGGGCCGACAGCTTGGCCTCGTCCGTTTTCCTTTGCCAGATAGAGGTTCAGGTCGGCTCTCCGCAGGACATCTCTCTTTGATTCTGTTGGACTGCAGGTCGTGAATCCGCTGGATATCGAGACCGAGGTGTCCCCGTTATGGATCGCGTTTGCCCAATCGAAGGAATCTACGGCCTCATGCAGGCGATGGACAAGATCGGCGGCCTGTTCGGGTGTGATCTCCTTGTGGATAAAGAGGAATTCATCACCTCCCCATCTACCGACCATATCGCTCTCACGGATGCTTGTGGAAAAGATATTCGCAAGGTGGACCAGCACCAAGTCACCACATTCGTGGCCGCAGGTATCGTTGATCTGCTTGAAATTGTCGATATCCACCAACGTTACCATGCATCGGCATCCGGACTTTGCCTGCTCGACCGCATTATCGAGATACTGTTCCACGGCATTCCTGTTGAGCAGACCGGTCAAGCCGTCGCGTTCTGCCAATATCTTGAGTTTGTCCATCATCTTGTCTTTTTCCAAACTGTCGTTGGCCAGGTCCTTGAGCAAAGCATTGTTGGAAAGAACAAGAATACTAAAGTTGACTATCGATAGGACTATCAGGGCGAATAGTTGGCTTATCCGCAATTGTGGCGAATCGAACGCTGGTAGGAGTTCTCCATTATACAATGCGCTGGCATCGAATACGGTCCTCATGATGAAGGTGAAAGCGAGTACACAATAGACCAGGAAGAGTACCATGAACGGACGACGGTACCAGTGGCTCGCATTGCGGTTCTTCCATAGGAGTGTGAGGTACCGGAAAGTTAGGAAGAGAATGGCAATATCTGCAACAATCGATCGTATGTACAGGTTTTCGAGGAAACAGGTACTCCAGATGCTGGCAATGCCGAGGACCACCACGAAGGAATAATAGAAGCTCTTGCGGATGGAGGTCTTGGTGAAAGCCGCCAGCCCAAAATAGAACAGGACAGCTCCGATACCTGTAGTGAGGTTGCCGACCACCGCACCGATTTGTGTTGTTTGGGATATGTTGGTGAGCACAACAATCCGTCCAATGACATGGAGGAGGAGATTTATCGTCCAATATCCCAATCCCGCGACATGCTCACGGTTGCTGAGCCAAAGGGTGAAGTATACGATCGCAAACAATCCATGGAAAACCAAACCAAAGAAAGCTATAGTGGACTGATCATACATGAGTTCGATTTGATTCCCCCCTCTTGCCTATGGATATGCGACTATTCTATGGGGTTTCACTCGTGTGGTAAACCTTTATCTGGTTTTTTCTGTTCGGAACAGTATTTCCCCTCGAGTCAGCAACAGGGAACCAGGTTGCTTTGCCTGGACATGAAGGGAGAGGAGCAATTCAACTCCTCTCCCTGAAAAGTGATGACCTGTTTGGAAAAGCCCCAATTATAGGATCGTAAGACTTATATCCCGGTTGGTAGTCGTTTCGGCTTCCACTAGGATGTCTCCATAGGTTGTCGAATCGATGACCGTGTATGAACCATCGTCACCAACTCCGACGACGATCAGGTCGTATGTGCCTGCAGCCAGGAACGGGAGAATGTACGTACCGTCGGTGATATCGACAGCCGCACTGCTGACAGCGTTTTCGAAGGCAACAAACGTTTCCGGATCCTCTGTTCCAGTCGGGGCCTCACTGTCCGTATACACGCCATCTTCATAGGCAAATACGGTGAAGGCAGTAAAGGGACTACCAATCGCGGTGAAACTGCCGTCTATGGTTCCTGCCTGGTTGTTTACGATCAAACGGATAGTAGGCTTGAGGATGTACTCGTCTTTCGAACCTCTCTTAACCACCGACTTGCGTACATCGAAGTCAGCGGTAATCTCAACTTCTCCGTTGCTTGGAATGGTGAAACTACCCACTGCCTTGTAGCCTGTCTGGCTTCCACTGGGAACAAACAGTTCATAGGTATCGTCATTTTCATCGATAACACCATCGGCTTCACCACGGGAATCGATTACGATATAGCTTCCAGGAGTTGCTCTCGGTGATGCGCCATCCGTTTGAACGTCAAGCTTGAAGCGGATTTGTGTGACTTCGCCTGCACTGATGACCGTATTTGTCAGGGGAGCGACTGTGCCGCCGGTAAGATCCAACAGGTTGAATTCTTGCGGACCTTCAAACCCCGTATCCTCGATCCATGCACCATTCAAGTTGTATTCAATCGATGAGATGGTGATAAAGACCCCTTCGACATCCTTCGCATCGGCAATCGGGGCATCGGTAAGACTCAATCGGATTGTTCCAGGATCATCTGCTGCCATTGAACAGCCTATCATCAGTACCGTAACCAGCACTATACCAGTAACGATTAAAAAAATGCGATGCAATTTAGTTTGCATATTCTAGCTCCTTCTTGAGATAATCATCTCGATCTCAAATTCGAAATTTGCAGGTCGATGTGTTTTTTCGCCCACCGGCTTCCTGCAAATCGCCGCAAGCCCATCCACTCTGGACGGTAGCTTCTGTACATCTATACGTATCTGCAGGGAATGGGTTTCACTTATGTAAGGAGCTGGTGGGGAACGTAGAGGTTTCGGGAGGAAAAAAATTGATTTGTTCGGGTGTGCATGGTAGGCTGTCAGGGAAGAAGCGGTCTGTGAACTGTAATCCTTTGCTTTATCTCGGTCCAAGCGGAATGGGACGACGTTTATAATCAATCGGATAGCGAAAAATCGCAGACCACGAGCTTGAAAACAATAAGACATGAGAGGAATTGGTATGAAGAAGAACTTGTGGGCGGTAATGGTTGTGGTTCTTGTCGCACTGGTGTTTATGGGATGTACCTCCAGCAAGGCTGTCGAGGAACCGAAAGGACCGGTGATCATAGGTGCCGAAGGACAACGGCAACCAGACTGGGTCCAAGCTACACCGAAGAATGCGGATGTCCATTATGAGACAGGGTATGCGAAACTCAGCAACAAGGCGAATTCAATAAAACGGGCGAATGCCGATGCGAAGGAAAAGATTTCCCAATGGATCAATACTACTGTCGATAGCGTTGTGGTCAACTATACCAGCGATATGGGATCGGGCAGTGATTTGCAAGCCCTTGAGGCGTACGAGTCGATTTCCCGCCAGACCAGCAATACCTCGCTGATGGGAGTGACTCAAGAAGCACTTTGGGTCGATCCGGATGGAGGCGTCTGGGTACTGCTCTCCATGCCAAAGGAAAATACGCTGAAAGCTTTTGAAGCCGCTACCAAGGAATTCGAGATCAACGAGACCGCACTCTACGCCGAATTCAAGATGGGGCAGGCTTTGGAGATGCTGGAAGAGACGTTGGCCAACCAGTAAAAGGGGTCCGCCAGTTCCTGGTGGATAATTCCTCGCGTCTGACCGTTACCGGTTGCGGCGCAGGAAATGGCAATAGTACTCGTATATGGTTGAAATCTTGTCAGCTACAGAAACGACCACACTTTCCCTGTAAAGGGGAAGGTGCCTGGTCTTCGGGAACATATGCTTCACAATTATATCGGCTTCCAGTTCGCTCACCTCGAAATGCATGCGGGCATTCTCTAGAGCGATGTGTGGATGCTCTTTGCCATGTAGCGCTCTTGATTCGTCGGAGGCCTTACGTTCTCGCCAATCGTATAGGAAGAAGTCATGCAACAACCCGCCTCTCGCCGCTGCCTTGTAGTTCATGCCGAACATCTTGGAAATCGCATACGAAATGAATGAGACCCGCACGACATGGTCGTAGATATGGTTGGTATGGTGGAAAAAATCCTTCAGTTTCATAAATTCATCGTGTCTTAGGATGTCGTCGACCAGACCTATATATTCACGTCGTATCGGTCGTGGTACCAACATGGGAATTATTCCTGCCCTGACCATCATGTAGTGCAGATGAAATCCAACCAACAGGATCAGCAACGCAATTACAACAAACATCAGTTGGGTGAAATCAGAGTAGAGTAGGTAGTGTGTGGAAAGTGTATCGGAAAGCAAGAAGAGAACAAACAAACCAAAGGGCAGCGTTATCAGGAACCGTACCTGCCTATGATTCCAATTGCCAAGGATCCCTGCCGCATGTGGTATGTACAGTGTCTTCCTCCTTTATGGAATTAATTCAAATTTAAAGAATAATCCGAGGAAGGTCAATGGGTAGCAGACTCAAAACCGTGTATCAAAACTTGTAACATCATGCAAGAATAATAGTTAATAAACGAAATAATACTCAATTATCCATATGAGAGGTAGTTCGAATGTAATGAACCTAAAGGAGCTGGTTACACGTTGGAATTGGGCAGTGATCTCCAAGAATCGGGTTTAGTCGATTGTCCAAGTATAACTTGATCCGGCTTCCAATGTCCCTGTCGTGCTGGTAGCATAATTCCCTGTGTCGGCGTAGCGGGCCTCAAGTGTTACGTATTCAGAGGAGCTTTCCAATGTAATAGTGAATGTCTCATCACCCCAGGCGGCGACATAGCCGAGGTAGGAACTGTCCGCATAGATGTAGTAGTCATAATTTGTCCAGTTGTCTACCCAAACCTCGGCATCGCTAATCAATAGGAAACAGCTCGACAACGAAACCATTGTCAACGATACCACTAAGAAGACGGCCAACAATACAAGTTTACTACCAAGCTTCGAATGATTGGATTTTTCCATAATCATTGCACCTCCTCAAAAAGTTTTATGCAGCAGGTATTCAAGCTTACGGATTAATTATTAGCACCAGTTTATTGATATTACAATTAAAAAAAACAAATCTGACAATAATAAAGACAGAAATAATTAAAATAAAAAGTATGATGACGATATATTGATTTAGATGGTTGTAAACCATAAGAAGAAAGGCTCATGTGCGTGGGTGTATATCGATAATTCCTATAGAAAACAAAGAAATGATATGGAACCTGGGCAACGGTCCACCACTAATGATAAGATATTGAGAACGTCTGCGAAATGTTTGATAAGGATTGAGGAGGTTGCTTTTTCGCCCACATCAAGGAATTGTCGATCAATCATTGCCACACTGAGGTTGGGAAAGAAAGAAAGAGGAACCGCAGGAGGCAAATATGCCATTCCAAACAGTTCCCCTGATCGGGCTGGGCGGATTTGGTCTCGGCCATCATCGCTGGTTACAGCTTGCCGTCCTGCGACCCGCCTCTGTTGCTATGCCAGCCTACTGCTGGCATGCGCTTCGACGACTAACGCCGCAACTCCGGTTCAAATCCTTATTATAAAAGAAAGAGGAACCGCAGGAGGCAAATACGCCATTCCAAACAGTTCCCCTGATCGGGCTGGGCGGATTTGAACCGCCGACCCCAAGTCCCCCAGACTTGTACGCTAAACCCCTGCGCTACAGCCCGTGTACGATGTGTCGTAACACTTGCAAGAACATAGCATGATTGGAAAGGAAGTGTCAATTAAGGGTAAGAATATGTGGTACATCCTCGGGACTTCATGTCGAGGGGTGTATCTTGCTGTATATTTACTCTTCTATGAGAGTTTGCAAAGGCGAGAATCCTTAATATGTCATAAGTAATGGTATTATGAACGTTATGTAAATACATACAATGGAATAGAAAGTGAAATACTAGAAAAATTAATTTAAAATTAAAAGTGAAATAAATACTTACAATTGACATAAGTGAATATATCCCGTATGCTTTGACCAACCGATATTAGTTGCTGGTAACGTGACAAAATGAGGTAAATATGGCAAAACATAGCCAAGCCAAATACTTGAATTATGGGGTGTTGCATGAATTCGTACGCTGTTGATATGAAAAGACCTTTGCACCGAGTACGTTTGAGTGGTATGATTTATTCCATGAAAAAAAGAATACTTATACTGACAATACTGTTGACGGTATGTGTTGTTGCCCCGATCTTTGCCTTTCAGTTTTCACCCTTGGAGCAGTCGTTTGCTCCTACT
This sequence comes from Spirochaetae bacterium HGW-Spirochaetae-4, assembly GCA_002839335.1. Classification (GTDB taxonomy): domain Bacteria; phylum Spirochaetota; class Spirochaetia; order Sphaerochaetales; family Sphaerochaetaceae; genus UBA8525. The sequence goes on from PGXU01000028.1 coordinate 34,729, forward strand.
GGCGCGAACAGCACGAAAACCTACACCATTGTAAACGATTCGGACGATAGTATTGCGGTGGAAATCTCTGCATTGACCAGAGATATGGATTCGGCGGGCCGGGAACTCAATGAAAGTGCCGCAGCCTATTTCTCCATTGTTCCCAGCAAAGTGATTCTTCGGCCGCAGAGTTCCCAGATTGTCAGGGTGCAGTACCGTGGACCACGGACCATACCCACTGAGCTCTCCTTCAGGTTACGTGCGGAACAGATTCCCTATTCCCAAGGCCGTGCCACCGAAGGACAGAGCATGTTCAATTTCTTGTATGTATATACTACGAGCCTGTATGTCTCGCCGACCAGGACTACCGCACGTGTCCAGATAGATTCCGCCAAACCGACACTTACTGCCGATGGACAGCAGGTCATGACACTCACAGTTGCCAATGCAGGTACTGTGCATCAGATTTTGAACGGCGCCAAGGTTGAAGTAACCAACAATGCCACCCGGCAGAGCGTGGTGTATGAAGGAGCGGCACTGGGATTTGTCAATGGTTTGAATCTATTGGCGGGAAAGACTGTGGCTGTCCAAGTCGCATGGCCGCAGAATATGCAGTTCCCCACAAATCTTACCGACGCAGAGAAGGTTTTTGCAGCGAAGATCTCATACAACAATTAGTGATAGTACCTTGTAAGGAACGGGATGCATGATGACTGTAGGAAAGAAGCGATTAATCAGCATCCTGGTCATCCTGCTGATATACATGATTGTGCTCCTTGCTGTCATCTCGTTCCGCACGATAGCCGAGCCCGAAGTGCCTCCAGCAGAACCAATCGCAACTGTGGAAATTGAGGCTCCCCATATCGAGGAAGCCCCTTCACCTATAGCTGAACCTGTACAATCAATTGAAATACCCGAGACTATCGAAAACATACCCGCCGAGGTGGAAGTTCCGGAACCCGCAGAGCCGGTCCTGGTTACCACACCTGTTGACAATGGGGAGTTGGAAATCGTTCCAACCACAACTCCAGAATCAGAACCTGAACCGGTCCAAGAAGTTGTTGAAGAACCCGTTCCGACACCTTTTCCTGATGAAAGTACTGACTGGACCGAATTCGAAGAACCTATAGTCGAGGAAGATCCTTGGGCTGAATTCTATGTCGCTGGCGAAGAGGACCTGTCGATCTTCGAGGATGGCACCTATTACGTTCCACTTTTGGTCAATGATGAATATCTGACCGATATAAATGTCACATTCACCCAGGAACACCTGCTGATCGAAGTCTTGGAGTTCCGTACCATAATTTCCGACTTGTTGGTAGATTCTTTCGAAGAGGAATTCTTTAACACCACGTTGGAGTTTTTCAGCCTGGAATATTTGAACGAACAGGGCATAGACACTTGGTACGATTACCAGACATTCGAATTGCATATGAATTTTCCGACTTGGATGATGCCGACCAGAATCCTCTCCATCAACCGTGGGAATATTGCGCGGTACAGTTCCTACAGTATGAGTGGAAGCATGCCCATCGAGCCGGCAAGGTTCTCCTGGTTCACCAACCTGTCGATGTTCTCGTTGGTCGACCTGAACGAGGCGGACAATTGGCAGATCGATCCAAGCTCCCTGTTCACCATGCAGGCACAGAACTCCATTTCCCTCTTCGATGTTGCCTTTGATTTCTCCTATACATTCCATCCGGGTCGGGCTTATGACCAGACGCTCTCCAATCCATGGTCGACCTCAACCGACGATTATCTCACATTCCAAGGCATCCAAGGTTTCTACGATTTCAAGCCGAAGAGCCTGAGGCTGATCTTCGGCAACGTGAACGATTATTTGGGGTACTCGACCGACAGTATCGGGATTGCGCTGGAGAAGCGCTATGCCTATGGCGATGCGACTCCGAAAACCCATCAATTCGAATATGAGGTGGTGGTTGAGGAACCATCGACGGTCGAGGTGTTCATCAATGAACGCAGCGTATACCGGCGGGAACTTCAAGCCGGCATCTACAAGCTTCGCGACTTCGCCTTCACCCAAGGTGCAAATAGTGCGAAGGTGGTAATTTCTCCGTTGGCCAATCCCACCATGGTCGAGGAACTTGATTTCCTGTTGGGGTACGATTCGCGCTTGCTGGCGAAGGATGATACGCTCTATTCGTTGAGCCTGACATTTCCCGAGTACAATATCGGAAAGACCACATTCAGGGTGAACCAGCAGCTTGGGCTTACCAACACCATAACCGGTTCCTATGCGCTTGCACTCAGTCCCACTGCTGTCACATTGGGCTTGACCGGCCTTTTCGCATCACCCTGGGGCTCGTTCGACACCCTCCTCGGTGCCAGTTATAGTGGACCGCTGGCACTCGGACTCACCTCGAAGGTCAATTACCGGATTGCGGGACCGGAGGATT
>PGXU01000117.1 GCA_002839335.1 Spirochaetae bacterium HGW-Spirochaetae-4
CACACTCTCAGCATGAAGGATTCGAATCCCTTTGGGTTAGGTTTTTTGATTCTGAGGAAACTTCCCTAAAGTTAGATTTTCTAATGAGGCATTACGGAGGCATACATACAAGAAGTGGCGAGTGCATGTCTCACAGTATCCGCTTGGCAAACATCACCGATTGCTTTTGTTCGATATAGCCCGATGCTTTGTAAAACGCATAGGCAGGAACATCCCGGTCGGTTGAAAGCCATAGGCAGGAGATCGAAAGGAACTTGACGTATTCTTCAATACTTCCCAAGAATTGCTTACCCTGCCCTTTGCCCTGCTCTTCCCTGGCGATACAGAATTCCTTGATAAAATATTCCTTCCCTTGCCACCAGTGGTACGTATGGCCCAGGGCCAAGCCGATAAGCCGGTCGTCACGATACCATCCGAAACAAAGGGAATTCTGATTATCCATAAGGTCTGCGATATATGCCATAGCGTACCTGTCGCTCTCCCACCTGTCATTCCATGGTTCTTGGGTGAATACAGAAAGGAATAGACGCAATACATGTTCATTATCGTGGAAATCAATTTGTTTGAGCATACCTAGCCTCTTTCATACCAACTATAGCACAGTTGGCTTGAAATCACTTGTCGTTATCAAATCTGATGATTACAATGCACATATCATGCGGATTTTAATTTTCGGCCTAGGGATTCTAGGTGGGGGATTTGCATCGGCGAATTATTTTCTCGATCGCGGACACGAGGTGAGGATCACCGACCTTCGGAGCGAAGAAGCCTTGGGAGGCTCTTTGGAACTTCTGAAGAAACGGGGAGCCACCGTGGTCTGCACAGAACATCGGGTAGAGGATTTTGTCTGGGCAGATATCGTCATCAAAAATCCTGCGGTTTCACCGGATAGTCCATTCCTCACGTACGCCAAACGGATTGAATCCGATATTTCTTTTGTGTTCGCATCCCCAATTACCAATTCAATCAAAATCATAGCTGTGACCGGGACGAAGGGGAAAACCACCACGGTAGCAGCCACCACCCATATACTGAATATGTTGGGACACGAAGCAATCCAATTCGGCAACATGGGAATCAGTGGATTCTCCATACTCGCGAATCTGGAATCCCGCCTCCATAAGGGCAAGGCTCTTCCCGAATACCTCGTCTGTGAGCTGTCTTCGTGGCAAATACGTGATCTCTACGCAATACTCGGAAAAGCCGTTCCCCGATTCAAGGTAGTGGCGCTTACCTCGATTTTCCACGATCATCTGAACAGATATACCGACTTCCAATCGTACAAAGAGGACAAATGGCTGCTGTTCGGAGCCCAGAACACACGGCTGCTCGTGCCCCAATCGGTATATGAGGAAGTATCGGGTATAGCCGGGATCCGACAAAAGAATATCACCATCATTGAGAGTATCGCAGGAGCGACCCAACAAGACGCCCGCATCCGGGTGGCATGGTCGATTTGTCGCAGCCTCAGGTTTGGGACCAAGCAAATCGGAAAAGCATTGGAAACTTTTCGCGGAGTACCACATCGCCAGGAACAAGTTGGAATCAAAAACCATGTGGTTTTCATCAACGACTCGTCCGCGACCATACCCGAAGCCGCTGCGTTTTCCTGTGCAACCTGCCCGTGGAACTATCAGCTCATATGTGGTGGAACCGACAAGAACCTTCAGGCAGAAGGTATGGTACAGGCATTGAAAGAAGCGAAAGGAATACATGTGCTGGCGGGAAGTTTTACTGAAGACAAGTTGATTCCGCTATTGGAAAAGGAACATCTCGCATTTTCTGGTCCATTCGATTCCATGCAGGCGGTGTTCGATTCAGCATATGCGGCAGCTCTCGAGGATTTGGCTCTCCAAGACAACGTCGCCGTGATCCTCTCTCCTGGGGCAGCCTCTTTCGGTATGTTCAGGCATGAATTCGATAGGGGAGACCAATTCAGGGCTTTGGTCGACAATCTGGAGGAATGAAAGGTATCAATACCCGCCCCAAGGGGCGAGGTATGGATCCTTACGTTGCCTGCACTCGCTCGGGAGAGTGGACCATTGCATGGTCCCTTTCCACTCACTTCGTTTGGCATGAAAGGTTCCTTCGGTCACCTTACGTTGCCTGCACTCGTTCGGGAGAGTGGACCATTGCATGGTCCCTTTCCACTCACTTCGTTTGGCAATGAACGGTATCAGGTCTATTCCTCGGTAGAAATCGAGTATTGCTGTGACATGCGTTTGGGATGCCGTTTCCGATGGATCTTGAAACGTACATTTTCAAAACTGGCATACAGGAACCTTGAAAGGTGCCTGTACACATAATCGAATGATGGTGGGCGATAGCAGACATACCCGCCGAAAGCCCGTTTGAATAGCCGCAATCCTTCCAGATGAGACCCCCGTTGCTGGGGACCGCTGATACCGTAGAGATCGTACATCTTGCACCCGTGTGCACAAGCTTCCCGTATCGCATAATCCTGCAGGAGATACGACGGGGAACATCCGTCCACCCGAAGCGAGGCACCATACAGGTAGAGTGCGACTCCTGGACTTTCCAGGATAATGGCCCCCCCCAAGATTGTGCTCCCATAGCGGGCCACATAGAGGATCGAGCGAACATCACTGGCTGCGATATCAAGGAAGTTGCGAATATAGGACGCCGATCTGGCGGTAAACCCATCACGTTTCGCAGTATCGACATATACCGAATACCACGCTTCGAAGGTCCTCGGATCCCCATTCCATGATTCGATCCGAATCGATTTTGCTTGTGCCTTACGGACGTTGCGTCTCGCCCGCTCACGATATCGGATCCTTACCGCATCGTACCCATCGGACAAGTCTATCCGTGCGGTTGCCTCAGGCTGGACCGATTCCTTGCAGGTCCGGAGATTCTTGCCGACGACAGGAACAACCTGTTCATCGTCAGGGGCTCCCCACGGCAAATCGAACCGGATAAAGGCGGTCCCCTTCGGCAGCAATGGGCGTACCAAGCGAGCGAAATCACGCGTTACTTCAGCGGTATCGCGCTGGTATGCACAAGGATCTGGACCAAACGGCACATAGGCTATCCGTAGACGGAAAACCAATCTTCGAACCAACACCATGACAACGGTCGATTCCGATTCACTTCCATCATCCGAAGCATAGGAGAAATCAAACGCAAATGCACGCCATGAGGCAACCCGTTTCGCCTTTGCCCAGAATTGGCTTTGAAACGGATTCCAAGTAGCATCGAGTCGATCGAGACCTACCCTTGCAACGGTGGCGTGCATCATGTGGATCAGCCGACCTCGCCGTCGAGGTATCGTGTGACGGACAATACAGTTCCTTGAGCTCCGATAGGACGACCGTCGATCTTTACCACACCACCTTCGGTGTATAATGGCAACGCGAAGAATTGGTCTGCCTTGACCTGGCTCCGCGGTTCCTGCGGTACGTCGATACCTTCCGGATTCAATTCGGTTCCGACAGCAAATTGGTCGGCGAATATGACCTCACAGGTTGTATGGGATTCGGCCTTGGGATCGCTTGCCGCCAATAGCATTCCACGGCTCTTCACTCCCCGGAAATTTGCCGGCTTGAGATTCTGCACCAATACGATATTCCTATTGAGCAACGCATCCTTTTCATAATATGGAACGATACTCGACACTATGGTGGTCGGCTCTTCGCTTCCGGTATCTACTTGGATGATATACAACTTGTCTCCACCCGGGTGCTGCTGGACATCGACAATCTTGCTCACCTTCAATGTCACCTTCTTGGCAAACAGTTCTGAAAGAGCCTCCTCCTGTACTTGTACTTCCGCTTCCTGCTGCTGCTTTTCCATTCGTTGCTTCTCCTCGTTTCTCGAATCCTGGTTACCTGCGTATCGTATCCTCAACATCTCGATCAAGTCATCTTCCAACTTCGTGAATAGGTAATCCGGCTTTCCAACGGTTTCCACACCGGAAAAACTTCCCAGATGGCTCCAACGAGCCTCCTGGTTGCCCAGATAGCCAAGGAGTTGCCGTGAAGCCGAAGGCATGTAGGGAGCTATAAGAATTCCAAGATCCCTGATCAAATACACCAAGGTTCGCAACAATGTGGCGGTAGCGGCAGGATTTTCCTTGCGTTGCTTCCAAGGCTCGCCGTCTTGAAAGGCTTTGTTGCCGACCGAGGAAAGGGCGAATATCCTGCGGAGCGCTTCCCTGAGTTCCGCATGTTCGAACAGATCGTCTATCTCGGACTCCCTATCCATGATCTCACGGGCCAATTGGGTGTCGATTGCACCTTCCGGGACCTTTCCATCATAGAACCTGCTGATAAACGTTAGGGTCCGATGCACCAGATTGGACAAGTTTCCGATCAATTCACCATTTACCTTTTCCTGGAAATCCTTCCAGGTGAACAGGACATCGGATTTCTCAGGTCTATTGTAGTACATGTAGAAGCGCCATACATCCGCAGGAATACCTGTCTCCTGAACGTCGTTGCCGAACACACCGGTACCCTTGCTCTTGGAAAACTTGCCACCTTCGTAATTCAGGTATTCACTTGAGGACATGTGGTGAAGCATTGTCCAAGGATCTCCGGAGGCCAACAGTGTCGTCGGGAAAATGACGGTATGGAATGGAATGTTGTCCTTTCCGATAAATTGGTACAATTCGACATTGTCGTTGTCCTGCCACCAGGAACGCCAATCGGTCGTAAATGCGGCGGTTATCGAGATATAGCCGATCGGAGCATCGAACCACACGTAGAACACCTTGTTTTCGAATCCTTCCTTGGGCACAGGAATGCCCCATTTCAGATCCCGCGTGATCGCACGCTCCTTCAACCCATCGCGAATCCAGGAACGTGTGGTCTGAATGGCATTCTTCGCCCAGAAACCCTCAACAGATGCTGTATCGAGCCACTTCTCCAACAAGGGCAACGCCTTGGGCAGATCTATATACAAATGCTTCGTACTCCGCAACACCGGAGTGGAACCACAGACTCCACATTTCGGATCGACCAACTCGGTCGGGTCAAGCAACGAACCGCACGAATCACATTGGTCTCCACGGGCACCGGTGGATCCACA
>PGXU01000029.1 GCA_002839335.1 Spirochaetae bacterium HGW-Spirochaetae-4
GAACAGAAACGGATACTTGCCCCGCACCTGCACCAGACCCATCGGTTCCCACATGATGCCACTATTGGAGACATAATGCTGGATACCCAACCAGGAGTGGGCGAACAAGTGCCATTTGCCGTCGGGAGCATCCTCCGGAAACAGGAATACCGGACAGGATAACCGCGGAACATACCACAGTCCCTCGATCACCGGTTCATCGGAGAAGGGAAACCACGAGGAGTCCTGCAGCTGTTCAACCGGTTGAACGCGTGAACCAAGCATCATCACAATCCCCGTTTTCGATCCTTACGTTTCTTGGTGAATATCGGATCGAGATACTTTTCCAGGTCATACTTTGCGGTAAGCTTCCTCATACCCAATGTGTAGAGGAAAAAACTGCCACCGATGGAGACAAGGAACATCATTCCAAGCCACAACGGCAACATCGGACTTTCAGGATCGACAAACCGTGCGATCAGGAACATGCAAACCAGAAACAGGATCGCCATGACCACAATATTGATTACGGTTGCGCCCAAGACGAACAACACCGTATTGATCTTTTTATTCATGTGGAACCTCCTCGACTTCATCCGTTTCCACTTTCCCCTTCCTCGAATCGAAGAAAAGAATACTCAGCATGAGCAATATTCCTGTCATCACGATGGAAGCATCGGCCACATTGAAAGTCGGCCATCGCTCGAAACCGAGGAATCCATAGACCTTGACACTAATGAAGTCGACTACCCACTCGGGTCGGAACATGCGATCGACGATGTTTCCCAATCCTCCACCGACGATTCCCGCCAGCATCCAGCGTTGGAACCGTGTAAGGTCGTTCGACCTCACCAGGTATATGACCAGAAATACCATCAGGATCAGGGGAAACACGATGAAAAGTATCCGTTTCACCATTTCGGGCAATCCGTCGCCGATACTGAATCCGATGGCGGAATTGCGGACATGGCAAATCCAGAGGAAATCGGAAAGGAACGATGCATGTACGGTGCCTTGGGGAATGGTTGCGACAACCCAAGCCTTGGTCAGCTGGTCGGCTGCCACAATGATTGCGGGGAGAACGAATGGGAACAACTTCTCGCGTCTGGTAATCTCCATGTTGGGATTCATCCTACTATAGTGCGGTCGGAAGCGCAATGAAAGATGCGTCAAGACCCAACTTCCCACTGAACTCGTTCGCCATCTGGCGCACACCGAACACCTCGGTGGCATAATGGCCTCCACAGATCATGGTGATTCCAGCTTCCTGGCAGTAGGGGTACATGGTATGCGAGGTCTCACCGGTGATATAGGCATCCAATCCCATGGCAACCGCTTCCTGGACTTCAAATGCCGCACCACCCGAGATGATGCCGACTGTCGAAACCAGATCCTTGCCGAACGGGAGGACATGCAGTCCGGTCTCCGGTCCGAGGTCCAATATGCTTGCAATCTCATCCACCCCCATCGGTTTTGGAAGCGTTCCGCTGTATCCGATATATTTCCCATGGTACAGACCGAACGGTTGTGGATCGGCAATCCCCAACAGCTTTGCCATAGTGGCGTTGTTACCCAACTCGGCATGCGCATCCAAAGGCAAATGGGCGGCGAACAGGGCGATATCATGCTCGAGCAATACGGCGAGCCGTTGGTAATGGGCACCCGTGACAGCGATCGGCTTTCCCCAAAAGAGTCCGTGGTGTACAAAGATCGCATCGGCCTGCATCTCGGCGGCTTGTCGGAATGTTGCCAGCGAGGCGTCGACGGCACATACGATCCGTTTGATTTCCTTGCCAGGTCTACCGACCTGCAATCCATTCAGCGACACGTCCGCATCGACAAATTCGTCAAGATTCAGACGTGTACGTATATAGTCTGCAAGCACTTCAATCTTCATACGGGCATTATAGAGAGTTGACATCAATTATTCCACCACCTATAGTGAGCCTCATGGCAGATTTACGGTTCTCCCGCCGTGAGCTTACGGCTGATGAGGCCAGGTTCACGTATTCTCCTTCAATTGTGGAATCTTGTGGTCCGATACCGGAGCACCCCGCTATCATAGGCCAACCGAGGGCTATGCGGGCTTTGGAAATGGGCCTTTCCATCCCTGGAAAAGGCTACAATATCTTTGTGAGCGGAGATCCGGGTACCGGCAGGTCCACAGCGATCCGCTTGGCTACGGCCACCTATGCCAACGACATCTCCCAATTGCGGGATATCGCCTTTATCCACAACTTCCGCCACCCCGATACGCCGGTCGCGGTCACCTTCCGTCCCGGAGAGGGCAAGGCGTTCGTGTTGGCGATGAAGAATTTCGTCACCCGGCTACGGCAGGAAATCGCCAAGCGCTTGGCCCAGTCCGACAGGATCGATAGTCCGACCCTGTCCACATTGGCCCATACTCTGTTGACCGATATTACCGAGAAATTTACCGATACCACTATCCAGACGCATATGCACCATATCCAGCAGGACTTGGCCGAACATGCATACCTGTTCGACCAGGATTCACCGCAGGAAATGCCCAATGGAAGCTTTTTCCTGCGCTATAGCGTCAATCTCCTCATAGACCACGAACTGACGGACGCCCGGCCGCTGGTATTCGAGTCGCATCCGACATTCGCCAACCTCTTCGGATCACTGGATGCGCCGGGAGAGACTCGCGACGAACGCTACCTCCCCTTCCTCTCCATCCATGCAGGGTCGTTGTTACGGGCCGCAGGTGGCTATATCGTCATCAGCGCCGAAGAGATGCTTACCGTCGAGGGCCTTTGGGAAGCATTCAAACGCTTCCTCACCACCAGCGCACTGGTAATCCAGAATGCCACCCTCAGCCCTTCCCGCAGTGCCGGCATCCGACCCGAACCGGTACCCCTGTCTCTCAAGGTATTGCTGGTCGGCAGCGAGGATTCCTACGACGCGTTTTGCGAACACGATCCCGACTTCCTCAAACTCTTCAAGGTCTCGGCGGAATTCGACTACACCATGCCGGCGACTACAGAGAACATCGCGGGGTGCATCGGTTTCGTCCGTATGATCGAAAGCGAGGAACACCTCTTGCCGATCGATGCGACAGCAATCGCAGAATTGTTGCGATTCAGCGCACTGGCAGCCGAATCGCGCGATGAATTGACCACACAACTCTCGTTGTTGGCCGACCTGTTGCGCGAATCCGACTATTGGGCCAAAACCATGGGAGTTGCTGCGATCGACAAGGAAGTGGTGCTCCGAGCGATCCAGGAACGCGACTATGTCTCCAGTGTCACGGAGAACAGGATCTTCGATGAGATCGCAAGCGGAGAGATGATCATTGCGCTGGATGGCCACAAGACAGGCGTCGTCAACGGGCTGGCAGTCCTCGACAGGGGCCCGTCCTCGTTCGGCACCCCCACGGTCATAAGCGCCACTGTCGCTCCGGGAAACGAAGGAATCGTGAACATCGAGCATGAAGCGGGCTTATCGGGTGAGATCCACGACAAGGGACTGCTTATCCTGGAGGGGTACCTGCGCAAACGCTACGCCCGCAATTTTCCCCTTTCCATCTATAGCGGCATCTGTTTCGAACAGTCCTATGCCGAAATCGACGGCGATTCGGCATCATCCAGCGAGCTCTACGCGCTGCTGTCCGCTATCGGAGAAATCCCGGTCAAACAGAATATCGCGGTGACCGGATCGGTCAACCAGATGGGAGAATTGCAGCCGGTGGGGGGAATCAACGAGAAGATCACCGGATTCTACCATGTGTGCGAACGCCTGAAGCTGAAGAACCATCCCGGTGTGATCATTCCGGTCCAGAATATCAAGAGCCTGATCCTTCCGTATGAAATCATCGAGGCAATCGAACGCAAGGAGTTCCATATCTATCCTGTGCAGACGATAGACGAGGGCATGCAGATACTCACCGACCGATTGGCCGGGAGCCGCAATCAGAAGGGCAATTTCCCTCCCGATACGCTCAACAGGGCTATCGAGGACCGTCTCAAGGATTTGTTCGAGATTTCACGCCCGCAGAACTGACCGCCATTCTCTTGTTGAGGGTATGCCAAAAACGCAGGACGAGGAACAGCGAGAAGGCGAAGGTCGCCAAGTCCGCGATCGGCTGGCTCAGCTGCATCCCCCTGATTCCAATCAGTTTCGGAAGAGTCAGGATCACCGGGACGAAGAACAGTCCCTGGCGGGACAAAGCTGTCAGCGAAGCCTGTTTCGCCTTTCCGATGGACTGGAACAACATGGCCACAATGATATTCATGGCCTGTAGCGGCATGACCACACATTGCAATCGCATGGCCAACGCCCCTATTTCCACTACCGTCCGGTCGGTCTTGATGAAGAACCGCATGATGGTTGGAGCGAACAAGAACCCGAGGGTCCCAAGAATCGTAAATCCCACCACACCGGTTATCAACGAGAAGCGGAAGGCTGCCTTGAGCCTATCCAATCGCCCCGCCCCCCAGCTGAACCCGGAGACAGGCTGGAAGCCTTGCCCGAACCCTATGAGCGCGGAACCAAGGAATTGCATGGTCCTGGTGACAATGGTCATGGCAGCCAGGGCGGAATCGCCGAAAGGTGCCGCCACATTGTTGAGCAGGATCATGGAGATACTCGCCATCCCCTGACGATAAAAGGCCGGCATGCCCGTGGTGACGACCTCTTTGTAAACCCATTTCTTCCAACGGAAATTCGCGAGGGAGAGGTGGAGCGTGCTTTTCCCGCGTAGGAAAAACGAGAGTAGGATGACGAAGGAGACCGATTGGCTGAATATCGTGGCAATAGCAGCTCCCTTGATACCCATATCGAAACCGAATATGAGCAGGGGATCGAGCACGACATTCAGCACGGATCCGACAACCATCCCCCGCATACCCAGACGTGCATTGCCTTCACTTCGAAGCGTGGTGTTCATGACAAACGATGCTGCCATGATGGGAGCTCCGAAGAGTATGATGCCGCCATAGGCCATCGCATAGGGAAGTATCGTATCGGTGGAACCGAGAAGCCGCATGAACGGCTCGAGGAAAGATACTCCCATGACCAACAGCAGCAGACCGATTCCCAATGCGGTGAAATAGGCTGTGGAGAGGACCTGGTCGGCCTTGTCGTTCTCCTTCGCCCCCAGTAGCCGGGCGATATAGTTGCCTGCGCCCAGTCCCAACGTCATGCCGATGGCCTGGATGATCGACATGAGGGAGAATACGATACCGACGGCTCCGCTGGCCTGTGTTCCCAAGCGGCTGACGAACACGGTATCGGCCATATGGTAGAAGGTGGTGACCAGCATGGATATGATTGTGGGAACTGCCAACGAGGAGATGAGCCGGGACACGGGAGTCTCGGTCATCCGTATATAGTTCTCCTCGGCTGTCAAGCGTTTGGAGACGAAGGCACCCATGGCTACCGATCCCTTATCGCGTTGTACCAGGCATGCATCAATATCCCGAAAGCCACCGAGACATTCAACGAACCCTTGCTCCCGGCGAGGGGGATGCTCACTCGTCCCAAGGAGGCGTCGGCGAGAGCCAGCAGGGCGGGACTGACTCCCAATTCCTCCGAACCCAGCACAACCGCACCGGATGTGGGAAATTCGAACGATGCGATATCGGTTCCTCCCAGTTCCAGTGCGAACAGGGGTGTATTCGAGAATCGGGTCACGACCTGGTCTTCGGCCAGTTCCTCCCACGGTATGGTCCCGGTGCATCCGCGCGCGCTGCGTGTCGCCCTGGGGTGTTCGGGCGAGGCGGTCGGTTCCACCAACACCATGTGTTGTACTCCAAAGGAATCACCGGTCCTGAAAACCGATCCCACATTGAACGGAGAACGGAGACGGTCCAGTACCACCGTGAAGGGAAGGACCGTACGGTGGGAGGCATCCAATCGGGCTTCGTGTGCATCCCGAAAATCCCAGTCCGCCTTTTCGATGCCCAAATCGGTATGTAGGGTATGGGATGCATCGGCCAAGGCCCAAAGCAACCGGTCGTTCCCATCTGAGGAGAGGACTTTACGGCAAGCCGTACGCGTCGGCCCGCTGATTCTGGTGTCGTTCGAGTCGAGCACGATCTGGCATACGGCACAAAGATAGGGAATATCCACAGGCGCCTGCTGTCCGAAAGACACTGCAGTCTCATCGAGTATGCGTGCGCACTTTCTCAGTTTCGTTCCCTCGGCGAGCGAGGAAAGCTTTGCAATGGTAATCACTCTGTCTCTTCATCCTCGGTCCGGGCGGTTTCCGAAGGGGATATGCAAATGGCGAACTCCCCTTTGATCGAAGTCCGTTTCGCAAAATCCCCGGCAACCGTTTGCGCCGTCCCGTCCACGAACTCTTCGAAAGCCTTGGTCATCTCCCTTCCCACCAATATGCGGCGATCCGGTGCCAAACTGGCCAATTCCTCGAGCAATTTCACCACACGGAAAGGCGACTCGTATACGATGAAGGCTTCGTCCCTCGCAAGCAACTCCACAAGCCGCTTGCGTCGACGACCTGCACGCGGACTCATGAATCCCTCGAACAGGAAAGCCTTGCCGACAAATCCACTGACAGAGATGAGTGTGGCCAAGGCCGACGCACCTGGAATCGGCACGATGGGAAACCCTGCTTCCCGCACGGCATTCACAACACGTGCCCCCGGATCGCTGATACCAGGGGTCCCCGCATCGGAAACAAACGCAATATTGTTGTCTTCCGAGAGCAACTTCACGATTCCGGCGGCCGAAGAGGTTTCGTTGTGTGCATGGCAGGCGATCAGCCGCTTGTGTATATCGTAACGGGTCAGCAACCGCTGCGTATGCCGTGTATCCTCGCATGCGATAACATCGACCTCCCGAAGGGTCTGCAATGCACGCATCGTGATATCTTCCAAATTGCCGATCGGTGTCGCCACCATGAATAATGTTCCCATGCCGCCATTCTATCGGTTAAACGGGCCATGGGCAATGGTGAAATTTACCAACACCCTTGCCACCACTTCCCGGTTTTGCTTGGACTAACCATGCATGAATTATCATCTAATCCAAAAAATGTGTAAAATTTGCTATTCAGATGCAGGTTTTACAAGAGTTGGCACGGTGTTTGCATAGTAGTGGTGCAAGAAGAGACAATACGGTACGCCGCCAGTGGCACCGATACATAAGGAGAACATATGAAGACTTTCAAAAGATTCAAGGACATTGTGAACGCCAATGTGAATGCAAAACTCGACAAGATGGAAGACCCGGAGAAGATGATCCGTTTCATGCTTTCGGAAATGGAAGAGACCCTTATCGAGGCGAAGAGCGCCGCGGCGGAACGCTTGGCGAACCGCGCTATCATCGAAGATGAGATCAAGCATGCCAAAGAGCTGCTCAACCGTTGGGAAAACCGCGCCAAGCTTGCGGTCGAGAAGGAACGCGACGACCTGGCCCGCGAAGCCTTGGTTGAGAAGAACCGGGCTGTCAAGCGCCTTGCCGGACTTGAAGAGGAACTGATCCAGATCCAGTCTATCGTCGATTCCATGCAGGACCAGATCGCCAAGCTCGAATCGAAACGGGAAGAGGTCCGGGACAAGCAACGCATGTTGGTCCAGCGCGCCTACCACGCCAAGGAAAAGAAAAAGGTCGTGGAGACCTTGCGAGAGATCGACGCGGTATCTTCCTGCAGAAAGTTTGCGGAGTTGGAAGAGAAGATCGAACGGATGGAAGCCGATGCCGAGATGGCTGGATTCTCCGGATCCGCCCACTCCACCGAGAAGCAATTTTCCCAGATGGAATCGGACGAGGCTATCGAAGCTGAACTTGCCAGCATGAAAGCGGCAAAGACCAAGAAATAATCTAGAAGAAACAAGGAAGGAATAGTATGGAAAACCGGTACAGCGAACGCTACCGACAATATATGAGAAGCGAGTACCGCAAGGGCTATCATGATGGAATTTTCGATGCGGCACCTGCCAGAGGGTTGCGTCGATCACGGGATGGGGTGCTCTTTGGTGTCTGCCAGGGAGTCGCCGATTGGCTCGAGATCCCTGCCTGGCCACTGCGCCTTGGAGCGGTCATCGCATTCTTTGCCAGTGGATTTTGGCCCGTCGGAGCGATATATCTGATTGCGGCGTTGTTGATGAAACCCGCGGCAAAGTAGACAACAAGGTATGCGTGCAGAAATAGGCTGTTGCGAAAGTCTGAAAAACTTGAGCGACAGCCTGTTTTTATGCCTCCAGGATCTCCTTGTATTTCCTGTACAATCCACGGAATTGGTCATAGGTCAGTCCCATGGCCGAGGCGGCTTCCTTCTGATTGCCCTCGGCTTCGGACAGAGCCCTTCGGATGAAGGAGATATCAAGGTCACGCTTGGCCTGTTCATAGGAATCCAGCGCAAGCGTTGCTTCGAACGGCACGGCGGGAACCTCGTCCTCAGGCACTTCGGGCTTTGCCACGGGTATGCAGGGGGCATAGGGATTCTCGAACGGATTGAACTGGATCGTGGTTATCTCTCGCCCAGCTGCCCGATACACCGCACGTTCCACCACATTCTTCAATTCACGGACATTGCCGGGCCATGGATAGGACAGCAGTTGTCTGCGGACAGCTTCGGTGAGGACAGGCATATCGGATCTACCGCACTCCAGGGACATCTTTGCCGCAAAGAATTCAGCCAATAGCAGGATATCCTCTCCCCGTTCCCGCAATGGAGGCAGGAACAGCACCTCGAACGAGAGCCTGTCCAGCAGGTCCTCCTTGAACTTTCCTTCGGCACACAAGGTGGGCAGGTCGGCGTTCGTCGCACCGACAATCCGCACATCGCTTTCATGGGTCTTCGACGATCCCACCCGCTCGAATGTCCCGTACTCGACCACCCGCAGAATCTTCTCCTGGACTTCCAGGGGAATCAAGCCGATCTCGTCCAGGAACAACGTCCCGCCTTCGGCTTCCTCGAACCGTCCCTTGCGCGTTTTTGTCGCACCGGTGAAGGCACCTGCCTCGTACCCGAACAGTTCGGTCTCTATCAAAGAGGGTGGAAGGGCCGCACAGTTGACGGTGACCAGGTTGTGTTGCCAGCGTGGACTCAGATAATGGAGACGGGATGCCGCGATCTCCTTGCCGCTTCCGCGTTCACCGACTACGAGAACACTCCTGTTTACCGTTGCTGCACGACTGAGGGCTTGCTGAAAATTCAGGAAGGTTTCAGATTCTCCCAAAGGGGCCTGGGCATAGCCCGAACGCTCTTCACTCATAGGTGGATTCTACCATAGGTTGGTCAATTTCACCAATATCTATCTGCCACACAAGCAGGACAGATTCAATACAAAGTACCACAAATCCTGCTTGCAAGAGAGTTAAGAATGTTTCATAGTGTTCTGGGGAGTTTTTTCTGATGTTGGCACGGTTCATGCTTTATACAAGATAGAGAGTATGAAGATGCTCTGATATCAGTTGTACAAGGAGTAGAATATGGGAGTTTTCTCACGTTTCATGGACATAGTAAACGCCAACATCAACGCTTTGCTGGACAAGGCTGAAGATCCCGAAAAGATGATCAAGCTGATGATGCAGGAAATGGAAGATACCTTGATCGAGCTCAAGTCATCCTGCGCCGGCAAAATGGCCTCAAAGGCCAAATTGGACCGCAATCGCAGCGATCTCGAATCCCTCGTCAGCCGCTGGATGAGCCGCGCCGAGATAGCCCTGGCTAAAGGTCGCGAGGACCTCGCGCGGGAAGCGCTGGTAGAGAAGCGCCGGGCACAGGACGATTTGGCCCGGATGGAAGAGGAGAGCGCACGCTATGCCGACATGATCGGCAAAAGCAAGGAAGATATCGGTAGACTGGAAGACAAGCTGCAATCGTTGCGGCAGAAGCATCAGGTTATTGTCGAGCGGGCCGCACGGGCACGTGAGGAACAAGCAGCCAACGACACCATCCGCAAAGCTTCGGATGCCGCAGCCTTCTCCCGTTTCGATCATATGGAACAGCAGGTTGACCGCATGGAGGCCAGCGCAAGCATGGGAAGACCCAGGGCCGACTTGGATTCCAAGTTCGCGGACCTCGAGGAATTGGATGATATCGAAGCGGAGCTCGAACAGTTGCGCAAACACGCGAAGAAAAACTGAGTGACGGGCATCCGGGGGAAGGGAAATAATGAATAGTGATAACTTGGTTGCAATCATTGCGATCGTCGCGCCGTTCTTGTTCGCTGCGTGGGTCATCAAGGCCAGCATACGGGCAAAGGAACGGAAGCGGGGAGCCTCCACCCAAAAGGAGAACGAGCGACGACAGAGCGATAGGGAATTGGAAGACGGAATTATGGATCTGGCCAAGCGGATAGAGAATCTTGAGATCATTCTCCGCAACAGACACAACAATAAGGAATAGGAAGGATGTATATGGCTACCAAACGATTGTACCGGTCCCGAAGGGGTAAGATATTTGGCGTTTGCCAAGGGATTGCCGATTGGAGAGACCTCCCGGTCGATATTCTCCGTGCGATCACCGCAGTTTCGATTATCGTGACCGGCATTTTTCCCGGAATCGTGATCTACGCATTGATCGCGTTGTTCCTCCCATTGGAACCGGGATACGGCACACACTACGAGGAATCGGAACACAACCAGGAAGAACGGGGACCATTCAACCGGACCCGTGAGGACCTGCGCGAGACGTTCGAGAACTTGAAGAGAAAAGTCGAAGGCATGGAAGAGAATATCTTCGACAAGGAACGGGATTGGGACCAACGGTTCCATGGGGACCAGAAATAATATGAAACGAGTATGTGTATCGATACTTATCCTGCTTGCCGCAAGTCTTTCGCTTGGGGCTGCAGGGGAAACCTATAGGAACGATTTGACATTGAGAAAAGACGGGGAAGTCCAGATCAAGAGTGACGTACCCGATATCACCATAATCCAGGAATCGAGGGGAGACTCGGCTGCGGTAACGCTCACCGGCGCCGCACGGGACCGGTACAGCATGACAGTCCGTGAGGATCGCGATGGAATCTTTGTCGAAGTCAAACGAAAGCAACGATTGGGCATCGACCTGTTCCAGACACTTGATGCGCACCTCACCGTCACGTTGCCGAATTCCTGGACCGAAGGCGAACTTTCCGTATCGACGGTTTCGGGGCAACTGAAGATTCCCGGTCCGTTGTATGCCGAAGAGGTGGAACTCCATTCCGTCTCCGGATCCATCGGCTTCGATTCGCTATCAACAACCGACTCGTTGGAGATAGCCAGCGTTTCCGGATCCATAGAAGGCAAGACCATTGAAGCTGGAGTTGTAGGGATCACAAGTGTTTCGGGTGCCATCATGATCGACAAGATCATCTCGACTTCCAGATCGGATGTCGAAGTGGGCAGTGTATCCGGTGCCATCAAGCTTCCCTTGCTCGATGCTTCGAACGCTACGCTGGAGAGCATATCCGGAGCAATCAGTGTCACCCTGCCCCGGACTTTCGGCGGCCGCGTGTCGGCATCGTCCCTCAGCGGTTCGATATCGACCAGCATCGACGGTGTACATGATCTCAGTACCGAAAAGAGGACGCAAACCTTCGCTGTCGGCAACGGTTCGGCATCCCTTGAGGTCTCCACCACTTCCGGTGCGATCCAGATTGCACAGTGAACGGCAACATTTCCTGACTCCGGAGGCTTCACCTCCCGATAGCATACCGCCGGTACTTGGTTCCGGTGGTTTTTTTATCTTGACCATCACGAGGCTTTCCAGTATTTATTAGGTAGCTAACTAATAGGATTGAAATATGGACCCATCTTCCCACAGTTGCCCCACCATCCCGCTGCTTGCTCAAATCACACGGCTACGGTTTCTGCGTGGCCATGCGTTGCTCTCCTCGCTGGATATCCATCCGGCGCAGTTCCATTTGCTGATGATGCTCGACCGCGCCAATCCCATGAGCCAGGCCGAACTGGCCGGAAAGCTCATGATTAAGCCATCTACCCTCACGGTCATGCTCCACCGATTGATGAAAAACGACCTGGTGCGGCGAGAGCGGGACCGTGTCGATGCCCGGGTCATGCGGGTACATATCACCGCGAAGGGAGCCGACCTGCTCAAGCAGGCCCACGACCGGTTCCTTCAATTCGAATCGGAAACGTTCGAAGGGTTCAGCCCGGAGGAGAAGGCCCTCTTCGAGACCTTGGGCAACCGTATACGGGACAACTTGATCAAAGCGGTCGAGGGGGAGGATCCGACATGTCCATGGTATTGAAATATCTGAAGGAATCGACCTTTCCCATCGTATTGGTTTTTTTGCTGCTCATGTTGAAGGTCTTCGCGGACCTCACACTACCCCTGTACACTTCGAACATCGTGAATATCGGTATCCAACAGGGAGGTATGGAAACGGCGGTGCCGGCGGTCCTTACGGCACAAACATATGCGGCCGTGGAGGCGCGTTTGGATAGCGGTGATGCGACTGTCCTGGCCGCCTCCTACCGGTACGACACCGAAACCTACCGGCTTCCCGCCTACGTGCTAGTCGAAGACGCTCCGATTCAGGAAGTAACGTTGTTGCCGATACTGGCCCGACTGGGCATGGGAGAAACCGCCGGGCAACCGGCAACGGAAAGCATCCTCAAGCAAGCTGCCCTCGCCTATATCCGTACGGATCTTGAACTGTTGGGTGTCGATGTACCGGCAATCCAGAATTCCTATATCGTCCAGGTCGGATTGCGCATGCTCGCCATATCCGCATTGGGAGTAGCCGCGTCCATCCTGGTCTCCTATTTCGCCTCCCGGGTAGCCGCCCGATTGGGAAGACGGTTGCGGGGGGATGTGTTCAAGAAGGTAGTCTCCTTCAGCCAGGATGAGATGGACCGGTTCTCCACAGCCTCCCTGGTCACCAGAAGCACGAACGATATCCAACAGATCCAACAATCCTTCGTAATGATTCTCAGGGTAGTCATATTTGCCCCGATGATGGCACTTGGAGGCCTATTCAGGGTCCTGAGAACCAACAGCAGCATGTCTTGGACCATCGGAGTCGCGGTGCTGGCCATATTCACCATAGTGATCACCATGTTCGCACTTGCCATGCCGCGCTTCAAGCGATTGCAGATCCTGGTGGACAATGTCAACCAGGTTGTCAGGGAAACCTTGAACGGCTTGCAGGTCATCCGAGCCTTCAACACCCAAGACCACGAGCGCTCGCGGTTCGAAAAGGCCAACAGCGAGCTGACAGCCACCTCGCTGTTCGTGAACCGGGCCATGTCCGGCATGATGCCCCTGATGATGCTTATCATGAACTTGACCGCGATACTCATCATCTTCAAAGGCGGACAGCATATCCAAGCCGGAACGATGCAGGTCGGGGATATGATGGCGTTCATCCAATATGCCATGCTGATCATCATGTCCTTCCTCATGATCACCATGTTGACTATCATGTTGCCTCGTGCATCCATCTCTGCCGCCCGCATCAGGGAAGTCCTGCAAACCCCGGTTACCATCGAGACCGCCTCGTCCACCGTACCCTTTCCCCCGGAACCACAGGGTCTGGTAGAGTTCAATCATGTGGGCTTCACCTACCCGGGAGCCAACACCGAGGCGATCTGCGACATATCGTTTGTCGCGGAACCAGGGACTACAACCGCCATAATCGGCAGTACCGGAAGCGGCAAATCGACTCTGCTGAATCTGATCCCACGGTTCCACGACGTCACCTCGGGCTCGATCACCATTGACGGGATCGATATCCGGCAACGGGATCTGACAGCGCTGCGGAAACTGGTCGGATACGTTCCCCAACAGGGGTTGCTGTTCAGTGGAACGATTGCTTCGAATATCGCATATGGCGAACCGGATCTCAAATCCGAGGCGATCGAAGCGGCGGCGGACATCGCCCAGGCCGGCACCTTCATCGGAGAGAAACCGGAGACGTACCAGTCGCCTATAGCCCAGGGAGGCGTAAATGTATCGGGAGGACAACGGCAACGATTGTCGATTGCCCGAGCGATCGCAGCTACCCCAAAGATCCTGTTGTTCGACGATAGCTTCTCGGCTCTCGACTACCGAACGGAAAACCAATTGAGAAAGCGGCTGCATACCGACGTACCCGATACTACGGTGCTGGTGGTGGCCCAACGCATCAGCAGCATCATCCATGCCGACACGATCCTCGTTATAGACGAAGGTCGGCTTGTCGGAAAGGGAACACATGCGCAACTCATGCAAAACTGTCCGGTTTACCAACAAATAGCACATTCGCAACTGTCCCTGCAGGAGATCAAGAACCATGGATAGACCAGAACAAAAAAAATCGGGACAACAGGCACTCCCGGCTTTCCGCGGCGGACGTGGACCCGGAGGCCATGGGTTGGGTGCCCCAGTGCAAAAGGCCAAGGACTTTTCAGGTACTGTGAAAAAATTGGCCAAACGCATCTCTCCCTATACATTCGCAGTGGTCATAGTCGTGTTGTTCGCCTTGGGTGCCACAGTATTCACTATTGTCGGCCCGAAAATCCTGGGAACAGCAACCACCACAATCTTCGAGGGAATCACAGGCAAGCTTGCGGGAGGCGATGGAATCGATTTCGCGCGGATCGGCCGTATCCTCTCGACCTTGGTTGTCCTGTATGTGCTCAGCGCCCTCTTCATGTTCAGCCAAGGCTTTATCATGAGCACCGTCACCCAGCGCATCTCGAAAGCACTTCGCAAGGATGTGGCCGACAAGATACACCGCATGCCCATGCGAAGCTTCGATTCCACCACCCATGGGGAAATCCTCTCACGTGTCACCAACGATATCGATACCTTGGGCCAGAACCTCAACCAGGGGCTCATACAAGTCCTCACCTCGATCACTACGATGATCGGAGTATTGGTGATGATGCTCTCCATCAGCTGGTTGATGACCATGGTCACCCTGGTCATCCTACCGATTTCCTTCCTGTTCATCGCACGGGTGGTCAAGGCTTCCCAAAAGCATTTCATGGAGCAGCAGAAATCGTTGGGAACGATCAACGGTCAAGTCGAGGAAGTCTACAGCGGACATATCGTGGTCAAGGCCTTCTGCGCCGAGGACCGGGTGGTCGAAGCTTTCGACGAAGTGAATGAGAAGCTCTACGACTCCGCATGGAAATCGCAATTCCTTTCCGGTCTCATGATGCCGGTCATGCAGGGAATTGGAGACCTGGGGTATGTCGCGATCGCACTGCTGGGTGGGACCCTTGCGATTCGTGGAGTCATTTCGGTTGGCGATATCCAGGCATTCATCCAATACATGCGCAACTTCACCCATCCCATCGCGCAAGTGGCCCAGGTGACGAACCTGTTGCAGTCGACGGTGGCGGCGGCCGAACGGGTCTTCGAATTCCTCGAGGGGGAGGAGGAGACGGAAGAGCATGCCTCGTGTATCCTGGGACGGCTATCGGGGGACGTGGACTTCGAACATGTCCGCTTCGGGTATGACAAGGCAGTTCCGGTAATCAAGGATTTCTCAGCGAAGGTGGGCCAAGGCATGAAGGTCGCGATTGTAGGACCGACCGGAGCTGGAAAGACCACCATGGTGAAGCTGTTGATGCGTTTCTACGAACTCGATGGCGGCAAAATCAGTATAGATGGCAAGGATATCTCCACACTCTCACGCAGCGACCTCCGTTCACATTTCGGTATGGTGTTGCAGGATGCCTGGCTGTTCAACGGAACGATCCGGGAGAATATCCGCTACGGTAGGTTGGATGCCACCGACGATGAAGTTGTCGCGGCGGCGAAAGCGGCGCGGATCGACCACTTTATCCATACCCTTCCCGATGGGTACGACATGGTGATCAACGAGGAATCCTCCAATATCTCCCAAGGACAACGCCAGCTTATCACCATTGCCCGTGCGATCCTCGCCAACCCCAGCGCCCTGATCCTTGATGAGGCGACCAGCTCAGTCGATACCCGCACCGAAGTGTTGATCCAAGAAGCGATGGACCACCTCATGGCAAGACGGACAAGTTTCATAATCGCCCATAGGCTCTCGACCATCCGCAATGCCGATATCATCCTGGTCATGAAGGACGGCGATATCGTGGAACAAGGGTCGCATGACCTATTGTTGCGGCAAAACGGCTTCTATGCGGATCTGTATCGGGCCCAATTCGAAGATATCGGATCCTTACCCGCATGATCTTGCTGGAAGTTTTCATCTAGTCAAAGACTCGGTTGCACTGTAGTATTGACGGAAGTTGTGAAGGGGGCGTTGGGTTGGTAATCGGCTTGGACGTGGGATCCACTACTATCAAATGCGTGGTTCTTGATGAAGACAACCGTATTGTGTTCTCACAGTACGAACGGCATCTCTCCCAGATCGCTTCACAATCGGCACGCCTGCTCGAACATATCCGGACCAATGTCCTCCATGGCCAAAGCGCGAAACTCATGATCAGTGGTTCGGCGGGCATGGGTATGGCCGACCGCTGTAGCCTCCCCTTTATCCAAGAGGTCTATGCTACCCGGATCGCTGCCCGAAAACTTACACCCCAGGCCGATGTGATCATCGAACTCGGCGGTGAGGATGCCAAGATACTCTTCCTTTCGCATGGCATGGAAGTACGGATGAACGGTTCGTGTGCCGGAGGAACCGGGGCATTCATCGACCAGATGGCCTCCTTGCTTCAGATTTCTGCAGACGAGATGGACAGGGAAGCGGCCCGGGCCGAGAAAGTCTACACCGTAGCCTCCCGGTGCGGCGTATTCGCAAAGTCGGATATCCAGCCATTGCTCAACCAAGGGGCACGTAAGAGCGATATCGCGGCGAGCATATTCCAGGCAGTGGTGAACCAGACCATCGCCGGACTTGCGCAGGGTCGTGCGATCAAGGGCAACATCGTCTATCTCGGCGGTCCGTTGACATTCATGAGCCAATTGCGGTCTGCCTTTGACGAGACATTGCATACCACCGGAATATGTCCCGAGAATTCACTCTTCTATGTAGCGCTCGGTGCAGCCTTCTGTGCGACCAGCACCATAGACATCGCCGAGGCGGTGGATCATTTGCGCAAGCACAAGATCGAGGACTCGGTCGTCTCCATGGCCCCGTTGTTCGAACATGTTGCGGCCTACCAAGCCTTCACAGAACGCCACGAACGGGCAAGGGTTCCGACCGGTACCATTACGGAAACCACGTCATGCATCTATCTGGGAATCGACGCGGGATCCACGACTGTGAAGACTGTCGCGATCGACGACAATGGAGCCATTGTCGATACCACCTACCAGAGCAACAGCGGCAACCCGGTTCCCATTGTGCGTTCAGTCCTTGAACGCATCTACCGGGAACACCCCGATATCCGTATCCGTGGGAGTGCGGTGACCGGGTATGGGGAAGATATCATTCGGGCTGCATTCGGTATCGACGAGGGCCTGGTCGAAACGGTGGCGCACTTCACCGCCGCGAAACACTTCATGCCCGAAGTCGAATTTGTCATCGATATCGGGGGACAGGACATAAAGTGCTTCCAGATCCATAACGGTGCGGTCGACAATATCTACCTCAACGAGGCGTGTTCATCCGGATGCGGTTCGTTCCTGCAGACCTTCGCCCAAGCGTTGGGATATCCGGTGGAGACTTTCGCGAAACTGGGTTTGTTCGCACGGCATCCCGTCGACCTGGGTTCCCGCTGCACGGTATTCATGAACTCTTCGGTCAAGCAAGCCCAGAAGGAGGGTTCGCCGGTAGAGGATATCAGCGCAGGTCTCTCGATCAGTGTGGTGAAGAACGCGTTGTACAAGGTGATCCGCGCAACGACTCCCGAAAGCCTCGGCCGGCATATCGTCGTCCAAGGAGGCACCTTCCATAACGATGCGGTCCTGAGGGCGTTCGAGCAAGAGCTGGATACGGAGGTTGTCAGACCGACCATCGCCGGTCTCATGGGTGCATATGGAGCTGCTTTGCATGCTAAAAAGCATAGCAAGGGAGACTCTCAGATCATCAATGCGGAGGCCTTGGCTGCATTCGAACATACGGTGAAGGTAGCGACTTGCCGGCTCTGCACCAACACCTGCCGACTTACCATCAATACCTTCTCCAATGGAAAACGGTATATGAGCGGCAACCGTTGCGAACGTCCGGTGACCAACCGGGTCGCCAACGATGAACTGAATATCTTCGCCTGGAAACTCGCGCAACTGGATGCCCTGGGGTGTTATATACAGGACCAGGTTCCCGAAGGTGCCATCGGTATTCCCTTGGGATTGAACATGTACGAGCTGGTCTACTTCTGGAAGGCCTTCTTTGAGACGCTCGGCAAGAAGATCGTGATCTCTCCCCTTTCGAACCGAAAACTCTACCTGTCCGGCCAAGCTACGATTCCCAGCGACACGGCTTGTTTCCCCGCCAAGCTCATGCACGGACATATCCAGGCGTTGATCGATGCCGGGGTGAAGACCATCTTCTATCCCTGCATGACCTACAATATGGACGAGCACCTGGGAGACAACCATTTCAATTGTCCGATCGTGGCCTACTATCCGGAAGTGATCGGAGCCAACATGGAGCAGGTCGCATCCGTGGATTTCATCGACTGCCATGTAGGATTGCACAGGCGTGGGGACTTCCCCAAGAAGATGGCCAAGAACCTGGAACCCTATTTGGGAAAACTGGATGCCAAACTCGTGAGGAAGGCGTCCGATGCCGCCTATACCGCCCATGCGAACTACTTGCAACGGATGCGTGAGGCCGGAAAAAGAATAATCGATACCGCACGCATCGAGGGGAAACAGATCATCATCCTTGCGGGTAGACCCTACCATGTGGATCCGGAAGTCGGGCATGGCATCGACAAGTTGCTCGGTGCCTTCAATGTCGCCGTACTGAGCGAGGATGCGATTTCGCATATGGTCGATAAATTTCCCATACATGTGCTGAACCAATGGACCTACCACAGCCGGCTCTATGCCGCTGCCAAGGCAATCGCGGACCAGGACGACATGCAGCTTGTGCAGCTCGTCTCCTTCGGGTGCGGTGTGGACGCGATCACCAGCGACGAGACGCGGGATATCCTCGAAGCGGCCGGCAAGATGTACACACAGATCAAGATCGATGAGATCACCAACCTCGGTGCCGTTCGGATACGTTTCAGAAGCCTCCTGTCGGCGATTGAACAGCAGGAGAAGCCACATGCACATCATTGAACCGGTCTTCACCCGTGAAATGCGGAAAACCCACACCATATTGGCGCCATCCATGGCGAAGATCCAGTTCAGGATCCTCGTCGAGGTCCTCAAGGATGAAGGCTACACGGTCAAGCTGCTTGAGAACGAAGGCCCCCAGGTAGTCAGGAAAGGACTCAAATATGTCCACAACGACACCTGCTATCCGGCACTCCTGGTAATCGGACAGATGCTCGATGCCCTAGACAGCGGCATCTACGACCTGGAGCACACCGCGCTGGCGATCACCCAGACCGGAGGCGGGTGCCGGGCCAGCAACTATATCCATCTGCTGCGGAAGGCACTGGACAAGGCAGGATACACCAACATCCCCATCGTCTCGCTCAACTTGAAGGGTATGAACCGCCACAGCGGGTTCCGCATCACCTACAAGATGCTGCGCAAGGGAATAGCCGCCCTCGTGTGCGGCGATACCCTCATGCTGTTGAAGAACCAGGTCAGCCCCTACGAAGTCCACCATGGAAAGACCCAGGAACTGGTCGACAGTTGGGTCCGACAGCTCTCCGAACAATATCGCCGTGGATCCGGATACACAAAACGGGAAATGGCCAAGGATCTGCGTCGGATGGTCGCCGAATTTTCGGCGATCGAGACCGATTACAACCGACCTGTGGTGAAGGTGGGCATTGTCGGTGAAATCTATATGAAATATGCCCCGTTGGGAAACAACCACCTCGAGGATTTCCTCGCCTCGCAATCATGCGAGGTCATGGTTCCCGGCCTATTGGGATTCCTGCTGTACGGCTTGCAGAACCAGCTGGAGGATATCGACCTGTATGGAGGCAGCCGCATCCGCTATACGATCATGGGATATCTCAAACGTCACATGATCACATTGGAGACTCTCATGATCGATGCAGTGGCACGTTCGGGAAGGTTCACCCCTCCAGTTGCGTTCCACCGGACGATAGAATCGGCCAAGGAGGTGATCAGCCTCGGATGCAAGATGGGCGAGGGTTGGCTCCTGACCGCTGAAATGCGCGATCTGGCGGAAATGGGGTACCGGAATATCATTTGCGTGCAACCGTTCGGTTGTCTACCCAACCATATCGTCGGCAAGGGGATGATTCGGCGGCTCAAGGAGCTCGACGACGATGTGAATATCGTTCCGATCGACTACGATCCAGGGGCCACGCGTGTCAACCAGGAGAACCGGATCAAGCTGATGCTTGCGGTCGCGAACGAAAACCGGATCCTCGACAGGCAGGACGACCGGTAATCGATTGCACTCGTTCGACTATACGGAACACCAACCTATCCAATTGAAACAGGTGCCACGAAATGCTATATTGCGCCCATGGAATACAAGCAGAGAACCGTGACATGCGGACAGTTACGAAAATCGGACGACGGAAAACCCGTTGTCCTCAACGGATGGGTCCACCGGGACAGGAACCACGGGGGAATCCATTTCATCAATCTTCGCGACCGCTACGGGATAACCCAGGTGGTGGTCGGTGAGAACGCGCCCAAGGACGTGGTGGACGTAGCCGACCAGCTGCACATGGAATATTGCATAGCTGTCGAGGGTATCGTACATGCACGGCCCGACTCCATGGTCAATCCGGACATGCCCACCGGCGAAATCGAGGTCGAGGTTGTCGGCATGCAGATCCTGAGTACCTGCGAGCCTGTACCGTTCTTGATCGATGAGGATTCGGACGCCAAGGAAGAGACCCGTCTCCGTTACCGGTACCTGGATCTCCGTAGCGGCAATATGCAGAAAAGGATCAAGTTGCGCCACGATTTCGTCCGCGCGATCAGGGAGTTCCTATCCGAACGGGACTTCTATGAAATCGAGACGCCGACGTTGATCCGTTCCACTCCCGAAGGTGCCCGCGACTTCCTCGTCCCCTCCCGCATATATCCGGGAAAGTTCTATGCCCTTCCCCAAAGTCCCCAGCTGCTCAAGCAGATCCTCATGGTCAGCGGATTCGACAAGTATTTCCAGATTGCCCGCTGTTATCGTGACGAGGACGCCCGTGGAGACCGCCAGCTCGAGTTCACCCAACTCGATATGGAGATGAGTTTCGTAAAACGCGACGATGTCCTGCTGGTCATGGAACAACTCTTCGGCCATGTGTTCAAGAAGACCATGGACGTGCAGCTTCCCGAGCACTTCACTCGCTTGAGTTGGCATGACGCCATGAACACCTATGGTGTCGACAAACCCGACTTGCGATACGACCTGCCGTTGGTGGATGTCGACGATCTTGCGCGGGAGAGTTCTTTCGCCACATTCAAGTCTGTCTTGGAAGCCGGTGGATGCGTCAAGGCCGTGAAGGCCCCCGCCTCGACTTCCGTGGCCTTCTCACGCAAATACATATCCGAATTGGAAGATGCCGCAAAGATCTATGGAGCCAAAGGGCTGGCATGGATCAAGGTCGGAACCGACAGTGCGTTGGAGGGTGGCGTGTCGAAGTTCTTCGGTGGACTCGAAGCCTCCCTGGTCGAACGGATGGGCGCCAAAGAGGGCGACATGATCCTCTTTGTGGCCGACCAATGGAAAAAAACCTGCAATTCACTCGGAGCAGTACGTATCAAGTTGGCGAAGGACTTGGCGTTGATCGATCCCAAGGCATTCGCCTTCTGTTGGATCATTGACTTCCCCCTGTTCGAGTTCAACGAGGACCGTGGCCACTGGGAAGCCGCGCACCATATGTTCAGCATGCCCCAGGCACAGTATCTCGACACCCTTGAGGACGATCCGGGTAGTGTAAAGGGCGACTTGTACGATCTGGTCCTCAATGGCTACGAAGTCGCCTCGGGCTCGATCAGAATCCACGACGTCGAGTTGCAGAAACGGATCTTCCGCATCTGCAACATACCCGATGACGAGGCCGAGGAACGGTTCGGATTCCTGCTCAATGCGTTCCGCTATGGACCACCACCACATGGAGGCATAGCCCCAGGTATCGACCGCATGGTCATGATCATGGCTGGACAGACTTCGATCAAGGAAGTTATCGCATTCCCAAAGAATACGGCGGCGATCTCCCCTATGGACGATTCCCCCTCCTATGTTGACCAGAACCAGCTCGACGACCTGCACCTGATCATCAAGCAACCGGATAAGAACGCGTGAACGGATTATCGTATGCAATAATCGGCGGAGGGCCTTCCGGGCTCTTCGCCGCTTTGTTTACCGCCCTTGCCTTGCGGGAAGCCGAACTGGCCGGAACCGTCACTGTGTATGAGCGCAACCGATCCTGCGGAAGGAAGATCCTCGTCACTGGCGGTGGACAATGCAACCTGACCCGCGACGATTCAGTCGAACACATGATGGCCCACTATGGAAAGAACGGACGGTTCCTTTCCCATGCCATCCACTCCTTCCCGCCGAAACGTACCATGGAATTCTTCGAGGAGTTGGGACTCCCGTTGCTAATCCGTGATGACGACAAGGTCTTTCCCGCCTCACTCAAGGCAACAGAGGTGGTGCAGATATTGGTCCAAGCCTGCCTCCAGATGGGAGTGGTTTTTTCCAACGAACGGCGGATAACCGGAATTTCACGGGAGAACTCGACCTTCCTCCTCGTGTCCGAACACGAAAACCCCCTCCGTGCCGATGCGGTTGCGATCTGTACGGGAGGAAAATCATTTCCCAAGACGGGTTCCACCGGTGACGGATACCGGCTTGCCCAGCAATTGGGACACACGATCGTACCGGTGCATCCCGCCCTTAGTGCGGTGACCACCCCCTCCAGCTCGATCGGCACGTGCAGTGGGATCTCCGTAGATCCGGTGACCCTCATGTATACCGACAAGATGGGAAAACGCGTGTATGCGACAGGCCCGATACTCATTACCCATAGCGGACTTTCGGGACCGGTGGTGTTGAACAATAGCCGTGATTTCGCGACAGGAGACCGCATCGATGTCTGCTGGATTCCCCAAACCGATAGGAAAAAGGCTCCAACCCGACAAGAGATGGAGAACCTGATACTGGACGCATGTGCAAAACAAGGATCTGCCCAGCTGTCAACAGTAGTACATAAGCTTGGATTGCCCAGCAAATTGCTTACCTACCTTATGCAAGAGGCTGCTATCGATGGCACACGCAAAGCTGCCGAGGTCGGACGTAAGACTATCGCACCCTTGGCATCCCTGCTGGTCGCCCATCCGTTCGAGATATCATTGGAAGGGGCTTTCGGCCAAGCGATCGTGACCGCTGGTGGTGTCGACCTCACCCAAGTCGACCCGAAGACCATGCAATCCCGGCTGGTGGAGGGGCTGTTCTTCGCCGGCGAGGTGCTCGATATCGATGGTGATACGGGTGGATACAATCTCCAGGCGGCATGGTCGACCGGAGCCTTGGCGGGGACTTCCATGGTCGCGGCTACCCATACCCGTCGAGCCTTTACGCCGTTACGGTAATTGTGTACCTTAGCACTATCAGAAACACGGAAAGGAGGACACTATGGGCGCCAAGACGCACATTGTCTCACAATTCACACAACATGAAGGCCGTTTGGTAACCGACTCCGGAGCCATGGTGGCATTGGGACGCGAAGCCGATACCTTCGCTCCGTACGAATTGCTTCTGGGCGGACTCTCCTACTGCCTGTTCAGTACGTTCGAATCGATTGCAGAGAAGATGCAGCTTGCATACGCAGGCATGGACATGCACATCACCGGTATCAAGCGCGACGACAAGATCGCCACGTTGGCGACCTGCAGCATCAAAGTATCGGCAAAAGGGGCTCCCGACCAGGAGAAGTTCTCCAAAGCCTTCGAGATTTCGACCCGCTATTGCTCTGTTTTCCAGACAATCAGCAAAGTCGCGACCATGGACTGGGAGATTGCATTCGAGTGACCGCTAATTGTTGCAACAACGCCTCGGTATGATACAATGGGGAGCATGATGGGCCAAGAACACGAACGCTATGGAATGATCCGCCTCTTTGAGACCTATATATTGGCTCTGTCCCATCTGGTGGATCAGGATTCTGCGTTGTTCCATTGGCGCAAGAATCGCATGGCTATAAGCCATAGGCTCGCCCAACACTTGGAGCAGGGTCTCTTCGGCGCACTTCCCCCATCGCAACGGGACAATTTCTTGGTCGACCTGTGTGCTCCGATCATGGACGAGTCGCAAGGCTTGGTTCCCGACATACTGGTCCATGACCGACAGGAACGGGATCCGAAACGACTTATGGCGGTCGTGTGCCGCGACGGCTACCTCACCGAGCAGGAATTGATGGGTTTGCATGACTTGAAGACCAAGGCGGGGTGCGAACTCACCTTGGCCATCGCCTTTCTACCCCTGAAAGAGTACATGCTCATCTATCGGGCCGATGAGACCACTATCGACTACTACCACTTTCTCCGGTCGGAGAAGCACTGCCAGTTGTTCAAGCGCCGGCAGATTAGCGACGTTTCGACCGATGCGCACCAGCTCAAACTGGGGATTAAGAGCCGGAAAAGATCCGTCCCTCTCCTATAAGCTTGTTCACCAGCCGCTTATGTGCATCCTCACATCCATTCCACGGGGAATCCACATGCTCCGCCTTGTACTTTTGTGTCATCCACCAGAGGTCATGCTCCAGCCGTTTCAGGTTGTGGTGGACCAAAGTGGTCAGTTCCGCAGAGAATACCTGGATCTGTTTCGTATCCAACACCGCGGGGGCGACGTTCAACAGGGCTTCCAAATGGTGTAGGCAGACACCCTTGCCCTCCGAGAGCGCTTGGCGGAATTCCGCATCGTTTCCCCAGAGATAGACGATAGTGGTGGCATACCGATCCAACCTTCCCTTCATCTTGTCGCAAACCAGGCAACCGGCCTCCCGCTTCTGCATCGTGGCGACCACATCCCGGACAGCCGAGGTGGTTTTTCGTCCCGCCTTCCCTTTTGCTATCCGTTCGATCCGGCCTTCCAGTTGACCAAGCGTCTGCTCGAGGTAGGTATGGGAGATCAGTGCAAGCGCTTGCGGTTTGCCGGCTGCGGCGAGAAGTGCCCAGTGGTTTGGACAGAATCCGGTTTCGTTCACCGCAAGGCGGGTCTCGGGGTGCATGACAGAACTACCGAGGAAGTAGGAGACCGCATGGGTCTCGGCTTCCTTCATGAGCTCGCACAAGAAGCATTCCTTGTCGCTTTTCACGCCATCCCATACCGGAATCGTCTCAAGCTCCAACTTCATGGCATTAACCGCGCTTCATGCGCATCAACTCGTCGCAACGTTCGGCATCGAGCGCACTCGTGTCCCATCCGTTGCGTGTCGCGGCCAAGGATTCGGTTATGAACGTCATCTTCGCACTATTTTCCAATACCTCGATCAGGTCGAAGGCTTCTATGAGGGAGTTGCCGACAGTCAGGACCCCATGGTTTTCCATAAGCACCACATTGGATGATGCGAGACAGCTCGCGACCGAATCGGCGAGCGCCGGGGTGCCCATCCTGGCATAGGGGGCGAATGATGGTTCTTCAATGAGGAACCAGGATTCCGCCAGGAGTCTGGTGTTGATCGGCCGCTTCATGGCAGTGAAGGCCGAAGCGTAACAGGGATGCGCATGCACGACAGCCGAAATATCGGGTCGGGTGAGCAACGCCTGCCGATGCATCTCACTCTCGATGCTCAACGACAGGTGGGGAGTGAGGTTCTTCCCATCCATGTCCACAATGGCAATCAGATCGCCGGTCAGGTTGGCCTTGTCGAGTTTCGACGGGGTGATGCAGAAAAGGTCCCCGGTGAGGCGAAGACTGATATTCCCACCGCTGGTGGTGGTTAGGCGACAGGTGTAGAGACGGCTCATAAGGGCCGCCACCTGCATTCGTTCACTGGCAAACCGTTCGATGTCCATGAGTTCCTCCTCGTGCACTGTAGCGGTTTTCGCTGTGAAAGAGAAGAGCATACCGTTGAGCAGGCCAGTGCATTCTGGTACAATGCGCCATGACGGACCACCGTCGATTAGGAGTTTCTGCATGAGAATGTCACACGTCTTTTCCCGGACACTTCGTGAAGTCCCCGCTGGTGCGGAGAGTATGGGATATGGGTATTTGGTACGGGCCGGGTTCATCCAGCAACTGGGAGCCGGAATCTTCTCCTTGCTTCCCTTGGGATTGCGGTCGGTCAGGAAGATCGAGACGATTATCCGCGAGGAAATGGATGGGATCGGTGGGCAGGAACTGTTGATGCCGGTGGTCAATCCAGCCGATATCTGGAAGGAGACGGGCAGATACTTCAGCATCGACAAGGAGATGAGCCGCTTCCAGGACCGTGTCGGTCGGGATATGGTTCTAGCCATGACCCATGAGGAATGTGTCACCGATATCGCCCGCTTCGAGATAGACTCCTACAAGCGCCTTCCCCAGTTGGTCTACCAGCTGCAGACGAAATGGCGCGACGATCCGCGACCCCGCGCGGGACTGATCCGCGTACGTGAATTCACCATGAAGGATTCCTACAGTTTCGACCGTGACCAAGCAGGATTGGAAAAGCAGTACCAGGCCCACTTTAGTGCCTATTTCAGGATAT
The DNA here is from genome assembly GCA_002839335.1 of Spirochaetae bacterium HGW-Spirochaetae-4. Taxonomy (GTDB): domain Bacteria; phylum Spirochaetota; class Spirochaetia; order Sphaerochaetales; family Sphaerochaetaceae; genus UBA8525. The sequence goes on from PGXU01000029.1 coordinate 26,590, forward strand.
TCGACCGTTGCGCCCTACCGACTATCGCGGTCGGCTCCGATTCGGGCATGATGGGTGGCAAGGTCGCGCACGAATACATGTACCTCTCGCCTATCGGCGAGGATACGATCATAACGTGTCCAAGTTGTGGCTATACGGCGAACCGGCAGGTCGCCGTCTTCAAGAAGGAACACAATTCCGGCGAGATGCTCCCGCTCGAGGAGAAGCTCACCCCCAATTGCGCCTCGATCGAGGATTTGGCCAACTTCCTCTCCATCGACCAACGGAACACGGCGAAAGCCTTGTTCATGATGGGAACCTTTGTCGACAGTACGACCGGGGAAGAGATGCAGAAGTTGATAGTCGGCGTAATCCGTGGGGACATGGAGGTCGAGGAGAACAAGTTGCAGAACGCGGCCAAAGCCAATGCGTTGCGCCCCGCCCATACCGATGAGATCAAGGCCGCGGGCATGGAGCCCGGATTCGGCAGCCCCATCGGGTGTGCACAGGATGTGATTGTGATCGTCGATGATTCGGTCGCGAAATCCACCAATCTGGTCGCTGGTGCGAACAAGACCGATTACCACCTGTTGAACACCAATTTCGGCCGCGATTATACTGGTACGGTTGCCGACATCGCCTCGGCGGCGGCAGGGTATGCGTGCAGTGTCTGTTCGGCACCACTTCAGCAGAGCAAGGGAATCGAAGTGGGGAATATCTTCCAGTTGGGAACGCGCTACTCGGAGTCGATGGGGTGCATGTACCAGGATGAGGACGGGACTCGCAAGCCGGTGATCATGGGTTCGTACGGTATCGGTGTGGGAAGGCTGCTGGCCTGTCTAGCCGAACAATACAACGACGAGTCCGGACTCAAGCTCCCCATTACAACCGCTCCCTACCAGGTCCACCTGGTATCGCTGGTCAAGGATGTCGAGATTGCCGAGAAGATCTATACCGATTTGACCGCCGCTGGGATAGAAGTCCTGTACGACGACCGCAAGGAATCGGCCGGAGTGAAGTTCGCGGACGCCGACTTGATCGGTGTGCCGGTACGGATCACCTTGGGCAACCGCTCGTTGAAGGAAGGGAATGTCGAGGTGAAGCTGCGTGGCAGTTCGGAAGACGCCCAAGCCTTCCCGCTCGCCTCGCTGGTGGCGGATACCAAAGACCTGGTCGCTTCGTTGATGGCCGATATACGCTCGAACATGGTGCACCGGCAACTGTAGCCGGTGTTAGACCACTAGTGCGCGCCGGCTTCCTTGAGAATCTTCACCACGTAGGTGCGGCGTGACATGCGGGCATAATCCAGTGCCGAACGGTCCTGGTAGTCGCGTGCATTGACGTCGCTACCGGCACGGATGAGCGCCGATATTACCTTGGTATCATTACCGCTGTTGACAGCCATTACCAGTGCGGTCTCGCCGAGGTAATTGACGTCGTGGATATCGGAACCGGCTTCTACCAACGCATCGATGATCTGGGGATTCGGATTGTGGTTCGCCGCCAATTGCAGCGCCGTCGACTTGTATTGCGGTTCGCGCTCGAAGACGTCCGCTCCGGCCTCGACCAACGCCCTGACGACCTTCGCACTCGAATTGAACAACGCCGCCCGCATGAGCGGGGTGAGCCCGAAGGAGTCGGTGCAATGGACATCCGCACCCTGACGAAGCAATTTGATCAATTCGCTCGCATCCTTCGCGCTGTCTGCTGCGGTCAGCAATTTTTCCTGGAGTTTCTCTTGATCCATGCAGTGGCCTCCTCGGTTCAACCTGAACCCGTCTTAAATATCACCAATAACAGCCCAATAGTAAAGGGGTAAGTTTACCCACATTCCAAATTTGTTGCCCCTGGAGCGCTTCCCATAGTACTATGATGGTATGATGACGAAAGAACTTATCAAACGTGTTCCCAAGGTGGAGCTGCACGACCACCTGGATGGCGGGTTGCGGCCACAGACCATTATCGAACTTGCCGACACCTATGGTGTTTCGATTCCAAGCCATGATCCCGAGGAATTGACGGCATGGTTCACCCGTGGATGCGTTCAAAAGAGCCTTCCGCTCTACCTGGAGACGTTCGCGGTCACTGTTGCGGTCCTGCAGACACCCGAAGCCTTGCGCAGGGTCGCGATCGAAGCGATGGAGGACCTTTCCGCCGACCATGTCGTATATGCAGAGATTCGTTTCGCACCCATTCTCCATACGGAGAAAGGGATGAGCATGGACGAGGTGGTGGTTGCGGTGCTCGAAGGAATGGATGAGGGAAAACGAAGGACCGGCATGTCCTATGGGGTCATCCTCTGTTCCATGCGCAACCAGGATCCGGCACTGTCGCTCGAGGTGGCAAAACTTGCGGTCGCCTACCGTTCCCATGGGGTGGTGGGGTTCGACTTGGCCGGAGACGAAAGCGGGTATCCCCCCAAGAAGCACCTGGAGGCATTCCAATATATCCGCAACCAGAACTTCAATATCACTATCCATGCGGGGGAAGGTTTCGGCCTCGAATCGATCTGGCAGGCGATCCAAGTCTGCGGGGCGCATAGGATCGGACACGGAACCCGGTTGATCGACGATATGGCCATTTCGGGAACAAGAATCGAAAAGATGGGGTCACTTGCCCATTTTATCCAGGATCGGCGGATCCCGATCGAGATGTGCCTGAGCAGCAATGTGGGAACCGGTGCGGCCCCCGATTTCGCCAGCCATCCCTTCCATACCTTCTTCCGTAATAATTTCCGGGTCTTCCTGAGTGTCGACAACAGACTCATGAGCGATACGACACTATCGAAGGAGATGGAGATTGCGGTGGAGTACTACGGGTTGACCATCCGTGATCTGGAGAAGCTTACGCTCAACGCCATGAAATCGGCATTCATCCACCACAACGAGAAGATCAAGATTATCTTCGATGTGATAAAGAAGGGCTACGCCGAGTTGCGCTCCGAATTGAACCTGACGGACTGACTTCCTGTGCTGGTCAGCGGTTCCTCCGCCACTCCTCGATGGGATTGAGTTTCAATCTGAACAGGAAGTACAGGTACGCGAATCCGAACCCCGCCAAGTGGGTCAGGTGTGCCACGCCCCGGGTACTGCCGAATACCTGGTTGAACATTTCCAACAACGTATAGAGGATTACCAGTATGGGCGCCCGCAAGGGGAATATGCCGAACACGAATACCCTCGCGTACGGATAGAGGACGGCAAAGGCGAACAGCACGGCATAGATCGCACCTGATGCGCCGACCAGAATCACATTGGTTCCCGCACTTACGTAGGATATCAGGGAGAATACACCCGATAGCGTGCCGGTGAGCAGGTAGAACAGCAGGAATTCCTTGCTGCCGATGCGACGTTCGACCTGTGTGCCGAACATGTACAATCCCAGCATATTGAAGAGGATGTGGGTGAAATCGGCATGGACGAACATATAGGTGAAGACTTGCCAGTACCAGTGGCGGTATACGATGTAGCTCGGCACCATGGCAAGGTATCCGTACGCCTGCGGCAAGACCATGGTGACGAGGAATACCACGACGTTCGCAATGATCAATTTCAGCGCGACGTTGGTATAGGAATAGCGAAACTTTTTGTTCAACAATGTATTGGCCATAGCAGAAACATAGCTATCGGCGAACGATTCGTCAATTGTGCATATGTTGCGCGTGGAGATTACGCTGTAACATTTTTTCACACCATCTCGCACTTCCCCTGACCCTAAAATTCAACCAGATGTCATGCTTTTACATCGAAATACCAATAAAATAGGGCAATTTCACGAATATTAGGCACTTTTCACAAAGTTGGCACGGACAATGCATATAGATTTGTACAGAGCAACAGTTTTTTCATACCTCCTTTAGTGTGATTTTCCTTGGAGGCCAGCGGAATTCTCTCCCCACCCCAACAACCCTCCCGCTGGCCTCCTCCCTTTTTTCCCCTCCCCGGTTACCACATCAACCAATTCATGATAGAATTCCACCCATGGCGAAAAGCAGACGTGATACAGCCGATTCATATACGCTCCGAGCACGCAAAGAGGGCTATCCTGCCCGTTCCGTGTACAAATTGGAAGAGATCCAGAAGAACCACGCATTGGTCCGTCCCGGCAACACGGTCCTCGATGTCGGGGCCGCTCCAGGTAGTTGGACACTCTATACGCACAGGGAGCTTATCAAAGGTAATGGAACCATCGTGGCGGTAGATCTCAATCCCTTGGGATTGCACCCGGTTCCACCGACGGTAATCAGCTATATAGGGGATGCCTTCAGTGCCGAAATCAGGGAAAAATTGGTGTCGCACGGGCCCTACGATGCCATAATCAGCGACGCCGCCCCCATGACGACCGGCAACCGTTCGGTCGATACTTCCCGCAGCGAGTGGTTGGCGGAGAGCGTGTTGGCGTTGGCTGAGGAACACCTGAAGGTGCATGGGAACCTGGTCATCAAGATATTCCAGGGCGGAGGAGAAATCGAGATCCTCAAGCGGATGCGCCAATTGTTCGTCAAGGCAAAACCATTCAAACCAAAAGCAAGCCGATCCGACTCCTTCGAGATTTTCCTCGTCGGGTTGAACCGGCTTCCATCAAAACCAGTCAGCTCTTCAGAGCCTCTTTGACAGGTACTGTAGCATCCAACCCTGGAACTGGAACGTTTTCGGGCATATGGACATCGACCTGGGGGAATGGGATTTCGACCTGTGCGGCACGGAACTTCTCCAGTACTTCCTGCTGGAACCGGAAATAGACGGTCCAATAGTCGGCAGGCTTAGTCCAGGGACGGACCACAAGATCGACCGACGAATCGTTCAGCTTGTTGACTTCGATCACCGGTGCAGGTTGCCGTAGGACCTCGGGATAGCTGTTGATGATATCCCACAAAATTTCCTTCGCCTTTCCCACATCGCTGTCATAGGCAATCGAGACTCCCATCTCGACACGGCGGGTATCCGTATAGGAGTAGTTCACAATCGCTTGGCCCCAAATGAGTTTGTTGGCCATGATCACCCGCTTGTTGTCGGGGGTGGCCAAGGTGACACTCATCATGTCCATGTCCCGGACCGTCCCGTTCATCGAGCCGACTTCGACATAATCCCCGATCCTGAAGGGAGCGTTGAGCACGATCATGACTCCGGCAAGCAGATTGCCGATGGTTTCCTGGAAGGCGAATCCCAGAATGAAACCGGTCACACCCAATCCGGCAAGGATAGGAGCAGGATTGACGCCCATCTGGGTCAGGACAATCAGAAGTACAAAGGTCCAACCGATCACCGACACGATTTTCAACAGGAACTTTGCCATGAGTTCGTTGATCTTCCTGCTCTTCGAGAACACTCTGCCCATCAACTTTCGAAGGACTACGATCAATATCTTTCCCACGATCAGAATCAACAGTATGCCCACAACACTGAAAAGCAGGCTCACGGATTCCTCGTTGAACCAAAGTTGCATCGATTCCCATAATGAGCGTATTTCCATCTGTGCGTCCATTCTTTCCTCCAAATTATTGCACTGTGTTCACTTTTCTTATCATACGACCTATCGCATACCGATGCAACCGGACCCTTCACAGGGAACCGGCTACTACTCCAGTACCGAAAGCCAAAGCTTTTCCGATTCTACCACCAGCTCTGATACGAGTCGTAAGAAAGGGCCATAATCCATAGTAATATGGGCCAGATCGAGAACATCATAGTATCTTGCCCGTTCCTCATTCTTGATGATAATAGGCGTGTACCCATGCTTGATCAGTTCAAAATTCAAAAGCAATCTTGAAGTCCTGCCATTTCCATCGATGAATGGATGGATCTTTACAAACTCCCCGTGCAATAGTGTTGCCCGTACAACAGGATGCAAGCCTTCCCATTCAGTATGGTATTCCGCAATAAGCTTTTGCATCAATTCCCCAATCTCATGATGCTTTGGAGGAATATGTCTCGCACCACTTATCAAAACATTTTCCGTTCGGTACGTTCCGGCGTTCCTGGTATCGATTCCCTTCAATATCAAAGCATGGATGTTTCTGATATTCCATTCGGAAAGAGGCTGCCTATCGGAAACGAGCTCTTCCACAAAGAGAATCGCATCACGATGGTTGATTGTCTCCAGATGCTCGACAACACTCTTTCCACCGATTGTGATTCCTTCAAGAACGACTCTCGTCTCCGACAACGTCAAGGTGTTTCCTTCTATCGCATTGCTGTTGTAGGTCCACTCCACAATCAATTTTTTATGCAGTGAATCCGCAAGACCCTGTGAAAAAGGGCGGTACCGGTCGATTGATTGCTTGAGGGCATCAATGTGGCTGAAATCAAGATCCAGTCCCGTATACATTTTTCCAGTTCCTTCCCGAGCGTCGACAGGTTTTGGAGCATCCGCGGGAATAGACCAGTTCCGCCCGAACCTTATCGCACCTTCAATACGCCCCTGATTGCACAGCACCCGGACCCTGCGGTCACTGATTCCCCACTTTTCACTGGCTTTTTTGGTACCGATATACTTCATCGCCATCACCTCATGTACGTATTATATACCGCTATCGGAATAATGTACATATTCGACCGGTACGGTATCGGGTTGGGTCCCCCATGCAGATGCTCGCCAAACGAAGCGGGCGAATAGGAACCAGAACACCGACACCTCTCCCGAGCGAGCGCAGGAAACGTAAGAAACCACGCTCGAGTCTCCTCTCGCGTGGTTTCTGTTGAGGCAAGTGTAGGGTTACTTCCAATATAGAGTCCCCCACGTATAAAATTTCAGTTATCGCGAAAGCAATGCCGTAAGCCGTTTGACGAAATCGGCGGGATT
>PGXU01000030.1 GCA_002839335.1 Spirochaetae bacterium HGW-Spirochaetae-4
GTAGGTGCAATCCCAGCACGTGTGTGCTAGACTCTGTTCTGTCATCTGGCCTCCTGTCTTCTGTTCGGATGCGTTGTGAACCGCAACCAAACTGTATCATGGGAGGCCTTTCCTTTCGAAACATTTGTTCGGGTCTAACCACCTATCGCACCACAGGCTCAGCCTGTGGATTTCTCACGCTATTAAACCCAGAAGACCCAGATTGCGTAGTTTTTTTTATATTGTCAAAAGCATGTCATCGGATGAAGAACCACCGGGATTATCTTCCGAGACCCCAGCATAACCGTTATTTCACCTCCACAGCAAAAATGGCAACAGATGAGATCATATTCTTAAATAAGATTTTGAAAATTTTTTTGTTGTTTTTCATCATAAAAAGAGATATGATATCACCTAAAGTTTGTTTTAAACATTTTTTTGATTAAGAGAGGATTTATTATGATTCTGGAATTTTCGGTCAAAAACTACAAAGTTTTCAAAGATCGAGCAACCATGAGCTTTGTCGCATCCAACTACGACAAGTCGACGCTCGAGAATCAGAATGTCAAATCCCTTCCAGATTTGGGAATCCGAATCCTCAACAGCGCAGTATTGTATGGTGCGAACGCATCAGGAAAAACCAAATTCTTCGAAGCTCTTGAGTTCATGAGACGATTTGTTCGAAAATCTTCGAAAGAAGGCCAAAAAGGTGAAATGATTCCCATCCAACCGTTCTTACTTTCTGAAGCCACAGAACATGAGCCAAGTGAATTTGAAGTTGTCTTTGTGCAGAACGGAATCATGTATCGTTATGGGTTTGAATGTACTAACCAAGCGGTGTTATCAGAATGGCTGTTCTTCAAACCAAAAACACGGGAAACCCAGATATTCTATCGCGACACAGTCGATAAGCATATTGAAGTCAATCAAACCCATTTCAAGAAAGGCGATCTTCTCATCAATGCAGACTTGGTACGTGATAACGCGCTCATGGTGTCGGTAGGGTCACAGTTCAATGATGAAATTTGCAATCATGTGGTGAAATGGTTCACACAAGATGTGGCATGTCTATCCTGCATGCATGAGTCTGGGTATAAAAGCTTGTCGTTGATGCAAACTGACCAAAATAACAATCATGACAAGATTCTTGATCTTTTACGACGAGCTGATCTTCATATTCAAGACATCAATGTTGAGACACTATCACCCGACAATCTGCCAAATTCCGCATCTCCCGAGCTTCGTGCATTCCTCATGGAAAAATTGCTTGCTGAGAAGACAAAAATCTACTCCGATGTCATAACAAGCCACCATAAGTACGATATTGAAAACAAGATCATTGGTTCGACGCTTTTCTCCTTGGAGAAAGAAGAATCGCATGGAACCCAAAAATTCTTCTACCTTTCAGGTCCAATTTTGGATGTATTGGAGCAGGGAAAAACCTTGTTCATTGATGAACTGGATGCTCGACTCCATCCCAATCTGGTCCAGCGGATATTCTCACTCTTCAATAACCCGAAAATCAATTGCCATGGGGCACAGTTGGTGGCGACAACGCATAACACGAGTCTTCTAAGGAGCGACAGGCTCCGAAAGGACCAGATATGGTTTGTCGAGAAGGATAATCATGAAGCTGCCCACCTATACTCGCTGGCGGATTTCAAATCGACTGAAGTACGCTCTAATGAGAACTATGAAACCAACTATCTGCGCGGAAAATATGGGGCCACCCCATACCTGCAGGAACTTGATAACTTTAAGAATCGTGTGAGTGAGGAAGAACGATAATGGCATCAAGAGAAATTGAGCGACGTAGGCGCCAAGAGTCTCATAATTTAAAAAGGAAGCGTGCTCGGTTATCGGTTTCTCCTACTATCCTGATAGTTTGTGAAGGCAAGAACACCGAAGTATCCTATTTCAATAAGCTGAAGTTTCGATCCGCAACCATAGTACCGGTGGGAGAAGGTTTCAACACTATTTCTCTTGTGGAAAGAGCAGAATTGCTGGCGAGTGAGAAAAAGTATGATGAGGTATGGTGTGTATTCGACCGTGATGATTTCCCTGCTTATAATTTCAACAATGCCATCTGGAAAGCACGAAGCAAAGGATTCGAAGTCGCATACTCAAACCAAGCATTTGAATATTGGATTATTCTTCATTTCCGTGATCACCAAGGAGGAGCGATGGATCGGAGCCAATATGGTATTCAAATCAACCGGCAATTGCGTTCGTTTCTTTTGCATTATGACCACGATGGGTCAAAAGACATCACAGATGAATTGTTCAATCTACTATTCAGCATAGACCCCACATATGGCAATCCCCGATCTCAACTTGCGATTGAGCGAAGTAGAAAAATTTATAATCGTTTTGACCATTCATCTCCTGCAACTGAGGAATCTTCAACTACTATGCATCTTTTATTTGAGCATCTGATGGAATTCCAGAGATATTGATGCTATGTTGGAATCGTCACAAGGTGCCTAAAACAATCTATTGGTGATACTTCTTCAAGGAGTCTATCCATTGATGGCATGGTGGGATTAGACAGAGGAAGGTTGTACCCGAATGGCAGAATTGAAGACCAGGCAACATGAGGGCGATGTATTTGAATTCATCGATACCTTCGCGGATACCGATCAGAAGTGCTCAGATAGCCTTAAGCTGGTGAAGCTGATGCGGAAAATTACCGGGCATCCGCCCAAGATGTGGGGACCCACGATGATCGGCTTCGGCAGCTATCATTACAAGTCGGAACGTAGCACACAGGAGGGTGATTGGCCACTGGTTGGTTTCTCGCCACGCAAGGCAGCGATCTCGCTCTATGTGTACACGGGGAATCCCGAGCAGAAGCATCTGCTCGCTGACCTGGGAAAGTTCACAATGGGAAAGGCATGCATCTATGTGAAACAGCTGTCGGACATCAATGTCGGTCAGCTCGAACGGCTCATGCGGGCGACGATTGGATTCCTGCAGGACAAATACAGGTGAGCAGTCGGGAAGCAGTTGATCTGGCGTAATCGGCGGTCCTACACGGGTCTCTCGCCCGTGCCAAAAAACCCGAGGAGAGCTTCCAGCATCCCTTAGGCAGGATCAAAGCATGTGATCATCTCATATTGGTCGACATACGGATCCCATCCATCTTCTTCCAGGAAAGAGATGAATGGAGAGGATTCGTCGATATTGATACATTTTACCATATCGGCGATCGTATAGGATTTTGCAAGCGCCAACAGCTCCCGGTAGATAGTGGGCGATCCCCCTACTGCTGAAATCTGCATGATATTTCCTGTATAAGGATGCAAAACAAAATATCCAACCGGATTCATACCCTCGATCAATACACGAATTATGAGATGTTCAAAGATATTGACGACAGATGCATTGGAGTTTTGCCACGAAGGTATGTATGGGAGAGAAAAAGAAGCACAAACCTCCAGATATCCATCCATTTCGGGAGCAGCGATCGTATAGGAGTAGGATTCCATCGAAGGAATCTCCTCCAACGATTTCCTAAAGCACCGGAGGCTCCGTGAAATGGCAAATCCACGCGACTCGTAAAGTTTCCGTGCCTTCAGATTATCTTGTATGACCTCAAGGACGAATTCGTGCGCTCCTCGGGCATTTGCATCGGACAATACCGTGTCCAAGAGAAGTCCACCGACTCCCCGTCCGCGCCATTCGGGAATTATCGCGGTTCCACCGTCGTAATACCTCATGTTCCCGTCCTTGTTCCTGACCCCGCATAGGATGAACCCAACGAGTTCACCATCGTCCGCAAAGGATCCGAACGAGGCATCGTAATCAATATCCCTCTGCATGTTCGCCACTGCCATCTCCTGCAACGTCTCCTTCACCGGAATGTGATAATCGCTGAAGGCACGCGTGAAAGCGGCATGTATATCGGCATGGGAAACCTGTGATAGTCTGGCAATCGTCATGAAGTGGAGTATATCAAGCCAAGGTTCCAAATGGAAGGTTCCATCGGACACCTTATGTTGCCTGTACTCGTTCGGCAATCATACCCAGACGTATGTTCAAATATGACAGGTCAACGATAGTTGGCTGAAGCCAATTGGTCGAGCATGTCCGTTAATTCCGACTGGGCATATGGCACCCCTTGTACAACAACAAGATTGATGTCGCGCAGTTGTGTGATATCTTCGAGGGGATTGCCGGAAAGGACCAACAGGTCGGCCCGCAGTCCAGCTTGGATAGAACCGAATTCATCGGCTCTGCGCAAACATTCTGCGGCATGTACTGTTGATGCGGCAAGCGCCTCCCACGGAGTCATTCCCAGCTCCACCAACGCCTCCAATTCCCTATGCAAAGAAGTTCCCGCAACCACGTTCAGGGTTCCACTGTCCGTCCCAGCTGCGATTGGAGCTTTTGCTTCAATCAGAGCCTCCACGATCAATTCGAAATCCTCCATGTGGTCGGAAGGTAACATTGCGTAGCCTTCCACTTGCTTCTTGATCAGATTGGAAAACGATTTGATCGAACCTGACCAGATTTTTCGATTGGGCGTGGATATGTAGCGAGTCCACGGATCGGTATCGATAGCATCGATGTGTTCGGGGGCGACAATATGTTTCCATACTTCCAAAGTCGGGACGTTCCAGATCCCTGCCTCTGCAGTACGATAGGCGATTTCATCGAGCCTGGAGGGACTGAATTTCATCTTGCCAAAGGGATTGATATATCCGGTGAGATGCTCGATGGAATGCATTGAAGAGCTATCGAGCACCGATTCCAAAGACACCTCGTGCGGAACATGTCCCACAACCGGCAACCCCAACTCCTCTGCTTCCCGTACGATAATGGAAAATGCCGACGATGGAAGCTTGTTGTATATCTTGAAATAATCGAATCCTTTTTCGTAGGCTTCTTGGACCATTTCTTTTCCTGCTTGAGCTGAATTTGTGTTTACATAGAGTGCCCTATCAAAATATTTGCCCGTACGTGCCTCATGGATGGGGCTTGCTTGGTAGACCCAAGGCGAAAGTACTTCCCCCCTGCGGATCGAATCACGGAATTCCAGGTGGTCGCTGAAGGCGAACCTGGCATCATCACACCCGGAGTCTGTCAAGGAAGCCATGTTGCGAACCGAGGTTACCCCATTCGCAAGAAACAACAAGGGGTCAAGGGCGTTGAAAAGAAGATGGACGTGGGCATCGGCCAAACCGGGGACTATCCATTTACCCGAACAGTCGATAATGTTTGCAGTCAAAGGAATCCTCCCATAATCTGTACCCACATACACAATTGTTTGGCCTTCGACAATCACGATCGCATCGTCGATAACTGTATCGGGCTCTGTCATGGGAACCACCGATGCATGTACGAAAGCTTGCGTGGCATGCACCTGCCGAATCTTTGGAAGTTCCACCCGAACTGCACGGGGTCCGGAAAAACACGACGTCATCAGCAACATGAACACCAAGACAGATCCACATACGAAGTTCTTATATTTTCTTCTTGTCATACCAGTATCCTCCTCACGCTTTACAATGGATAAGATACGGCTTGTAGAAGTTTGGCACCATCGAACGAGTGTATGAGAACGCGTGTGAACACCTAAGCATTTTGTTGTAATTCGCCTGTTTTCTGTATCCTGTGACAACAGGATGTTGTGGATCCATCCAGAATAACCAGATTTAGTCGTTCCTATATCCGTATGCAGGCACGCAATCCCAAACCATCGGCGACCAGTTTCGCAGGTGCTTGGAAAAAAGAAAATTTCCACAAGGTTCCATCCGTGATATAGTTCGCACAAGGCGTATGGGATAACCAGCCGATCTTTGCAACAGCACAGAGAACAAGATGATGAAAATTCAAGAATTCGACATTGTCATTGTTGGCGCAGGTATAGCGGGACTAACTGCCGGAATTCACTTACGCAAGAGGAATCTCAGTGTACTGGTCATCGAGAAAGCGGTTTTCCCACGGAAAAAACTGTGTGGAGGGTTTCTCACGTATCCTGCCATTCGGGAGATTGTGGCATTGGGTTTTGATTGCACCGACAACTCAATCTTCTACCCATCTTCAGACATATTCATCCATCATCACGGAAGCGAACTGAAACTAAAACTCACCCAGGACGCCTATATGGTGAGCCGGTTTGACTTTGACCATATGTTGTGTAAGAAATACCTGGAAATGGGAGGAGAGTTGATCGAGGGAACCCGAGCAACCTGTATTGCCGATGACAATACCCTCCTCCTCGACAATGGCGACACGCTTCGTTTCAACATTCTCATCGGTGCCGACGGCGCGAATAGCATGGTGAGGAAATATATAAATAGAGACATCCAACGCTCTGATGGTTTCTGTGTCGGCAAGAATTATTCTTTGCCAATTCCCTCCTCACTTCCGCAAGGTTTCCATCTGTATATGGATCTTATTGACGAGGGATACGGATGGTGTTTCGCTTATACCGACCGGTACGCCTCCGTAGGTGTCGGAGGCACGAAAAAGGACGGCATGGTACTGGATGCGGCGAAGCAACTCTTCGCTCGGCTGCACATTGATGAGCCACATCTGGAGGGTGCGATCATTCCAAATGGAACGCCTGCCAACATACTGGCCTCCGGAAATATATTTCTTGCCGGTGATGCGACAGGTCTTGTCGATAGGGTCTTGGGCGAAGGTATCTACCCTGCATTACTGGTGGGACGGATTATCGGAAGCAAGTTGGGAGCGGGGCTTACGGATAAAACGTATCGAAAGGAATTGAAGGAACTGACTGAGATTTGTCGATCCGCCCGAATCCTGGGCAAGCTTATGGCGGACAAGAATTTCAAGGACATACTGGTGCACAAGGGATTCGGCCATCCCCTTTTTCTGAAATACCTGTGTGAAGAGATCGTGTTGAAGAAAAACCAGCGTTATTCCCATGTCCTCCCTTCGTATATGAAGGGTCGAAAAAAGCAATCGGCACTGTCTTGAAAAACGAAACGTGTATATGGATGCGAGGGGGTTCCAGATGAAATTTTGCGGATGGTATGCGATTACTGTCGGAATTGTCATGATCGGACAATGGGTATTCTTCATTTCCATGGGGCAAGTACCCGAGTTGCAAAGCGAACCGTTGAGGATAGCTTTCCACCTTGCCTCGGAAGGCATAACGGCAATCCTATTGATCCTGAGTGGAGTCGGTGTCTTGCGATCGTGGAAACGCATACGGATTTGGTACCATGTGGCCTGTGGCATGCTCCTCTATTCGGTTATCGTGAGCCCAGGATATTTTGCCCAGCTTGGACAGTGGAGCTTGGTAGTCATGTTCGCTGTGCTAGGTGTGGCGACCATCAGTGCGATCGTGGTTCTGGACACGAAGTCTCCCGATACCCATGGATCATGAGGCGACCAGATATACCACCAGGGCAATAAAGAAAAATACCACAAAACACACAATCATGATGCCAAGCGTACGGGAGTAGCCATGTGGGGTTATCTGCCCAGCCTGATCCATACTTCTGATTCCTGGATACAATCGGGAGAAAAACGTCAAGATCGAGAAGATCAAAGCGATAATGCTGAAAACCTTTGTCGCGGCATTCCCGGTGATGATGATACCGATGAGAAGAACGATAAAAATCAGCTTGGTTCCGGCTACCCAATTGACAAGATATGTGACAAGAGCATGGATTTCCGGGTCGGATTTCGACTTCTCATAGGCATCGAAAAATCCAACACTATTTCCTCTTTTGGATCCTGGAGCCAAGTAGAGCACAAGAACGTTTGACAATTCCAAGACGCCGAATAGCATCAAAGCAATCGATATCGCATCCAAGATGACCTCCTTTCCCTGTACAACGCTGTTGAACCATTCCTCTACACACCATGTTACTTGGTGCAGCACTACAGGCACAAGAAAAAAGTGCAAATCGATGGCAATGCCATTTTTTATGACCGGAATCCAAAAAACTATGATACAACTGATGAAAGGAACAAGGTAGCACAGCATGGAACAGTACATACAAAGCAAAGAACAATTGAGAGATCTCTGGACAAACATCTATAATACCGAAGGCAAGCCCGACTGGTCCCACATCCTGCCCTACTATGACGATGGCATATATTTCTGGGACAGTGTCCAGAAGATATACGGAATAAGCGAATTCAAAGCCATGACCGAGCGACTGATTGCCCGTTCCAACAACCTGAAAATGGATATAAAGAACATCGCCCAGAACGGAAATATCATATTCCTTGAATGGGAAATGAGTCTGAGCTTCAAGAAATATCCGAACTCATCCGTGTACGGCTCAAGCAGGGTAACGTTGAACGAGCGCGGAAAAATAATCGAACAACGCGATTACTATGACCTGTGGGGCGATATATTCGACAACATTCCCCGATTCGGCAAAGCCTATCGGAAATTCATGCATAAGAAATTCGGATAAGAAGAGAGCAATCATGAACCCATACCTGAAAGAATACAAATGGTCGAATATCGGAGCCATGCTCAAGAATAACAAGGCTGCACCCAAGGAAGAACAGCAGGACTTTCATGGAAAGCTGGTCGTTATCACTGGAGCCACGTCCGGAATCGGCTACGAGACAGCCCGACTCTATGCATCACATGGAGCCAAACTGCTGGTGATCAACCGAAACAAGGAAAAGTCAGAACTCCTCAAACAGGAGATCGAGCGTGACTTCAATGTTCCCTGCACCTGTTTCATTGCCGACTTTTCACAGCTCGGGCAGGTACATGCGGCCGCCGATATGCTTGCCGATGTAGATTGTGACATAGCGGTACTCATCCATAACGCCGGTGTCTACAATACCAAGCTTCGATTTACCGCCGACGATATCGAGGAAGTCTTTCAAGTCAACTATCTCGCATCATTCATCATAAACTACCGCCTGAAGGAGAAGCTGAGACAGCAGGGCCATGGTCGGATCATCTATGTCAACTCCGAGGGCCACCGCTTCGCGATCGCCGGACTGAGAATCGATGATCTGCGCTGGGAACGACACCACTATACCGGCCTGAAGGGATACGGCTCGGCAAAAACCGCACAATTGCTCTCGATGTTCCAATTTTCCCGATATTTCCAAGATAGCGGAGTAACTATCAATGCCATGCATCCAGGCGATGTGCGGACAAACATGGGAGAGAACAATGGAAGGATCTACAGGTTCTTCAAGCATCTGCTGATAAACCCCTCCGCCAGATCCCCTGTACTATCTGCCCAAGCCCTCTATTACCTTGGAGTTTCGGACGACATCGAAGGAATCACCGGAAAATTCTTCAATTTCACCACCGAGGAAATCCCCGCACCCCATGCGCTGGATACCATGATGGCTCAGAAACTCTGGCAACTGAGCCTCGAAATGCAATAAGTTCAAAGCGTATCGGGCACCTTTTGCTTGCAGTGTCATGTGGTCTTCTATACAATTCCCATAGCAATGAAGATTTCTGATACTGGTTCTTCAAGGATAGGTAATGCCGGAAACACATTTCCATGATGACGCCCCCTGTCTAGACAACCCAAATGTTGCAGCAAATACCATGAACTATCCGATAACGAAGGAGAGTCCCCGATGAATGACCTCATCATCAATCTCCTACGCGGTAGTGTTTCCTCTGTCATGAATGTAATTCTCCTGTTCACCCTGACCAGGTCGAAATTCGGCCGCAACGGTACCATCGTTGTCGCCACCTCGGTATTTGCCATCAATATGGCCAGCACCATCTGGTTCTATGTGCATGGAGACCTTACCGCGCTTTCCAAGTTCGACATAATCATGTTTCTTGTTGTCGGCCTTGCCCTCAAACCAATGACACGGCTCAGTTTCATGCAATGGAGCTTCACGTTTCTCACTACCCTCAATATCATGATGATGATTATCTTTCTCAGCTTCGATTGGAGCAGATCATTGCCAATGCCCCCATATGCCAACACCTTCCTTCGTTTGGTGCTTTACATCGCAGTGATCTTCCTTTTTAAAAAGTACTTGCGGCTGTCCTACGAATCGGTGGTCAACAACTGGCCGATCTTCTCGGTCCTGGTTGTTTGTATCTTCCTCAACCTGTCCTATTATTTTTACGCCACGGATGACATCCAGAAGTCATTGACCGTGTTCAGATGGCCGCTATACCTACTGGTCACACTTTCCCTGGCCGCATACGGAACTGTCTTCTATTCCCTGAAGAAGATTATGGCCATGTACGCATTGGAAACGGAAAACTTGAAGATCCAGAACGAATCGGGACTTCTTCACCAAGCTGCAATCAAACTGGAAAAATATGCAAACTACGACACCTTGACTGGATTACCCAACAGGAGATTCTTTTTCGAACGGTTGGAGCAGGTGGTAGCAGAGAGTAAAAGGGATGCCGGGAAGTTCGCGCTTCTGTATATCGATTTGGATGGATTCAAGGACATCAACGACAATTATGGCCATGAAGTTGGCGATGGAGTGCTCGTTGCGGTAGGAGACCGGCTGTTGAAGTGTATCCGCAAGACCGATATCGTTGCACGCCTTGGTGGAGATGAGTTTGCGATTATCTTCCGCGATATCGAAGATATGGAAATTGCAAAAAAGCTTACAGGGAAAATCCATACGATGTTACAGGAAACCATATCCATGGGGACTATCGAGTGTGCTGTCAATTCATCCATCGGCATCGCCGTTTACCCCGATACCGGCAATGATGGCGAGACATTGGTGCGGAATGCAGATTCGGCGATGTATGAAGTAAAAAGAAATGGAAAAGGTGGAATCGGCTTTTTCAAGGATACGCCATAGATACGTTGTCTTGGTGCCGATTGGCAGCGCCAGAGCCCGATCTATTCGACCAAATCCTTGGCGTTGCACCGGCTGCAGAACTCGGCATCGCCGCTACAGGGATTCGTGTGGACCATGACGTGACGGACTTTGGGAAACTTGCCCTCGATCCGATCATGGATCTCTTCAGCGACATCGTGGGCTTCATGCAGCCTCAGATGCCGGCAACAACAGATTTCCACTTCCACCCAAAACCCTGCTCCTACCGTCCGGGTCCGCAATAGATCGATCCGTTGCACCTGGGGATTCGAAAGGATCGCCTTTTCCAGCTGGGCCTTCGTATTCTTGTCCACCGACGAATCCATAAGTACGGAAATAGCCGACCTGAATACCTCGACAGCCGATTTCACAATCAGCAGGGCGATTATGACCGATGCGATAGGATCGAGTACCGGATATCCCAATCGTGCACCGACTACACCAACCAAAGCTCCTGTGGAGGAAAGGACATCCGACAAATGGTCGGTGGCCAGAGCGCGTAAGGAATTCAGGCTCGTCTTTTTCGCGGCCCGTGTAGTCATCTGCCACAACAGCAGCTTGGTGATTATCGAAAAACCTGCGCCAAGAAGTGGCAACAGGGTGGGAATAGCCAAGGTATCCACACGGCCGATATTCCGTATGCCCGACAAGCCGATACCGACTCCAGTACCGAAAATCACCAAGGCCAGGAAGACCGAGACGATACTCTCCAACTTCTCATGTCCGTACTGGTGGTTGCTGTCGGCTTCCCTATCGGAAGCGGCGACTCCGCCCATGACAACCGTATAGCTGACGACATCGCTGATGGAATTCACCCCATCCGAGACCAGTGCCGAGGATTTGCCGATTATTCCGGTGGTCAGTTTTAGAAGGGACAGCAGTATGCTGGTAACTATGGAGATGAGGGAGATCCTCACTCCGGTCTTGGTATGGGCGCTCCTTTCAGGTTTTCCCATGGGGCGACCTAGCGGGAGTGGCGCCCTTTGAGAACCTCGATGACCTCGTCCAGCCTGATGTTCTTCTGCGCAAGGAGCACCAGCATGTGGTACATGAGATCCGCGGCTTCGCCAAGGAAAAGGGGCTTGTTGTCGTCCTTCGCCTCTATGACGAGCTCGACAGCTTCCTCTCCGACCTTCTGGGCAATCTTGTTGATACCTCGGGAGAACAAATGGTTGGTATATGAACCTTCGATCGGATGCTCCCGTCGGTCGTGGATGACTTCCTCCAGGTAGAGCAGGAATTCACTTGACGTCATGAGCTCGGGATCGTTCGCTTCATCGAAACAGGTATCGCTACCGGTATGGCAGACCGGACCGGCTGGAATCGCCTTTATAAGCAGGGTATCGTTGTCGCAATCGGCGACAATTTCACGGACCGTAAGATAATTCCCACTCGTTTCCCCTTTCGTCCACAATTTTTGTCGGGTACGCGAATAAAAAGTCACCAGGCCACGTTCTTGTGTAATGGTCAAAGCCTCCTCATTCATATACCCAAGCATGAGGACACGACGTGTCACCGCATCTTGTACGATTGCCGGTACCAGTCCATTACCTTTATTAAAATCTACCTGCATCAAAACTCCCTCCAACCTAACGGTTCAGGCGTATAGGTATACCATGTTTTTCCAGAAAAATCTTCAGTTCGGGAATGTCTATCTCGTGAAAATGGAAAATCGAGGCAGCCAGCGCGGCATCCGCACCGCCGGAGGTGAAGATTTCGGTAAAATGTTCCATCGCTCCGGCCCCACCCGAGGCGATTATCGGAATACGGACACGATCGCTGAAGCGACGGGTCAGTTCGACCGCAAAACCCGCTTTCGTGCCATCATGGTCCATGGACGTAAGCAGGATCTCCCCCGCCCCACGGTCCTCGGCTTCCACCGCCCAGGAAAGGGCCTCCAGACCTGTTGGTGTCCTACCTCCGGCCACATAGACTTCCCACCCGAGCATTCCATCGGCATCGAACGTGTGATTGGATCGGACATCGATCGCACAGACCACACATTGGCTACCGAATTCCTTGGCCAGCGTATCGATGATCCTGGGATCCTTTACGGCCATACTGTTGATGGAGATCTTGTCCGCACCCGCATCCAACAGGGCTCCGACATCGGCCACACTCCGTATTCCACCACCGACGGTGAAGGGAATATCGATGACATCGGCAATACGTCGCACCAACGATGTGAAGGTACCCCTATTCTCGACCGTCGCGGTGATATCGAGAAAGGTCAACTCGTCGGCTCCCTGGCGCGCATACAACGCGGCAAGCTCGACGGCATCACCAGCATCGCGCAAATTCACAAAGTTGACACCCTTGACCGTCCTGCCATCCCTGACATCGAGACAGGGAATTATTCGTTTAGCCAGCACTTCACACCCCCCGGGAAGCTTGCCATGCGGCAAGAGCCTTCGGTTCGATCGCCCCTTCGTATATCGCCTTCCCAATGATTGCTCCGGAAAGTCCCTTCTTCGCCAAGATATCCAGATCGGCCAAGGAGCGGATCCCTCCACTTGCGACCAGTTCCATGGAAAGTTCCCGTTTTGCCATATCGTCCATCAATGCTTCGTACAGCTCCACCGAGGGGCCGTTCATCATCCCGTCCCGGGAGATATCGGTACTGACCACCGTACGGAACCCTGCCGCCAGATAGGTGGCGACGAAGTCATATACCGCCAGATCCGTCGTAGTCTCCCAGCCGGAGACCGCGATCTTTCCCTCCCGGCAATCAGCACCCAACACCAGCCGATCCGGACCAAACGTCTGGAGCAAGGAGAGCGTCAGTTCCCTGTCGCGTGCAGCCAAGGATCCAACGGTCGCCATAGCCGCACCAGCCGAAAATACCGCATCGAAATCCTGACGGGACTGCAGTCCTCCCCCGACATCGATCACCAGGTCGGTTTCCTCGGCTATCCGTTCAAGGACCTTCAGGTTCCGGACCCGCCCGGCTTTTGCTCCGTCAAGGTCGACGAGATGCAGACGCGACAGACCGGTATCCGCAAACATCTTGGCCAATTCGGTGGGATCGGCACCATACACCTGCTTGCTGGCATAGTCGCCCATCCGCAAGCGGACACACGATCCGTCGATAATATCCATTGCGGGTATCGCTACCATAACCGGTCCTCCGATATTTCCAGGAAGTTCTTCAATATCCGTTCGCCCAACGGTCCGCTTTTCTCCGGATGGAACTGCACTCCGCGATAGTTTCCTGCCCCAAGGGCCGCGCTGAAGGTGTTCTGGCCATAGGTGCACGTGGCGATTGTCTCTTTCGATGCGGGAACATAGTATGAATGGACGAAGTAGCACCATGCCGGATCGGTTATTCCCGCAAAGAGCGGATCGTCACCGAGACCGAGGGTATTCCACCCCATATGCGGAATCTTCAGTCCCGGCTCCTCGGCGAACCGCACAACCTGACTTTCAAATATGCCCAGGCAATCGGTATCGTTCTCCTCGCTGCGGCTGCACATGAGCTGCATGCCCAGGCAGATACCAAGAAAGGGTTGTTGCAAGGACAGCAATACTTCGTCGAGATGCACCTGACGCAAGTACCGCATGGCCGACGACGCCTCGCCCACGCCGGGAAAAATCACGCGGGAGGCATTGCGCAAGACCTTCGGATCATCGCTGACCGTGGCATCGCGACCCAACCTGTTGAGGGCACATAGCACCGAACGGATATTGCCGGCATTGTATTTCACGATAACGATGGAGGACATCACAACACTCCTTTGGTCGATGGCAGGTCGTCGTTCCCAGGGTAGCGGAAAACCGCATGTCGCAGTGCCCGTCCGAAGGCTTTGAAGAGTGCTTCGGCCTGGTGGTGCGCATTTCCGCTGCTCACCTGCATATGGAGATTGCACTTGGCCTCATCGCTGAACGACTTGAAGAAATGGGAGAACAATTCCGTGGGGAACGTTCCCACCATTTCACGCGTAAATTCCACATCCCATGCGAACCAGGCCCTACCCGAGAAGTCGAGGGCAACGTGTGCCAAGCATTCGTCCATAGGCAACAGTTCGAATCCGTATCTGCCGATTCCCCGCTTATCTCCCAAGGCCTGGGCAACCGCTTGTCCGAGCACAATCGCCACATCCTCCACCGTATGGTGTTCGTCGACTTCCAGGTCCCCATTGCACTGCAGTGTGAGATCAAGGCGGCCATGGCGGGCGACCTGGTGCAACATATGGTCGAAAAACGGCAACCCGGTGGCAATGGATCCTTTTCCGGTGCCGTCGAGATCCAGTTCCAGACGTATGGATGTTTCCTTGGTCGTGCGTTCGAATCGGGCCGTGCGCGGCGGTCTCCCGATTGAACCGGAAAGCTTTGCCACCATATCGGGCCATCCGGTGAATGGCAGGGGATGCATCCCGGCTTTGGTTGCAACCGTTTGGGGGTCCACAGCGATGATCCAGGAATGTTCGGCATCCGGACTTGGACCGGGGGACCCGATCAAGGGGAGCTGGTCATCGTATACGACCTGCTCCACGGGAATACCTTCGTTGTCGAGGGTGTCGAGGATCCGTTGCAGAACTTCCTTCGCATAGAAGGCCTCTTTCTCCCGTTGCAATAGTATGGCGAGCTGAAATATGCCTTCCTCCGCAAGGTGCCTTAGGCCCCTGAATACACCCGGTGTCCAAACAATGTCGGCAAATGTGGTCAGCGAATCCGTTACGACAACCGGTCCATCCAACGCGACTGCCAGTATCATCACCCGACTCTTCATCGATTGCTCCATGGTCAGCCCTCCAATTCTTCCATCGCCGTGAGCAGCGAATCGTTTTCACTTCTGTTGCCTATGGTGATCCGTACACACCCGAAACAACCGCGTACAGTAGAACGGTTTCTGATTATGATTCCCCGCTCCCGCAAGGAGGAGCACAGTCCATCCGGATCGAGTACCCGGACCAACAGGAAATTCGCATCGCTGGGGAAGACCATTTGCACAAAGGAAAACTTCTGCAGCTGCCGGGCGACACGCTCCCGTTCCTGTATGGTCCCATCGATATTCCGGTACACTTCCTGTGCGTGCTCCAAAGCCGCGATCGCGAGCTCTTGTGCGATGCCGCTGAGATTGTAGGGATATTTGACCTTGTGCATGGCCTCGACAATCTCCGGCGGAGCAACCGCGATTCCCACCCGTGCATTCGCCAATCCCCAGCTTTTGGAGAGGGTCCGGAGAACCACCAGGCGGGGACAATCCCGCATGAGGGTAATCGCCGATTCCTTGCCTGAGAATTCGATATAGGCTTCATCGACTACGGTGATTCCCTTGAAGCGTAGGGCAATCTTCGCAATCTGTTCCAAAGGAAAACTGTTGCCGGACGGATTGTTGGGAGAGCAGATGAAGAGCATCTTATGCATGCCGGTTTCCGGAGTCCCGTTGTTCACCAGGTGGCAAACGGTATCCAAATGCCGCAGGTTGAGGGAAAAATCGGTCTGCAGAGGACAATGGGAGACCCCTATGTCGTTGATATCGGCGAACACCTCATAAGCCCCATACGTAGGCGACATCAACAGTACCTTGTCCTTGTGGGGGACACAGAAGATCCTAAACAGTACATCGATCATTTCATCGCTACCGTTTCCTATCACCAGGCTCTTCTCCGGCAATCCCATGACAGTGGAAATCGCACGTTTCAAATCCCTATGTTGAGGATCGGGATACCGGTTTCTCCCCACATCCCCGACAAAGTCACGCCAATTCTCGTTGGCATCCAAGAACACTTTTGCTGTCCCGGTATATTCATTGCGGGCAGATGAATAGGGAACCAACGATACAATGTTCGGCCGCATGAGTTCCTTGATAGTGAATCCGCTCATTTTTGCTCCTCTTCGATGCTTGACAATCGTACACGTACAGCTTGGGCATGGGCATCCAACGATTCGGCGGTTGCCATGGTCTCGATCACCGGGCCCAGGGATTGCAACCCGTGCCTGGTAATTCGCTGGAATGTTATCTTCTTATAGAAACTGTCCAAGGAAACCCCACTGTATGAACGGGCCCACCCTGCGGTAGGCAACGTATGGTTTGTTCCCGAGGCATAATCCCCTGCCGACTCGCATGTCCATTCGCCGAGAAAAACGGACCCGGCGTTTCTCACCTGGTTCTCGACCAGCGCAAAGTCGACAGTATTGACGATGAGGTGTTCCGGACCATAGGTATTGATCACACGTGGCAACAACCCGATATCAGTGACAAGTACAGCCTTGGCGTGCTGCAGTGACTGGAGCGCCAATTCCTTGCGTGGCAGATATGCCAATTGTGCTTCGAGTTCCCTCTCTACGGCATCGGCCAGATGGTGGCCGGCCTGGACGTCGTCGGCGCTGACGACGAGAATCACTTGGCTATCGGGACCATGTTCAGCCTGGCTGAGCAGATCCGCCGCCGCGAACCGAGCATTGCTGGAAGCATCGATCACCACCATGACTTCGGACGGACCCGCCGGAAGGTCTATGGCACATCGGCGAGCGGCAACCTGTTGTTTGGCTTCGGTGACGAAACGGTTTCCGGGACCGAATATCTTATCCACTGCGGGAACGGTTTGGGTACCGTAGGCAAGTGCGGCGATAGCCTGTGCTCCCCCCGCGGCTACGATTTTCGTTACACCACTTATGGATGCGGCATACAATATCGCGGGGTGGATCGTTCCGTCGGGCCTGGGAGGTGTGGCCAGAACCACGTGCTTGCACCCGGCCAACTGTGCCGGAATACCCAACATAAGGACCGTCGAGAACAACGGAGCACTTCCGCCCGGCACATAGATGCCGACAGTTTCCAATGGGATGCTTTTGCGCCAGCAATAGACTCCCGGTTCGGTCTCCACCTGCTCATCCCTCGGCTTTTGCGTTGTATGGAACCGTTCGATATTTCTCTTCGCATGATCGATGGCTGTGCGCAGCTTTACATCCAGGCTCGCTTTGGCAGCCTCCATGACCGATCGGGAAATCGACAGCGATTCCAATCGGGCGTGGTCGAACCGCTCGGCGTAGGCCAGCAGGGCAGAGTCGCCATGAAGGCGTACGTCTTCGATGATCTCGGCAACGACCGAGGCGACAGATTCCGCCTCCAACGCCGGTCGGGCCAGCAGCCTTGCGATTTCCTCGGGTTTTGGATCGATAATCCGCTCCATCAGTCCCATCGGGCTATCCTCCCTTCAGTCGGCCATCTTTTCGATAGCCGTAACCAGAATTCCTTGTGCCCCCAGATTCTTCAACTGCTCCAGGACATCCCAGAACCGTTCTTCCCTGACAACCGTCTGGACGGCACACCACCCGCTGTCCAGCAACGGCGTGACCGTAGGACTTTTCATACCGCCAATAATCGCCGCCGCCTGGTCCAAATGTTCCTTGGGGAGGTTGAACATGATGTACTTGTAATCGTCGGCACGCATAACGGCATCGATCCGCAGCAACAGGCGGTCCAGGATGACACGCTTGGCCTCGGCCAATCCGGGATGCACGAGCATGACTGCCGTAGAACGGTAAATCACTTCAACTTCCTGCAACCCGTTGCTCACCAGGGTGGCTCCGGTGCTCACCAAATCGCAAATGGCGTCGGCAACTCCAATCGAGGGGGTTATCTCTACCGAACCTGAGATCTCGTAGATCCTGGCATCCACACCCGCTTCCTCAAGCTTGCGTCCCAGGATACCGGGATAACTGGTTGCGATGCGCTTGCCATCGAGCGATTTCAGACCATCGTAGGCAAACCCCTGTGGAACCGCAATGGAGAGACGGCACTTGGAAAAGCCGAGGTCACGCAATACATCCAACGGCAAGTTCTGCTCATCATGTTCATTGCGACCGACAATGCCGATATCGGCGACACCATCGTGCACATACCGTGGAATATCGTCGTCCCGCAGGTAGAGGAATTCGATGGGGAAATTTTCAGCCTCTTCCTTGAGCAACCTTGAATCCGAACCGAACCTGATACCACAGTCCCGGATGATCTGCAACGATTTCTCACTCAACCGTCCACTTTTCTGTACCGCGATCCTCAATCGTGTCTCCATGCAAGCCCTCCTCAGGATAAAAAAAAACTCCGCGAAATGCGGAGTCGTCAAGTACTCTGTCAACGCACACGCATTCCATCAAGATTCCGAGATGTGGTGATGGTGATGCAGTGCCAATGTCTTTTTCATGAATTCACACTACCGAAGGCAATCTTTTGTGTCAAGAGCATCATGGAGTTTCATCGATCTCGACATCGGCCGCCTCGACCGTCACACCCACACGTTTCTTGCGCGCCATGAAAGCCACCAGGGCAAGGGTGAGTCCCACCACAATCACCGTAATGCCAAGGATTATGACCAGCAAATCCGCCACACTCCGGGGAAACAGGAACAACAGTACGGCGAACACGAGCGAAACCAGTCCCTCGGTAACCAATGGAGCCGCGGGGAAACCGGCGGCCTGGACGGCAAATGCATCGATGATCATGACAATGGCGGATATCACCATCTGGGCAGCCAGGACATAGATGATGATCGTCCACATGGCCTCACCGGTCGCCAAGGGCATGATGACAGCCAGAACACCGATAATGATTCCCAACACGCCCTTTACCAGTGTCGTCGCATGGTTGAACCGTCCGAACGAATATTTGTTCATGGTCGCCAGCGAACCGATTCCCGTTATGATGGCGACGATTCCCAAGACTATGATAAAGACCTGTATGAAAAGGTCCTGCCGGGCAAGTATGAAGATGCCCACTATGACCACAAGAATTGCGATCAGCAATTGTACGATCCATCGACCTTTCAGTTTCATCCGATTCCTCCCACAGAGTACTTGGCCGTTGCCATTGTCCATCCGTCCCGGTATAGTTGCAGTATCACCTTTTTATGCAAGTATGTAAAGGAATTGTATGTACGATCATTTGTTGTTCGATGCCGACGGCACGCTTTTCAACTTCGAGGCCGCTGAAAAATGGGCCCTCTCGCACGTCTTGGAAGAGTTGGGGATCGATCCATCCGACGAAGCCATCGATACCTATAGCCGTATCAACAACGGTGTCTGGCTCGAGTTCGAGCAAGGGCTCATTACCATGGACCGGCTGAAGACGGAACGGTTCCGCCGCTTCTACAGCCGCTATGGACTGCAAGGCGACCCAGGCCTGACAGCACAAAGATACACGCTCATGCTTTCCCGATCTTTCCATCTCTATGATGATGCGATACCGGTCTTGGATGAATTGAAAAACCGCAATATCCCCATGAGCCTGATCACGAACGGCATATCGAACGTACAACGCGGCAGGCTTGTCGCCACCGGTACCCGAGACTACTTCACCGCGGTGGTTATCAGTGAGGAGATTGGCATCCAGAAGCCCCATCCGAGCTATTTCGAGAAGGCATTGTCTCTGGTACGCGATACCGGAGCTCCTGCCAAACGGCCGTTGGTGATCGGAGACAGTCCGACCAGTGACATCCGCGGAGGAATCGACTCGGGCTTGGATACCTGCTGGATAAACCGGTTCGGCATGCCCACCGATCCCTCGCTCAGACCCACGTATGAGATAACAGGATTGAAAGAGCTCTTGGATATACTGGGCACCCGGTAGGCGGACTTCCCGTAGCCTACAGGTGCAGACCTTCTACCGGTCTTCGATCTCGACCAGATCCACATCGAATATCAGCAGGGTGTTCGGTTCGATCTTTGTCGAACCTGTCTCCCCATAGCCAAGATCCGGATGGACATAGAACCTGAATCGCGAACCGACGGACATGAGCATGAGCCCTTCGCGAAAGCCCGGGATCAGGGAGGAGAGGTCGAACGCACTGGGAATACCCCGTATGGAGGCATCGCCTTCACGGCCATCCAAGTAGGTGAGCCGGTAGTTGACCTTGACGGTATCGTCTCCCGACGGCATGGGACCTTCGGCATCCTCGAGGATCTCGTATTGGAGTCCACTGGAGGTGGTAATGACGCCTTCCCGCTTTCCGTTCACCGCAAGGAAACTCTCGGCATCCTCCAAATTCTTCTTGGCCAACTCTTCCAGACGTCGCGCTGCCTCATTGATCAACTTGTCTTGATATTCATACAACACGGAGTTCATCGACGATTGTTCTATCAGCGGTTCGTTCGAGACACCCGAATCATATGCGCCACGGGCGAAGTACACCGGGTCGATGCCTTGGACGTCCCGCATTGCCGTCACCATGAGCAGATACCCGTAGGTATAACTGAAACGCTCCTCAAGGGTTCCGGGCGGCGGGAGATATTCGATCATCGAGTTTTTGGATACCGAGGCTGATGAATCGGCACCGGCATCCACTACTGCTGTCGTATCCGTCTCCGTCGACCCCGGACCTGCCTCATGTGTCGAATCCGCAGGAACCTGGATGCGAGCTGGATTGGCAACGGTGTCCGTACCGTCCGATTTCTCCGCGCATCCTGTGACAAGGGTCATACTAACGAGTAGGGTTAGAACGAGTAGTCCGGGAATATATTTCTGTTGCCACACCATCACACTTGAACGTCCTTATTCCCCAACCCCATTTGTGCATGGTAAACGCAAAATTTGCCGTAGTCTACAAAAAAATCAAGCAAATACCGAATTTCCACGACTATCGATACCGACAATAACGGGAAAGTCCCGTATTTCCAGCCGTACCAGGGCTTCAGGCCCCAACTCCCCGAACGCGAGGATATGTTGTGACACCACTTTGGTCGCATACAGGGCTCCACACCCACCGAACGCAATCAGGTACAAACCTCCGTGGCGTCTGATGGCTTCGATAACCTGGGGACTTCTGGGACCTTTGCCGATCGTGGCGACCAAGCCCGCTTCCATGAGAGCCGGTACGAACCGGTCCATTCGTGCGGAAGTGGTGGGCCCGCAGGACCCGATCACCATGGAATCGGGGGTTGCCGAGGGTCCCATGTAGTACATGGTTTCGCCTTGCAACGGAACCGGAAGGTCCTTGCCATCTTGTAGCAGTCGCGACAACCGTTGGTGGACCTGGTCGCGTCCCACCAACACTGTTCCGCTCAACAGTACGCGATCGTAGGCTTCCAATGACGAGATTGTTCCAGGATCGAATGGCAACCGTATTTCCCGTCTCATTGCGCACCTCCCCACTGGACCACGGCCGTGCGGTCGGCCCAACAGCTGATCGAGACACCGACAGGCAAACCCGCGATGTGGGTCGGTTCATATTCGACAGCTACGGCCAATGCAGTCAAGGGTCCACCGAACCCGCCCGGTCCAATGTGCAGACCTTGGATGGAATCGAACAATTGTTGTTCCAACCTGGCATACCGCGGGTCCGGATGTACCGAACCGACTTCGCGCAACAACGCTTTCTTCGAAAGCAACAGCGCCCGTTCCGCAGTTCCGCCCAATCCGACTCCAAGGACGATGGGCGGACACGGCTTGCCTCCAGCGTTGCGCACCATATCCAGGATGGTCGATAGTACCGTTTCGACACCGGCTGTGGGATTCAGCATCGCCAAGGCGGAGCAATTCTCGCTTCCGAATCCTTTCAGCATCATCCGGATAGTCAATCCCCCGCTATTCTTGGGGAACCAATGCACGACCGCAGGGAGATTCGTCCGTGTGTTTTCCCGATCGAACACCGGATCAAGAACAACCGAATTGCGGAAGAACCCATCGCGCACCGCCAATGCGATGCCGCTGTCCAAAGCCTCGCCGATCTCTTGCATGGAGAGCTGGACGTCGGGTCCCATTTCGACGAATGCGACCACCATGCCTGTATCCTGGCACATGGGCAATCCCGTCGCATCGGCAATGGCAAGATTTTCCCGAATCATAGCAAGGACCTCCAACGAAGCCTCGTAACGATCCTTCTTTCCATCATCCGGCCCCAACGCCTCTGTTGCGGACATCGTTTCCCGATACATCCAATCCAACCGGGCCATGAGTGATGGCTCCAGATGTGTCACCGCATGCAACAAGGCCTCGCGTACGGCACCGGCCAATCCATCCTTCTGGTGGTGGTCCATCATCCGCCTCTCCTTTCTTCCCAATATGTCCCCAACGTCAATGCCAGTATGCCGACGGCTATCCCCAACAGACCTCCTATACCGTCCGCTACAAGGTCCAGCATTTCCATGCTTCTGCCGAAACGGGGTTGAACAAGTTCTATCGTCAGTCCGATTGCGATAAGCAAAACCGCAACTGCACCGATTCTCCAACGGTTCGTCCAGATGGCAGCACCAGGATGCCAAGTCTCGCCCCTTGCCGCAACCGCACAGAACATACAGAAACCCAAAGCCGCATACGCCAATGCATGTGCACCCTTGTCGCCAAAGGGAAGCCAGGAGATCAGACCAGCCGATCCACTCGAGGGAGACAGGGACAATACGGTGACAGTGAGGAGAACCAGCGGGCTGGAACCGAGCCCGAACCAATGGAAAAACCTCAGCACAGGTGTCTTCACAATGCATCTCCCTGTGTTGCACCCAAGCGAACCATCTCGTTGCGCAAGGTCGTGATGAAGGTATTCTTGTCGCCGAAATCCCGGGGAGCAGCCAAGCGGTGCGAGGGCGTGTCGCTCAGGAACCGTTGGATCACAATATCGGCGGGAATATGCCTGAGCAACAGGATCGTTTGGCGCACATGTTCGGCCATATCCGAAACCGGCAGGTTCCCGGCGATATACCGGTCATAGAGGCGCGTGCCGGCGACAACATGCAAATTGTGAATCTTTATCGCTTCGGGGTGGCTTTGTGCAATTACCTTGGCGGTATTGAGTATCTCGGCATCCCCTTCCTGCGGAAAGCCCAGGATCACGTGCGTACTTATCTCGATCCCGGCGGCGTGCAATCGTACACAGGCGTCCAGGTAATCGGAAACCGTGTGTCCCCGCCCTATCCAGCGCAAGGTCGCATCGTTTCCGCTTTGGAGGCCAAGTTCCACCCATACCGCATCCACCCGATCCCTATACGAGGCCAACAACCCGACTATCGGGTCTTCCAGGCAATCGGGGCGGGTACTGACTATCAATTCCCGGTATTCCCCGGTCTGCAAGGCATGGTCGTACAATTGCTTCAACACCTCGGGATCATCGTACGTACTGGTAAAAGCCTGAAAGTAGATGCTTTTCGCCGAATCGGGATACCGCGTGTCGAGAAAATGGGAACCATGCCTGATCTGGTCGGTCAACGAATGTTTGCGGTCCTCAAGGGACAGTGGCGGTTCCGGCTTGCCAAGCTGGTCGATATTCTCCACAAAGACACTGCTACGGTTGTATCGGCTTTCATCCCTGCGCTGGTAGACAGCCGAAGAACCCTTGGCGTCACAATAGATGCAACCTCCTCCACGATTGGCCGACCGGTTGGGACACGAGAAACCACCATCCAGTCCAATCCGGTATACCCGTTGCCCGTACCGTTGGTGAAGGTAGGTCTTGTAGTCACGCCACAGTTCTACCATCAGAGCACCTCGAGGAACACAGACACCTTGAGATCGGCATCGATCGCACATCCGAACAACAGGTCCAGCGTTTCGAATGAGAACCCGAGTGCGAAGGAAGCACTCGCCTCGAGCGGTCCAAGGGTGGAAAAGGGGGCCGCAAGGTTTGTCAACGTGGGATTATCGGTAAGCAGATCGGTGACTGTTTCCCCATACGTACCGACAGTGAGCATGGATTGGAGGACGAGACCGACGGGCTTGTCAAAGAACCAATGCAGGTGCTTCACCCGAACCATGAGCATGTCGTCGACCAAAGTGGTCGAAGGATAGGTCGGCATGCCGCGTGAACCACCAAAATCGAAATAGGACTCTTTCCGGGGCACATGGATATGGGAAACGCCACCGTGCACATCGATCCAAAGAGCATTCCTTTCGCCCATCGGAAATACCTTCTGGAGTCGGCTTTCCACCTTGTATCCCAATTCCCCTTTGTATTCCGCATCCAGGGAAAGATCCGCACGCGTGCCACGGTGGGGAAAGAATCCGAACGGCATGGTGGTGTATACGGTCTCCAAGTGGACCGAAGGAAGGAACCCGTCATGATCCACCGAGGGATCACCGAACCACAAGTAGTCGAAGAGAGCCACAGTCTGGACAAGGAATCTGGGAGACGGTTGATGCCGCAATATGATTTCGGTGGAGAGCATCCTGTCCTGCACCTGTTCGTCCATGAAGGTGGAGCGAAGGTTCAACGGATGGATACCGCCGCTGTGGTAGCTGATTTCATTGCCAATCTTCCAATTGTCGGAAAACCCATACATGAACAGGTTCGAGACATGCAAGGCATCGTCGTTCGACACCCGGACCGACCACGTGGTTGGAGAGGCGAAAACCTTGTACAACGAATAACTGAGCGAGAAGTCGGGTTTGAACTCGAAGGACGGTGTCGTCTCTGGTACAAAAACCAAGGAAAGTGTACCGAACACTCCGGCGGAAACAGAGGATCTCCTCGGTGCGAACTGGCGTGTCTGTATCTCCAGATTCCCCCAGACCGAGCCAGACCTTCCCAGACTCGCATCGGTATAGTCGTATGAGACCGTCGCATAGTTTCCCGACAAGCGCAGTTCGTCGAACTGTGCGTTGAGTTGGGATTTGCGCATGGAATCCAAGGGGAAGCCCGCAAACCGATTGAACGATGACAGATCGAAGCCGGCTTTGGACTCAAACTCCGCGCCTTGCAACGAACGGTGCGATACCGTTCGGACAAACACGTCCGGCAAGCTGAAATAAGGTCCGTACCGGTTGGGATCCAGGACATTCAGGGGCCGGGCGGTTCCGATTGTTCGGGCAATACTGGAGAAATCCTCCAGGTGCAACGCCGCTTCGGTTTCCCCAACCACGAGAATCTCGTCGACCTCGGCGAAATCGAGGAGTCCATGGTCCAACAACGATGGGGTCAACAACAGGTCTGCGCCGGCCACCTGGTCTACGACCGTATTTTTGGTGAGGATCACGACCAACTGGGCAAGGATCGATGTAAGCGATTCAAGCTCTTTTGCGGTAACGTCGTAATCGACGGCATTCACATCGACTGCGATTACGATATCGGCACCCATCTCCTTGGCAAGGTCGATCGGCATGTTGTCCACCAGTCCACCATCGATCACCATGCGCCCGTCGACAGGATACGGGGTAAACACCAATGGTATCGAAATGCTGGCTCGGATCGCGGTCACCAACGACCCGGAAGAGAAGATTATCTTTTCTCCCGTGACCAGGTCGGTACCGATACAGCGGAAAGGAATTGCCAAATCGTCGAAGTCCACGATTCCAGCGACTCGTGACAGGGAATCGTTGAGCATTTGCAGGATCCGCTGGTCGCCCAATATCCCGGAAGCGGTTCCGAGTCCACCACGATCGAACCCGATGATAAAGAGATTGTCACGATCGCGTCGCAGCGGTGTCGGGTCAAGCGGAATAGGTGGTAAGGCCGAAAGTGCGAACAGCTCGACCATGTCGTATGCAGCGATGAGCCTTCTCATGTCTCCCGGTGAATACCCGGCGGCGTAGAGGCCTCCCACGAGGCTACCCATGCTGGTCCCCAGGACCATGTCGATGGGAATACCCGCGCGCTCCACCGCTTCGATGATCGGAATATGGGCGAATCCCCTCGCCCCTCCCCCCGAGAGCACGAGCGCGACTTTCGGACGGAGATTCCGTTGCGCCGGGCTCAAGCCGTAGGTGGTGATCGCGATCTGGCGGTCGCCGAGGGTAAGGCTACGATATTCGTAGGCCGAAAGTGGAGACACGAGGGCGGTGAGCAACACCAACGACAACAGAATGGCTTTCACATACCCTCGTCTTCTTGTCATATTCACGTTCCCAACACGGATCCGATGATCCGGGGATTTCCGTTTATGAAAGAGGTGCTGTCCATTTCCTTCTTCTGGGCCAATTGGAGCCGATCCACATAGAGCAGGCCATCTTTGCAGGCTATCGCCAAGCCCTTTCCCTTCACATGCTTGACGACGGTACCGCACACCGTACCGGGCGGAAGCGGTTCTTCTCCCGCCGTATCCACAGGTCCGTGCACCGAAGCAAGCATCAGTTGTATTCCCTGATACGTCGTGTAGGCTTTCGGCCAGGGAGCATAGGCCCGTACCTTGCAATGGAGGGATCGTGCGCTATCGGTCCAATCGACGAGGCCATCCGACTTGTTCAGCAAAGATGAGAACGTGGCGTCCTCTTCCCGTTGTACGGTCTCAACCAATCGGCCCGCGCACAACCGCTCCAACGTATCGGTTATGAGGGAGGCCGCACGCACCGCCACGATGTCACCAAGGCTCTGTGTGGTTTCGGTACCATCCAAAGACAGGGTCTCCTGCGCGAGGATATTGCCGCTGTCTATTTTCGCGACGATCCGTTGGATGCTGATTCCCGTGTGCGATTCTCCGTTGAGTAGGGCGAATTGCAGCGGGGCGCTTCCACGATATTTCGGTAGGAGCGATGGGTGGATGTTCGCCGTCCCCTGGGAAAACAGTGCGAGGAACTTCGGACCGAAATAGTGGCCGCAAGCGAACGAGACCAGGAAATTCGGCTGCAGGGCGGCGACCTGCGTCCGGGCATCACCCAAGAGCCGTTCATACTGGAGTACTGGAATGCCGAGTCGGATTGCCGTATCCTTGACCGGAGGTGCTTCCATATGGCGGCCCCGTCCAACAGGTCTGTCTGGATTTGTAAGGACCCCAACCACAGTGAAAGCCTCTGAAAGGGCTTCAAGGGCAGGCACGGCTATCGACGGATTACCTGCGAACAGAATCCGCAAATCGGAACACTCCATGCAGTATCTCCACTATTTTTTTCGTTTCTTGTTTCGCCTGTTGTACGATGCCACCAGTTTTTCCCGGGCCTCTTCGTCCATCCTGTCTATGAACAGGATTCCGTTGAGGTGGTCGTTCTCATGCTGGACGACCCGAGCCAACGTCCCTCCGATATGTTTGACGAACGCCTTGCCCGAGAGATCTTGTGCCTGAATTGTTATTTCCAATGGCCTGACGATATCGTAGTACATGCCGGGAATGCTCAAACACCCCTCTTCATACAACCCCTGTTCCTGGCTGGTCTCGATAATCTCGGGGTTGATGAACACCATCCGCTCGCCGGGGCGATGGGTGTCGACCACGAACAATCGCTTGAGCACACCTACTTGCGGAGCTGCCAATCCAATGCCATCGGCTTCAGCCATGGTCTCGAACATGGCATCCACGAATATTGCCAACGCGTTGTCGAAAACGGTAATTTTTTCCGTCTTCTCACGCAATACTTCTTCACCTAGTGTATAGATATCCAACATGGTTCAATAATAGCCGCAAAACGGTACAATCGTCAATGTTCAGAGCATCTGCAATGGATCCAAGTCAATTTCCAGATACATGCCGGAAGGAGCCTTGTACTGCTCGTATACGCCGGTGGCGATCTGGAGGACACGGGAGGGTTCGGAACCCCTCAGGACCAGGTGATGCCTCCAATTGCCGGCTATCTTCTCCAACGGGCAGGGGGCGCTGCCGAGTATGTCGGGAATCTGCTTCAGCGGTACGTTTGATTCGGCGAGACTGTGGAGAAAGGATTCGACCATCTGTCGCAACCGGTCGATTTCCACTTCGGTCTTCTCCTTGCTTCGTCCCCGTATGGTGAAGTTCACCAAACGGGTGTAGGGGGGGAAGGCGGTTTCCTTTCTCGCTGCCAATTCCTGGCGATAGAATTCCTCGATATTGCCGTTGGTCGCCAACCGTATCGCCGTATTGTCGGGATGGAAGGTCTGCACCACGACCTTTCCCGCATCGTTGTAGCGTCCGGCCCTGCCGCTGACTTGCACGATAAGGGAAAAGGTCCGTTCCTGGGACCTGAAGTCGGGAAGATTCAGGGCGCTGTCCGCCAAGACGATCCCCACCAGGTCCACCAGGGGGAAGTTCAACCCTTTGGCAACCATCTGGGTTCCCAGCAGGATATCGATTTTGCCCTCGCGAAACTCGTGGAGCACTGTGGCGACCATCGGCTTGTCCTTGGCCGAATCGGTATCCAATCGTGCGATACGGGCCTGGGGGAAAAACCGACCGACTTCCATTTCCACCATCTCCGTGCCGAAACCACCATAACCGACATCCACGGAGGAACATTCGGGACAAACCGATATGGGGTTGCGTGAGAATCCACAGTAGTGGCAGACCATCCTGTGCTTGTCCTTATGGTAGGTGAGCGCGACAGAACAGTGTGGACACACCATGTCATACCCGCAACTGCGGCAGTGGAAGTAGTGGGAGAATCCCCTGCGGTTGAGGAACAGGATCACCTGGCGACCCTTGGCAAGTGTCGCTTTCATTTCTCCCATCAGCTTCTTGGAGAGCATACGTTGCTCGGCCAACATGTTCACCACCGTCACTTGGGGCGGAACACCCCCGGCGACCCGGCGGGAGAGGACATGGCGGACAACCTTCTTCTCCTCCATCATCAGATGCGCTTCCAAAGATGGAGTTGCGCTCCCCATGATCATGACCGCCCCGGCTTCCAACGCCTTCTTCTGGGCAATTTGCCGGGCATGGTATCGTGGATTGTTTCCCGATTTGTAGGAATTCTCATGTTCCTCATCGATGATTATCAACCCCAATTGTTCGAAAGGCGCGAATACGGCACTCCGGGCTCCGATAGCCAGCTGTACTTCCCCGCGCTTGATCTTTCGCCATGCGGACAACCGTTGCGAAGGTGTCATGCCGGAATGGAGAATGGCGACCCGACCCGCGAAGCGCTTGGATACCTGCCGGGCCAACTGGTGGGTCAACGTGATCTCAGGTACCAGGTAGATCACTTGCCTACCCTGTGCAATCACGTTCTCGGCGATGCGAAGGAATACCTCGCTCTTGCCACTGCCGGTCACCCCATAGAGATAGTGCATCGGTTGGGAACTGGCGAGGATAGCGTCAAGGGTGGACTGTTGCTCGTCCGAGAGCATATGGTCCCCGATAGCCACGCTATCCTCATCCATGGGAAGCAAGGCGGGTTCGACATCGCGTCTCCCGCTTGGGATCATGCTGCCGAGCGCTTCACCCTCGCTGCAGAGATAGAACCGGGCCATCCATTTGGCCAGTTCTATTTCACGCTCACCATACAACGGTTCCTTATCGATCACCCGCTTGATGGGTTTGATGGCGTAGGCGGTAGCTTCGATCGTCTCCAATACCTCGACAATGTATGCAGTTACCTCACGGTTGCCGAACGGCACGACAGCACGCATACCCACCTGGGCGTTGCAGTCCGGGGGGACCAGGTAGGTGAAGCGTTGCCCGAGTGGATTGTTCAGGAGTACCGAGACAAACATCGCCTACCTCCCCGAGTTGGGCACAGGCAGATTGAGGACGTTCGCGGTTCGCTTGAGGTCCTCCCACACAGGCCCGCGGAGTTGAAGGTTCCTCAGTACGGCCGCAGGATGATAGGTCACCACGACAGGTAGCCCCTCGAACCGATGGATGGTTCCCCGCAATGCATGCAATGCGTCTTCACGTCCCAACAGGAAGTGGGCCGCAACTTTTCCGACACACAATATGCCGTCCGGCTTGACCAACGCGATCTGTCGTTTCAGGTATGGAATGCAGGCTTGCGCCTCTTGTGGGAGCGGATCCCGATTCTCCGGCGGTCTGCATTTCACGATGTTGGCGATAAAGACATTCGTCGAGCGATCCAACCCGATTGCCGTCAACCATGAGTCGAGATACTTCCCGGCTTTGCCGACAAAGGGACGACCAGTGCGGTCCTCCTCGGCTCCGGGACCTTCTCCAATCACCATGAGACGGGCATTTGCCACACCTTCCCCGGGAACAGCATGTGTACGTGTACTCCCTAGGGCGCACAGCGAGCAGTTCGTAACCATGTGCGCGATTTGTGACAAGGAGACTCGATGCAAGGCGTCGGCAGCCTGTTGTTGCGGATCGGGAACAATCTCGAGAGCACGCTGGTGGAAATCGGGCACTTCGGTGGCCATGGTCCGGGTTTCGCCGATATAGTCCTGCACCTCCTGGAACAGAGACCATGCTTGTTCCAAGCTGGTTTCAACCGATTGTAGTACGTCTTCCCGATTATCTTGGGTCATATTCAATCCTATGGAGGTACAGTCCCCCCGGTGGAGCCGTCTTGCCGGCTTCCTTCCTGTTCCTGGACAGCATCCGCCGTTCGAACTCCTCGACAGGCGCGAGCGCTTCCCCCAATTGCAACATGGTTCCGACCATGGAACGGACCTGGTGCATGAGGAACGCATTCCCCCGTACGGTGTAGACCAATATCTGCCCTCCCCACTGCGAGCTTTCGAAGCCGAAGGAGCTGCTATACATATCCCTGACCCTTGAATGGCTCTGGTCGGCGGCGGCACTGAAGGTGGAAAAATCGTGGGTACCGACAATGCAGGCCGCATATCCGTTCAACAGCTCCAACGGAGGGAATTTGCGGATGCGGCACACCCTGTTCCGATCGAACGGGGTATAATCGTCCAACACTTTCGTATAATACCGGTATTCCCGACACACCGAAGTGAAACGGGAATGAAAATATTCGTCTTCCTGGGCACTGCCGGTAATCCTGATATCAAGCGGCAACAAATGGTTGAGCGCGACAGGAAATACTTCGACGGGAACACTCTGGTTCTCGATATCGAAGTGTGCAACCTGTCCGATCGCATGCACCCCGGCGTCGGTCCGTCCCGATCCATGGATACAGACCGGCACCTTCAGCATCTTGCCCAAAGCTTTCTCAATTTCCTGTTGTACACTCCGTACACCCCGTTGCCGTTGCCATCCGGAGAATCCCGACCCGTCGTAACTGACGGTAATCTTGATTCTTCGATGTCCTGCGGCCAAGGAGAATTCGGAAGGTCTCCTCCAGTCAGAACGCGCCATCGATTTCCTCCACCACGACAAAAGCTATAGCCAATGGTCCTTCGTGTGTCAAGGAGAGATGGATCACAATAGAATCGAATCCGAGACGCTCCAGTATCCCCGCCTCCAAACCGATCTCGGGTTTGCCGATCGCATTTACCTTGACCGCGATCTCGGAGGGAGAAATTCCCCTGAATCCTGTCCCCAAAGCTTTGACCAACGCCTCTTTCGCGGCAAACCGGGAAGCCAGGAATTGGGACCGTCCCTGCTCCAGGGCCATTGCCTGGGCTACTTCTGTCGGGTGGAACATCCTGTTGAGCACATGGGTACCCATACGGTCCGAATCCATCCGTTCGATAGAAACCGCATCGATACCGACACCATGAATTTTTGCCGTGGTCACAACGCTATACCACCCAATTCCTGATTCACCTCCACCTGTGCAGGCATTTCCGACTTCTGGAAATATATCCTGATCGTCTCGGGATCGGTGGAGAACGAAATCTCGATATCGAAGTACGAGGGCTCTGCCATGAGCACCACGGGCGCACTGGAGACACCCTCGGTATCCACCATCGAATAATCGACGGTCGCCTTGATCGCAGTGGAATCGACCATGCCGATATACCGTTCGTCGGCCTTGATCTTCAATGTCACCGATTCAGGTACCGTACTGGTAGCCACAAAAGCATCGGGCAGGATCACGTGCAGTGGAATTTCCACCGTTCGTTGGTCCAACGTCGCGTAATTGACCACCAGGTAGATGCTGATGGCCAACAACAGGGAGAACACCTTTACCGGCCAGTTGAACAGCATTGTGCGCCACAATTTATTCGGTTTCATCTGTCGGGGCCTCCGTAATATCTTGTGGTGTGATATCGTGGTAACTGAACAAGGCCAACAACATCCGTTTCACGGTGGGAGAGTCGAGGTCATAATAGAGGTTGGCGTTGTAGGTGAGGCTGATAGCCCCGGTCTCTTCAGAGACTATCAA
The DNA here is from genome assembly GCA_002839335.1 of Spirochaetae bacterium HGW-Spirochaetae-4. Classification (GTDB taxonomy): domain Bacteria; phylum Spirochaetota; class Spirochaetia; order Sphaerochaetales; family Sphaerochaetaceae; genus UBA8525. The sequence goes on from PGXU01000030.1 coordinate 32,555, forward strand.
GACTATCGCATCCGATTCCTCGGCCAAGCCAAGTGCGGCACGGTGGCGTGTTCCGAAACTCTTCTTGATATCGGTCTGCTCACTCAAGGGAAGGTAACAGCCGGCCGCAATGATCTTCCCACTTTGTATGACCATGGCACCATCATGCAATGGGGTATCATGGTCGAAGACAGTGAGTATCAACGCCGAGGAGAGGTCCGCGTTCAAACGGGTACCCGAATCGACAACACCCTTGATCCCAAGATGCCGGGTGAAGACAATCAAAGCACCGCGGTTCTTCGAAACCAGGACATTGCAAGCGTTGAGGATGATATCGATCTGTTCGGCGGTCGTCTGCGCTCCCATCCTGAACAATCCACTGCGTCCACTGAACAGTTGGGTGAACGCGCGCCGCAATTCGGGTTGGTACACCACGCACATGAATATCACCATGGGAATGGTCATATACCGGTAGAGCCAGAGGAAGGTCTCCATATGGAGCAATCGGGCAAGACTGTAACCGGCGACTAGTATGAATACAATTTTTGCGATCTGCTGCGCCTTGGTCTGTGCCACCGAGACATGGAAACGGTAGAACACGTAGGTAAGTGTCCCTATCTCCACAATGGGTGCGATGATATTCCATATCGTGGTCATTATGCCTGCAAACATTCCCACCTCGTATTATTCGTCTTCTTCCGTAACCCACCCGAGAGTCCGTTGGACAGCCTTGTTCCAGAACAGGATCTTCTGGTC
>PGXU01000031.1 GCA_002839335.1 Spirochaetae bacterium HGW-Spirochaetae-4
TGTTCGGCCACATAGGTGTTGATATCATCGGGGGTGTTGTCGGCCAGGAATGTCTCGGTGAATGTCTTCACGCTGAGCGTCCGGAGCGTTTCAATGTCCTTGTACCTGCATTGCCTGGTTACGAGATTGTCCATACGTCTTTGCTTGTTCCCACCTGTTTTTCCGATGGACACTGTACCCTTTTTGCAGGAAATCGCCAACCAGGAGGGGCAATGGTAAGAACTTTGTTTTTTTTTAATGAGGTATGAGTCTTCAGTATTTTGGTATCTTTGATACTGGTCATCATCAAGGGGTCCCAAGAAAATTGGAAATATGGAATCTCTTCTTTTGACAATCATTAACGACCACCGAGTCCTGTCATGGTTATTCCTTTTACCAGGTATTTCTGAAAGAGAATGAACACCAGGAAACTTGGTATGATAGCGATTGATGCGGCTGACATCAATCCGGACCAATCGGTGCCATACTGCCCATTAAACATGTAAATCCCCAACGGCAGTGTCTTGACCCTGTCAGATCCAGTGATTATCAGAGGCCATAGGAAACTTTTCCATGAATTGATGAAAGTAAAAATCAACAAAGTTGCGATACTAGATTTTGCCATAGGAAGGATAATTCGAATAAAAGATTCGACTGCTCCACAACCATCTATCCGTGCAGCATCTTCAATCTCATAGGGTATCGTCAATAAAAATTGCCGCATGAGGAATGTTCCGAATGCTGTGAAGCCAACAGGAAGGACCATTGCCGCATAGGTATCGTACCAACCGAACCTTCTCATGATTATAAACAGTGGAATGACGGTCACCTGTTGGGGAATCATCAGCGTCCCCAAATACATGGTGAATAAGAGATCCCTTCCCCGGAAATGTAGCCGAGAAAAGGCATACCCCGACATGCTTGATGTAATTACGGCAACCAACGATGTACATAGTGCAATGAACACAGAATTGAATAAAAACTGTCCGAAAGGGAAAAATGTCCATGCCCTTTGGTAATTTTCCATAGCAAGGCGTGATCCGAATATCCTGATCGGGAGAAGCAGGACTTCTGTTTCCGGTTTGAGTGATGTAAGAACCATGCCTAGAAACGGAATGAGAAATATGAATGCCAACACTGTGAGCACTATATGATTTGCTGCTTTTTTGATAATTGGTCTATATGTTTGTCTGTTCGTTTTAATCTCATTCATAGGTTACAAAATCCTTCTGCAGTCGCATTTGCAACAGGGTGAAGATCATGATGATTGCAAAGAGTACCCAGGCCATGGCTGCGGCATATCCCATTTTCAAGTATGTGAATGCATTATTGTATAGATAAAGTACCAGAGTATTCGTTGCGTTGGCCGGTCCCCCGGCCGTCATGATCATTGTTTGATCGAAAACCTGGAACGAACTGATGACAGTCATGACAATGGCGAAAAAAATTGAAGGCGATATCAAAGGCAATTTTATTTTAATGAATACCTGCCATTTCCCGGCACCATCGATGCGGGCAGCTTCAATCTGAGATTCGGGAATTGCATATAAGCCAGCGATGAAGATGATCATATTGTAACCAAATCCCTGCCAGACACTCATTATGATAATCGCAGACATTGCCGTACCTGTGGTACCCAACCAGTTGATATCAGGCACACCGAATATGCCAAGGAAATTGTTGATGATTCCGTACTTGGGAAGGAATAGCCACTTCCAGATCATACCGGTTGCAACAATCGGCGTTACTTGAGGTAGGAAGAATACTGAACGGTAGAGTTTTTCTCCCCGTCGTATATTTGTGAGCCACAAAGCCATTGCAAGAGCCAACACAATATTCAATGCAACATAACAGAATACATATATGCTGGTGTTACCCATAACCTTGGGAAATAGGGGATCTTTGGTGAACAAGTCGATATAGTTTTGTAATCCGATGAACTTTCGTTCTCCGAATGTGGGCCAGTCATACAGACTGATAATAAGTGACTGTACTACCGGAATAGCCGTGAATAGCATGAATCCGATGATATTGGGGGAGAGGAAGCCGACGGCAGTCAGCATGTTTCTTTGATTTTTTCCCAATTGCATATGTTTCGTCTCCCTTCACGAGTATGATGTCAGATCTACACGGTTGCCGGTTCCTTCGGTTTTCTTTGCCGTGGGAACCGGCAGATGCTGTTGGGCATTACTGGCCGAGAATTCCGTCAATGATTTCCTGAGCGTTGTCCAACCCCTTCCGAGCCGATACATTGCCGATAAATATTGCCTCGAGGTTTTGACTGATGGTATTTGTTACTTGCTGCCATTTCATTGGAGTAATGAATGGAACTCCAATATCTGTCGTAATTGATTTTTCAACCGCATCGTGCAATCCGTTGACATCTGCATGCAGCTTATAATAGACATCACGGACCGATGAACGGGCGGGAAGGGCTCTTCCCCAACCGGCAAGTTTGGAAAGGGAATTCTTGCTGGTCAGTTCCTTGATTGCCAGATAGGCTTCTCCAGGATAATCGGTATCTTTGCTGATGCCGAAACCTGAACCAGCGACCTGTGATCGTCGATATAGATTACCGGGAGGGACCATGGTGACTCCAACGGCAAAGGATGATTTTTCCTTGATATTTGTCAGATTCCAGGGACCATCCAGATACGTTGCGACATTTCCTGCATAGAATTGTTCTCGATCCCAATTGTTGTTGCCGGTATCTGAAATCCGGGGAGCATACCCCTGGTCTATCAATCCCTGCAGGTATTCTATGGTTTCGATTATGCGCGAATCATTCACCTTGACCGTACCGTCAGCAGCAAAAAGACTTGCCCCTGAACCTAGAAAATAGGTGTACAATTTGTCCATCACTGTTGGAACCACTGTTCCATATGTGTCATGACCTGCGAATTGACTACATAGCTCTTCAAAATCTTCTGCTGTCTCGATGGTGTCGGGATATGGCAATCCGTACAGATCGAACAAATCCTGATTATAGAACATTACGTAGGGACCGAAATCGTATGGCAGACAGTACAGTTCTTCTCCAATACTCAATCCTTCAAGTATCCCAGAGTAAAAATCAGCGATATTGATATCGGGGTCATCCGCAACATATTGTGAGAGAGGTAAGAATCCTGCCTCCAGATAATCCTTCGCTCGCATGCTTTGCATGTAGAGTATGTCGGGTGGATTGCCTCCAGCCAATTCGCTAGGCAGTTTTGTCCAGTATCCATTCCAATCGGTTGTACTCAGCTCAACCAGTATATCCGGATATCTCTCCGTTACTCCGGCAGCAAGTTCACGCCACTGACGGGCTTCCTCCGCACTTGCAACCTGCATAAGCCAGCGAAGTGTGACCGTTTCTGTAGTACTGGATTTACTCTCCCCCGTTCCGCCGGCGAAAATCATCCCTGTAGCGATGACCATAATACACACAGTTGTCATTAATTTTCTCATATTTCCTCCCTCCTTTGGGTTATGGTTTGTTACAATTCAAATTCCCAGTTTTCCAATGGTTCAAAGATCGGTTCCTCTTCTTTGATATCGACAGCGATGGTAAAGTAATTTTTACCTATATACGTAATTGGCACAAAAAATTCCCAATCTGTGTTGCCCTCACAAGTTTTTCTTTGATGGAATCGTACTTCTTCACCGGATTCCAATATCGACGCATGTTCGATGTGATTTGCAACGTTATGGATCGAATACCGTTGTACCGGCTTGACCACATGAATAAAGACTTTGTTCGATTTGGTTGTGAAGAGCGCCCAGTCCAAATCGTAGTGATAGGTATCCAATGCATGCGTGCCGTAGACAGCATCGGAATTTACCTGAATCCGTTTACCCATCTCAGTCAGTATCCGATCGGTTTCCTCTGGAATTCGACCTTCTGCATCAGGTCCGATGTTGAGCAGGTAATTACCTCCGCGTCCATTTATCTTTAGTAGGAGTGTCCAGATATCATCAGTCGATTTCCAATTTTGATCACCTTCCTTATACCCCCAGGTATCGTTCAAGGTTGCGGGAACTTCCCAATCGCCTTTATACGGAAGAAGTGGGATGAAATTGTCTCCTGTAGTCAGATAATCACCACGGTTGTTACCGACTCGACCACTCACCAGACAATCGGGTTGATAGGATTTTACAAGCCTGACCAGCTTGTCACTTTCTTTTCTTGTCATCATTAGCGGAGTGTCAAACCAGATTAGTGAAATCGTTCCGTACGAAGTGAGAAGTTCCCGAAGCTGGGGGATGCACTTGCGTTCAAGGTAATTGTTGAAATTCTTTTTGGAATTGTCCTTTTCTGCAACATATCCATCGGGATCATGCCAATCCTGGGCATGGGAATAATATAAACCCAGCCTCATGTCGTGTTTTTCACATGCGAGTTGCAACTCGCGAACTATATCCCGTCTGAATGGAGTCGCATCAACAACATTGTATGGATTGCACTGGGAGTGGTACATCGCAAATCCATCGTGGTGTTTCGCTGTGAAGACGATATACTTCATACCCCAGGCTTTTGCCTTTCTGACATATTCGTCTGCATTGAAGTGTGTCGGGTTGAATTTTTCCGCCAATTTTTCATATTCCACTACCGGTATATCCAAATGATTCATAATCCATTCGGATATATTCGGAGCCTGTCGCCCGTTGTAGCTTCCCGCTAGGATCGAATAAAGCCCCCAGTGGATGAACAATCCGTACTTTGCCTCTTTGAACCAAGTTTGTCTGGTATCCTTCTTCATTTGCATCTCCTTTGATTACTACCTTGTTTGTGAATTGTAAACGTTTACATTTTGGCATTGAAAAGTACTTTGATACGTAATGATAAATCCGTATGGACAATTTGTCAATAAAAAATATTCCAAATGAACAATTCGTAGTACTCTAATGATATAAATCGGATATGAGTAAAGAAGTGGCGTTCTGGAACCGTGTCGAACACCAGATGGCGGAACTTTCGATCAAATATCTGGATCTCTGGAAGGCGATTGGAGTTTCTTCCAACACTGGTGCAGGATGGAGGGCAAAGAAACGTCTTCCCCCGGCCGATTCCTGTCTCGCGATTGCTCGTCATCTGGATGTGAGTGTCGAATACCTGATTACCGGTAGCGAAACTGCATTGTTGGATGACAGCTATACCTACGAAATGCCGGACTTGGACTATCAGGAGAGGGTAGAAAGGGATAGGAAGAGAGTTCCCCGATCCCTACCTGATGATCTTCTTGGAGCACTTTCCTATTGTGGGGAGGTACAGATGAAGTATATTCGGCGGATACTCAAACTGCCTTCAGGAGAATAATTGTCATATTTGGGAATGGATAAATGGAAGTGTTACCATCTATCCAAAAGCGTTTGTCGAAGAAACGCACCTTCCTGATTTGATTGTAAAAGAAGGTTTCTGGTCAATTAGACAATTTTCGAACGAATGTCCATTACCCTGGAACCATGAACAATGGGAATGGGAAGGGAGGATAAACGTACCATGCCATATAATAATCTCGGACAACCGATTCTTATCATGGCAATAGTCTTGATAGTGCTAGCCGGAGGAGCCAAATGGTTCAGTATAGGGGAGGGCACACTTTCTACCGCCGTGTTTGTGGTAGCGCTTATTCTGGCCGGAGCTGGTATATACATTTCAAAAAGAGATAAAGACAAGTAGCTGCCCGGTTGGTGATACATTCCTGTAGCTTTTCAGGAACTCTACCGATCCGGCGGCGAAATAGCGAATTGGGCATCTGTTGTTGCGCATGGAATCCTATTGAAGTACAGTTGATAAAACTTTTCAGATGGGGTTTCGGTAATCCTCTCCTTGTCGGTCATCCATTCATACGTTCCTTGTCCAACCATTTATGATTCCATATCGCTACCCTCCAACGGGGAGATGATTTTTCCCTTCTGTGCGAAGCAGGAAAGGATCTGTGGATCGAGCAATTTTTGCAGTACCTTCATTGTTGCTTCTTTCGTGAAGCCTGACTATAATCGTGTGCACACGAATTTGACTGGAAAAGGTTGCTCCCTGAAGCCAAACGGGGAACTCCATCTCCTTTCCTGCCAATCAAACGATTCCATTTTCCTCTTCAGCAAACCAAGGTTCACCGGGATGGTAAAAACCCGGGCGTCCTGTGATGGCGTGAAGTTTGTAGGACTGGATGGGCCTTTTCATGGTGGTGGAAGACGCGTAACAGGCGATTTTCATATGATCGTTTAAGATATAATTGCAGACATGGTTGGACACGAACTGTATGGGAGTCGAAGATTCCATGAATTAAGAAGAAAGGAATCGATGAAGTGGTAGGTATTCAACAGATTTTGGATATATTTTTATCAATATAAACTCTTGACAATAGCAACCAAGTGACTTTACAATAATCAAAAGTTAGCCATGGCTAATTTATATGAGGGTTTATTCATGAATATTACAAGATGTGAATTACATACGGAATACCTAATTGACAGCATTTTGGCTTCAGAAGAGGATATGAAAGATTTTCTTTTCACCTTGGGGTGCTATCCAGGGGAAAGGATTATCCTCATTTCCCGATTAGCTTCTATTTACATTATAAATATTAAGAATTCCCGCTACAGCATTGATAAGGATCTGGCGGAGGCAATTTGCCTGAGAAATCCGATAGAGAGGCCTTCTACCGGTCTTATGGGTAGAGTGGTGTGAAAGAACTGGAGATGTCCTTTTCGGCGTCTCTTTTTTTAATAAAAGTTAGCTATATGCAACTTTCTATAACTGGAGGAGGAAATTGAATGAAGATTGCTTTGGCAGGTAATCCAAACAGCGGAAAGACTACCCTGTTTAACGCCATTACCGGTAAAATTGAACATGTAGGGAACTGGCCCGGCGTTACGGTTGAGAAAAAGGAAGGTCTGGTTAAAGCCACCTTGAATCCCGGAAGCAGGAAAATGACCATAGTTGATCTGCCCGGGGCTTATTCCATGTCGCCCTTCACCAATGAAGAATCGATCACCAGGGATTTCGTACAGAAGGAATCACCTGAGGTTATCATCAATATTGTAGACGCCACAAATTTAAGTCGCAGCCTCTTTTTTACTTCCCAGTTGATGGAACTGGGCATTCCAGTGGTGGTAGCGTTAAATAAAAGCGACTTGACTCGAAAAAAAGAGATCCTGGTTGATACCGATCTTCTAAGTGAAGTACTAGGGTGTCCTGTTATCAGTACGGTATCTACCAAAAGCTCCAACAATGGATTGGGTCCCCTGGTGGAAGCAGTTCAGGAAGTCTCCATGAAAAAGAGAAACCAGCAACCCCTTCGAGTCAAGGGAGCCAAAGCCAATGCAACCAAGGAAGAGATGGAGCAGATTGATAGAAACCGCTTTGCCTTAGTGAATGATATAGTAGCTCGTGTAGAGCGTCGTAAGATAGATTCGTCCAATCACACGTTTCAAGATAAAATGGACAAGGTGGTTGCCCATAAATGGCTTGGGATTCCAATTTTTGCCGCCATCATCTGGCTTGTATTCTCATTTTCCCAGTCGTGGGTAGGACCTTGGCTAGCGGATATCCTTGTTGGTTGGATCGACAGTTTCTACGGTTTCGTGGAAGGCGTTATGGGGGATACCGTTAGCCCGGTCCTGTCTTCGCTCCTGTTGGACGGTATTATCGGTGGGGTGGGAGCCGTGGTAGGTTTCCTGCCACTGATTATGGTACTTTTCTTTATGCTGGCGCTACTGGAAGATAGTGGATACATGGCACGGGTCGCCCTGGTTATGGACCGCTTTTTCAAAAAGATCGGTCTTTCCGGAAAATCCATCATTCCCATGATTGTAAGTACCGGATGTGCCATTCCCGGAATCATGGCAACCCGTACCATTAAAAACGAGCGGCAGAGAAGGACTACCGCCATGCTGGCACCGTTTATGCCATGCGGGGCCAAGCTTCCGATTATCGCACTTTTTGCCAGCGTCTTCTTCGGCGAAAACGCCTGGGTGGGTACCTCCATGTACTTTTTGGCTATCGTTGTGATCGTTATAAGCGGTTTGATAATTCGAAAAATTACCGGAGATACCTCCAGCTCATATTTTATCATGGAACTGCCGGAATATCGGTTCCCCAGTATCAAGCGGGCTATCGTTTCAATGTTTAGTCGAGCAAAAGCCTTTATTATCAAAGCTGGAACCATAATATTAATCTGCAATGCCATTGTTCAAATTCTTCAAACCTTCAACTGGCAGTTTCAGGTCGTGGGCCAGTCGGCCCCGGACACCAGCATACTGGCAAGTCTTGCCTCGCCCTTGGCATGGGTCTTCATTCCCCTGGGATTCGGCATATGGCAGTTCGCGGCCGCTGCAATCACAGGGTTTATCGCCAAGGAGAATGTCGTGGGAACTCTTGCTGTAACCTTTGCTGTCACCAATTTCATTGACATCGAAGAATTGGCGTTGGTTGCCGGGAGTACCGATGTAATGACCGTATTCGGTATCGGTGCCGTAGCAGGATTATCATATCTGGTATTCAACTTGTTTACCCCACCTTGCTTTGCAGCAATCGGTTCCATGAACTCGGAAATGGAATCGCCCAAGTGGCTCTGGGGTGCCATCGGGTTCCAGTTGGGAATGGGTTATGTACTTTCCTTTCTGGTATACCAGCTGGGAACACTCTTCACAACGGGAACTGTGGGAGCCGGATTCCTTGGTGGTCTGATTGCCGTCACCGCAATGGTGGGGTATGTGGTTTTTCTTATGAGTAGAAATGCAGGAAAAGTTTTGAAACCGGTGGTCGGGGAGGTGGCATAGTATGAGTGCTGCAGATATCCTTGTAGGTGCGGTGGTTGTGACTCTGATTGTGGCGGCATTCCTCTATCTCCGTCGAAACAAGAAGAGGGGTAGTGCCTGTACAGGCTGCTCTTTCTGCCATTTCTCAGAAAACTGCGACAATAAGAAGTAGTTGCCGAAGGCCTTGTATCTAAAGATTGTATGCCCACCTTATCAGGTTTCTGGAGACCCACAGGCTCCGGCGGACCTGTGGGAATGTAATTGGAAGCAATTGCTGAAGATCTAGCGGTTATGTATGATTTTATCTATAAGAATTTTGACTTGTTCAGAATCCTGCTGATCGGTGCCGGCGGCTCGGCTCATTCCGACTTCATCCATGTGCTTGTAAAGCATGAAGTGAATCATACGCTGGCTTATCTGGAAAGACTTGGGATAGGCAGAGACGGTAACATGCGATTGGACACTACCGTAATCCACACCATTTCAGAAGGATACTTCAACGCTCTTTTGGAGCAGGTCTGCCGTGGCATTAGCCACGGTGAGGCACTGGGGAATTTGGATTTTATCGTGACATTCTACGCCGGAGGCTGGTTGAACGTATTCGGCAGGTGCCGACCTCTTTGAGCATCGCCCGTAAAAGGGGGTATTTTTTTAGAACGGAAGTTAGCTATAGCTAACAATTAATAGGGGGAGGGGTACTATTGGGACGATCGCAATGGGATGAAGCGGTTGATATCGGCACCAGGTCGGTCGTGGGAAAGCAGGAGGCAGAGAAACCCGGTTCGTGTTTTCGTGCGATGTGCTTGAAGGTAGCATTGTCCGACAGTGACAAGAGCGTCACCAGATGGTGATGGCAATCGGAGGAATCATGTTTTTAAACATTGATGGAGAAGGGTATTCATGGATACATTAAGGAAATTGCAAACCTATATGGAGGGAAGAAAAGCTCTTCTTCCTGCGGCATTGTTGATATCGGCATTGAGTTCGATTACAGCCATGGTTCCGTATGTACTGCTTTGGTTCATAATCAGGGAATTGTTCACACATGGAATTCATGTATCGAACACGACTATTGCCATCTACGGATGGTGGGCAGTTGGATCAGCTATAGCGAGTATCCTGTTCTATTTCATGGCCTTGTCGTTCTCACACTTGGCGGCTTTCAGGGTTGAGACCAATATGCGAAGGTATGCCATGGCGAAGATCATCGCCTTGCCACTTGGTTTCTTCAATAGCACGACTACCGGACGCATACGCAAGATCATCGACGACAACGCCGGTATCACGCACGGTTTTTTGGCACATCAGATGCCTGATCTTGCCGCAACGATTCTGATGCCGCTTACCGTTCTGTTACTGATATTCGTGTTCGACTGGAGACTTGGGCTTGCGTGTCTTATTCCTGTGTTTTTTTCCTTTGTCATCATGAGTTTCATGATGAGCAAACGGGGTAGGCGCTTCCTTGAAAGCTATATGACTTCCTTGGAAAACATGAATACCGAAGCTGTCGAGTATGTGCGGGGTATCCCGGTGGTGAAGGTATTTCAGCAGACTGTCTTTTCCTTCAAGAATTTCCACAAGTGCATCATAGCCTATAAGCACATGGTATTCGGATACACAAGGATGTGGGAAAAGCCCATGTCGGCATATACGGTGATCATCAACAGCTTCGTTTTCCTGCTCGTGCCGATAGCTTTGATCATCATCGGTCATACGGGAAATACCGCTCAGACAATCCTGAATCTCTTTCTGTATGTGTTGCTTACTCCTGTATTTTCACAGAGCATCATGCGCAGCATGTATCTGAATCAGGCTTTGGGACAGGCGAGTGAAGCTGTCGATCGTATCGAGCATCTCATGGATTTTCCCGCCCTGCCTGTTCCGGCAGAGCCAAAAACCATCAGAGGTCATAGCATACAGTTCGATAACGTATCGTTCTGCTATCCGGGAACCCGGCACAAGGCTGTCGATACTGTCAGCTTAAAAATCCCAGAAGGAAAGACAACTGCATTGGTAGGAGCCTCCGGGAGCGGTAAAACCACGATAGCTCGTCTTGTGCCCCGTTTCTGGGATGTAGATCAAGGCTCGGTACTTATCGGTGGGACCAATGTGAAACACCTTGATCCCGCCGAACTCATGGGTCACATTTCCTTCGTATTTCAGAACACGCACCTGTTCAAGACTTCTCTTTGGGAAAACCTGAGATTCGGCAATCCCTCGGCGACTCTGGGAGAAATCGATCAAGCCGTTGACCAGGCCCAGTGCCGCGAAATTATTGATCGGCTCCCCCATGGGCTTTATACCAAGATCGGCACGGAAGGCACCTATCTTTCGGGGGGAGAGCAACAACGGATTGTGTTGGCGCGTGCGATCCTGAAGAATGCTCCGATTGTGATTCTCGACGAGGCGACAGCCTTCACCGACCCGGAGAATGAACACCTGATCCAACTGGCATTCAAGAAACTGACCAAAGGCAAGACCGTACTCATGATCGCACATCGCCTGACGAGCGTAACCTCTGCCGACAAAATTATTGTGATGGACGCAGGCAGGATTGCCGAGCAGGGCAGCCATAAGGAATTATTGCAGAAGCAGGGGCTATACGCAAATATGTGGAGAGAATACCAGCAATCGGTCAACTGGAAAATCGGGAAGGAGGATACCCCCCATGCTTAGTTTCATACGAAAGCGGTTCGCCTTGTCTCATAAGGGAGCGAGGGATTTTGTCACCGGTACATTGTGGACTATGGTCCAGAACATCGCACTTATGCTTCCTGCCGTGTATATGTTCTCGTTTCTGGATGATTATCTATCCAGCGTATTCAATCCATTTGGAGAAGTAAAAAACGGCCTCCGGTACTATATCCTGCTTGGTGTCGGCTTCATGTTACTTATGTTCGTGATTGCGATATTCCAGTATAGAAGCACCTATACCACCGTATATGAAGAGAGTGCCAACCGCAGGATATCCTTGGCGGAAAAACTGAGGCGGCTGCCATTGGCTTTTTTTGGGGAGAAGGATCTTTCCGACCTCACGTCCACCATCATGGAGGATTGTACCGACCTTGAGCATACATTCAGCCATGCTGTGCCGCAACTGTTCGCTTCCATCCTGGGTATCTTGCTCATGGCTGTCGGTTTGTTCTTCTATAACTGGCAACTGTCAATCGCGTTGTTCTGGGTCGTTCCCTGTGCAGCGGCAATAATTTTGGTATCGAAGAAAATCCAGCATAGGGAATTCTTCACCGGCTACCAGATCAAACGGGAAGTAAGCGAACATATCCAGGAGGGTTTGGAAACCATTCAAGAGATCAAATCGTACCAGCAGGAGGCTTCGTACCTTCGTACGCTGCATGCGGCGATAGACCGGTACGAGAAACAATTGATCAAAGGGGAGCTTCTTGTCGGTGGTCTGGTGAACTCCTCCCAAAGTTTTCTCAAGCTGGGTTTGGTCAGTGTCATTCTCGTTGGTGCCAATCTCCTCTTTTCCAGGAGTATTGATCTGTTCACCTATCTGGTATTCTTGCTGGTTGCCTCGCGCATCTTTGCACCGATGGGAGAAGTCTTCAACAATCTTGCTGCGCTCTTCTTCCTCGATGTGCGTATCAATCGCATGAATGGGATGGAAGCCCTGGCAATCCAACAGGGTACTACGGTGTTCGATCCGGAGAACTACGACATTGAGTTCAACAATGTTTCGTTTTCCTATGAAGAGGAGAAACAGGTTGTCAAGGAGGTGTCCTTTACGGCGAAACAAGGGGAAATCACCGCTCTGGTAGGACCGTCGGGAGGAGGAAAGAGCACGTGTGCGAAGCTTGCAGCACGATTCTGGGATTGTGATGGAGGAACGATACGATTGGGAGGATATGACATCAAGGAAGTTGATCCCGAAACGCTTCTTGAGCAATATTCGGTGGTGTTCCAGGATGTCGTGTTGTTCAATACATCCATACTGGACAATATTCGTATCGGTAGGCGCGATGCGACCGACGATGAGGTCATACGGGCGGCTGAACTTGCCCAATGTGATGAATTTGTGCGCAATATGCCGCAAGGGTACCATACGGTAATTGGAGAGAATGGCGAGACTCTCTCCGGTGGTGAGAGACAGCGGGTTTCCATTGCCCGTGCATTGTTGAAGGATGCTCCGATCGTTCTACTCGATGAAGCGACCGCTTCACTGGACGTTGAGAACGAGACGAAAATCCAAGCAGCCATAGCTGAGTTGATCCATGAAAAGACTGTTCTGATCATTGCCCATCGCATGCGAACCGTAGCCAAGGCTGACACCATTGTGGTGCTTGACGGGGGTACACTTGTTGAAAAAGGTTCCCATGAACAACTACTGGCCAAGAAAGGAACGTATGCAAGGATGTGGCAGATTCAGCAGGATAGCGCCGGATGGAACATATAGGAGTACCATGCAAGGGAGTACGTTATGGAAAGAAAAGACTGCGGATAAAAGATCCTATCATAGTCGGCGAGTTTTCCCTACTGTATTTCGTGCTGTTGTCTGCTTTTGACATACCTGGGCATATTCCGGTCCAGTTTGGGTTCTCGATTGTAGGGTTGCATGCCGAGAATAGACAACGGACAGGGGGGTTTTGTTGGAGGTAATGATGAGCAAATCCAATGGCAATATTCTTGAAATCAAGGATCTTTGTGTTCGTGTAGGTACTGAAGAAGTACTCAACCATATTGATCTTGAAATTCCGGATGGAGAAGTGCATGCCCTTTTAGGACAGAATGGGAGCGGGAAAACCTCATTGATGATGGCTATCATGGGATTTTCAGAATATGAAGTGACTCATGGTACTATCCTGTTCCAGGGGAAGGATATCACGGAATCCGATGTGTGTGAACGCGCTCGATTGGGAATTGCCCTCGCGCAACAGCGTCCGCCTACGATCAGGGGAATTACGCTCCGAGATATTCTTGCCTATGTTTTTCGAAATGAAGACAACCCGGAAAAGAAGATCTCTGGACTCGCCGTTTCTTCACGTCTGGAGTTGTTCTTGGACCGGGATATCAATCATGGATTGTCGGGTGGAGAAATCAAACGCGCTGAACTGTTGCAGCTTCTCGCATTGTCACCCATTTTTTCCATGATGGACGAACCTGATTCTGGCGTGGATGTGGAAGCTCTCTCCTTGATGGGAGAACTGATCAATCGGCTGTTTACATCCGATCCGGATCATCCCGTACATAGAAAAGCAGGTCTGATCATTACGCATAGTGGAAGCATCCTGCGAAGCTTCCCTATCGATAAGGCGCATGTGATGGTGAACGGGCAGATAGGGTGCTCGGGGAATCCTACCATTCTGATGAAGCATATCAACAATTTCGGATACGATTCATGTATACGATGCATGGGTGCGAGATGAGAAGCAGTTTCTGGCGGATAGGATCCGGATCGAGTGTGTAGGGCATATGGGAATATGTAAGGGTTCAACAAACTGGAAGGAGGATATGTCATGGTTTTGAACGATGCTGATCGAGAGGCCTTGACGGTAACGGGAGTATATCTGGGAAGTACCGTACGTTCGGCTACCATCGTCGTGTGCGACCTTGCACAGGTTTGCCTGGAGAACAATACCCGTGGTTTTGAATTGATGCCGATTTCATCTGCATTGGAACGGTATTCTTGGTTGAGGGAACAATACTTTTTCAAAGCCCTCCCAGCTGACCTGGATGAAACAGTTTCACGTTGTGCGAAAGAGGTTGATCCCCTGGGCTTTTTTCTACACGTGGATAAAGGAGTTAAAATAGCTCTTCCCGTTCAGGCCGCCATGTACATGAAAAACGAAGATATTGTCCAGATGATCCATAATGTGATTATTCTGGAGGAAGATTCGGAACTGCAATTGATCACCGGTTGCTTAGCGGGACATGAGATAAAAACGGGTACCCATATTGCTATAGAAGAACAATACATAGGTAAGAATGCAAGACTTGTCAGCACCATGGTGCACGCTTGGGGTTCCGAACAATTCGTGTACCCCCATACGGGTACCGTTGTAGAGGAGGGGGGGCGGTTCGAAAGCAACTATGTTTCATTACGCCCGGCCAAGCACTTTGTCAGCAATCCACAATCATGGTTAATTGGAAAAGGGGCCTCGGCTAAGTATCTGACAGTTGTGCTCGCTTCCCCTGGTTCGGTTATCGAAACCGGCGGTACCGTATACCTGAATGCCGAGGATACGTCAGCAGAATTGGCACACCGGGGTGTATGTACCGGTGGAGTCATGAACCAAGGAGGTCTTTTGGTGGGAACAGCTTCCTGTAAAGCTCATGTGGATTGTGCGGGCATGTTGCTTTTTTGTGGCGAGGGTGGGTATATCGAATCGGTACCGGGTTTACGATCAATGCATCCTGATGCCCGGATGAGCCACGAGGCCAGTATTGGAAAGATTGCCCCGGAGCAGGTACAGTATCTGATGTCGAAGGGTATGGAGGAACGTGAGGCGATTTCCATGCTGATCCGTGGATTCTTGGGAACCGATGTCGAGGGACTTGGCGCTGAACTTGATGGGCAGATAGCCAAGATTGTTGAAGTTGCAGGGCATGGAGAAGATTAATGTCATCTCCACCCATAATTTATCAATCTCCCTGAGCTGATAAAACATTTTTTTTGGACAAATTCTTCCACCTTATCCCCTATCCCAGGATATTTGTTCACCTTCCGCTATCCTGTGATGATGCGAAGAAAAGCCAATCAATTCATTCGCTATCCGACCCCTATTTCCATCCCATGGATTTGTTGCGGACCATTTGTCTTATCATATTCTGTCCACAATGGTGGAAGCCCTTTTAACCAGTTCCAGAAATTCTACTTCAGGTAAGGGTTTGGAGAAATAATAACCTTGCACACGTTCAATGCCAATACGTTTGATCAATGCCAACTCTTCCTCAGTCTCGACACCTTCCGCGACTATTTGTTTTTCCATCTTGTGTAACATTTCCGTAAGCAATGTCAGCATTTTTGGATTGATCGTTGACTTGGCGATCACACTTCTATCAATCTTGACATAATTGTACGGTAACTCCATCAATACCTGCAAGTTGGAATACCCCTTGCCAAAATCATCCAAGGCAAATGTAACTTTCTTCAAAGACATTTCAATTATTACCTTAGCTACCTCCTCGTACGATTGCAACATCATTGATTCGGTGATTTCAAATCCAATTCGTTCCGGGTTTACCCCTTCCTTTGATATGATGTTCATCAATTTCTTGCTTATGGCAGTAGAAGAAAAATCTTCACCAGAGAGGTTCACCGAAATATGGTCAATGATATTTTTCTCTTTTGACAATTGGTTGATTACAGTGCACACCTTTGATAGCACAATCTCGGTGAGGTGGATTATCAGTCCGGTTTGTTCGGCGATAGGGACAAATTCTCCGGGTGTCAGGAAACCAAGATTGCTGTCCTGGATTCTCATAAGTGCTTCAGCAGATACCATTCTCGAATCATTCACATTATAAATCGGTTGAAAGTATACTTTAACCTGTTCTGGATTCCTTATCGAGTCCCGTAATGCGGAAACGATGTCCAATTTCTTTTGTTGGTTGATGGAATCCTCCCGATTATAGATGATAATGTTTTCCCTGCGTCCGGACTTTATTTCTATGAACAACTGGTCTACTGCGTTCTTGAATTCATCATAGTCCGAAGCTTGTTCCGGAATATCGATGATTGCGCAATTGATTTGAATGTGCACATGATTAACATCCAACTGCCACGAATTTTGCATTCTCTCTTCAATCTGTTGCACCAACCCCTCAACCATATGCCTGTCTGACTTTGGGATACATATGCAGAAACAATCATTGTCAAATCTATACGTCTCGTGTCGACCTTCCAATGAAACCAGGAATTCCGCCACCTGGGCCAACATCCTGTCCCCAATTACCCTGCCATACCGTTTGTTGAAGAATCTGAAATTCTCAATGTCCAAGATGATTACAGTGCTCTCCAACTGCAATCTGAATATTTTTAGCAATCGACGATTGAACAGCGATTTTGTCGGAAGATTTGTCAGAGTATCGACAACCACAGAATCCCGGTGGATTATCAGATAATTGAGAATCAGTAGAAATGAGGAAACCACGGTAAATTGGGTATGGTCGTGCATATACCAGAAGAAGACAATGGAGATCAATAATGTAGAAGGAGTAAGCATGAAGAGGAACAACCTTGATCCCGGGAGTTCTTTGATATTGATTAATACAATGAGAATCATTGCCAGACAATAGAGGAGGGAAAGGGTAATTATGAGGTACGAACCAAGGATTTTCGGCAAGTGCTCATGATGTCGACCAAACACGAAAAAATACTGATGCGGAATATCTGCAATCATAAGTGCCGACAGGGCAACCAAAGGAGCCACAAGTATCTTGGTGTGAATTGATACTTTCCTCCTGTCCTCGATAACATTTATAGCGTTGAAGTGAGCCCACAGTAGGAGCATGAATGGAAATGATATGACATGCAGTGCCCACAACGACCGCTCGACATACATTGGGAATGCCATGAATTTCATGGTACAGGCATACACCAACAACGAGATTACAAGGAATATTGAATAGATAACCGATAATTCGGCAAAAAAAATGCTTCCCTTGTCTTTTTTTGGTAAAGGAAATCTCCGAACATCAAAAAAAATAAAAAGCAACAATACGATGGAAAGAACATCAGCCTCCAAGTCATGCATATGAATCCCCACAAACCAGTCAGATATCTAATTCTTTGTACACATATTTCCAGTATCCGTAATATTTAGCAGCAAAATGAGCAAACATAATTGCGTTATTGTATTTGCCGTATTGGTGGAGATACCTATCATATGCGTACGCGGTCAAGAAGGGATTTTCCAGCGACTTGCCCCTCCGTACATTTTAGTCAGCGTGGAACTAAATCGGTCTCCCTCCCATTTGGTTCAGGTTATACAATAATCCAAGATTCTCGAAACCGCTTGCCCACCCATAAGAATAGTTGGGGGAACTGCGATGGAAAATCCAATAGTTAGCAAAGGTTGTAATCGCAAGAGAATAATCATCTGCCATAGTATTCGTCTTGAGAATCGAAATCCTTCTTGTGATTATCCATGTATTCTAGAACAGACAGCTTGTATAATTGGGATAGGGTTAACCCCGGTCGCTCGGCAACATATTTTTTTGCTTTGATAACTACCTCTTGTGGGATTCTAATACCAACATACACTGTATTTACGTTATTCATATCCATACTATATACTGTGTTTTCGTGTAAAATCAACAACATTCTGTATAATCATAAAATCAACACTGAAAATCCGTTCTATAGCTGTAGGTAGAGGTAATATATGCACATGAAAGACTTTTGGAATCGTGTCGATTCTTTACGTGAAATCCAGGGGATGACACAACTACGGCTGGCAGAGAAGATTGGGAAAAGTCATCGGACAGTCGAAGATTGGAAAAAGCGATCGTATGTTCCAAATGGTTTGGTCTGTGTGAAAATCGCCAAAATCTTCTCGACAACCACAGAGTACTTGATTACGGGAGAAGAACTGGAGCTTCCCGACGATGACTATGTCCTGCCATACAAGCCAGTTGTCCAGGCTTACACCAGTATCAACGTTGGATACGACGAGGAGACATCTGTCGTGGTACCGGTTATCCCTCAACGAATCTCTATCGGTCCGGGTGAAGTCGGTCTACGTAAAAATCACTTTATCGGCTATGTTCGGATACTCAAAAGGATAGCCAAGGACGTTGATACATCTTCTTTGGTTGCGACATCAGTCAAAGGTGACAGTATGATTGGAATTCAATTGTTCGAAGGTGATCTAGTCATTTTTGTCCATGGACGTATCAGTGAAAATGGGATTTATGTGATTCTTCTATTTGGTGAGGTCAAAGTCAAGAGACTCGAATTCCGGGCTGTAGAGCAATTGATCTATATCCATAGCGAAAATTCCCATTATTCGACTGAGAAAGTGGAAATGCGCAACGAACACATGGTAATTCTTGGGAAAGTCGTAGGGTGGGTTCATTGTCATCCCTATTAGGTGATGGTAGTTGTCTCAGTCTTATAAATTCCTCTTCCAAACTTTTACCTGGAGTATCCAGAGGGGAGATACCAGGGTAACAATCATAAACCTGCAATTGTTCAAAACGAAGTATCCATGCTCTTCGATATGGTAACGGAATCCCCACAATTGGCCCCGATTTTTCTCCACGGAGCAATTTTGAATCTGACAAGCGATGCATCAAAATTAAAGGCCTTTACATTGAAGTCTACAAATCTGTCGGGCCCAAACCTTCTTACGACTGCAAGAAGCACCAATAGATCATTAAAATGATGGAAATTAACATTTAAAAGTAATTAATAATAAAAAAAGATATAAATTAATAAAAAATATCAGTAAATAACATATATTATTAATAATTGATAGATAATGATAATAAATGATTGACAAAGCTTGGATAAATCGATACTATCAAGGTAAGAAGAAGTCTTTCACTAGGCAGCGTCCTACGCGAAAGTCGTTCGGTCCGGATACAGGTGGGCAGCACATGCCAACCAACGGGCAGCAACCTTATTTCCTTTAGCTTAAGGACCTGTAAGCCAGTAAGTGTACTCTGCTCCCCGTGGGATCTGAAGCTTGTAAGCTATTGGGCATTCTTGCGCTATCGAAGATTCCTTCTTTCCATTCATATATTTCAACCTCGCCGGCGATCCCTCAATGTGAAGCCGCGGCAGGATCCGGCACCCACCAACTCTACTTACAACTATTTGCCGAATTATCCTGGAGGAAGAAACCTAAGGAAAACCTATGAAAAAAATACCAATGGCTGTATTCAGCCTGTTGCTTGTTCTCGTATTGGTCGTGTCGTTCACCAATTGCAAGCTAGACGACGCACCTGCATTGAATTCGGATTTGACCCTTCGGTTCACTTCGGATCCCGGTGCCAGGACTCTCACACCCGACACCCTGAATCTTGCCGTCGAAACGTATGATATCAGCGGTACGGGACCTCACGGCGAAGTATTGTCTATTGTTGGAATCACAACCGACACCTATGTGCTGGAAAACCTGGCACCGGGCGAATGGTCTGTGGTTGCGAAGGGGAAAAACATCGACGGAATCGTTATCGTCCAATCGGCGGCAACGGTGATCAACCTCAACAGTGAGAACAACAACCTAATCCTCTCGCTGCTCCCGCTCGAAGGTTCGGGCACCTTTGGCCTTGATCTTTCGTGGCCAGTCGATTTGGTCGGCACACCGGTAATCACCGCCGTACTTACGCCGGATGTGGGTGTGGCCATTCCACTTGATTTTGTCATCACGGGTACTAGTGCCTCGATTGTGCCTTTGACACTCCCACGTGGATACTACGAATTGACCTTGAAACTCACCGATGCATCGTTCGACTCCTACCTCGCGTGGTCCAAGGTCGAGACGGTCCTCATATTTGCAGACGCGACCACAAGTGAAAACTGGGTCCTTGTCTCTACAGATATGAATGCAGCTACTCCTCAGAATCTAGGACTTGTCATCGATTCCGATACCAAGTCGCCTATAGAGATGGTTCTTACGGGAGCTGTCGCGGAACTTGCTTATGATACCAATATGACAGTGACCGCAACGGGAACTCCTGTGCCGACATCCTACAAATGGTTCTTGGATGCGGATGAGTTGGTTGGCCAGACGACATCCTCGGTAACCGTTGGTGTAGGTCTCGCTGAAAATACCGTCCATACCCTTACAGTAATCGGGAGGAATGGTGACATTGCCGGCTCGGCGGATGCGACGTTTCTCATAGGGGAGGCTCCGATTATCATCTCGTCGGTGGACCTCAAGACTGCGGGTACGTACGTTATCCTTGCACAGTCGGCGATCTCTGGTAATGCCGGAACTACCGTTGTCGGAGATATGGGTGCAAGTCCCGTAACCGCAGCGGCGATAACTGGGTTCGCCTTGGATCTCGATATTTCGGGGACGTTCTCCACATCGACGCTCGTAAGCGGTTCAATCTACGCATCCGACTATGCCGAACCGACTCCGACAAACCTTGCCCAGGCGGTACTCGATTCGAACGATGCGTATGCAGCGGCCCAGTCAAGGGTCGAGCTTGAAGCTGTCGATACTCTGATCGGGGAAATTGGTGGTATGACGTTGGCTCCTGGCCTGTACAAGTGGAGCTCGGCTGTTTCGATCACCACCGATCTGACGCTTGATGGCCCAGCGAATGGTGTCTGGATATTCCAGATAACCGGATCACTCACCGAGGCGGCAAGTGCCCAGGTACTGCTCTCCGGCGGCGCGCTGGCTGAGAATATCTTCTGGCAGGTCGAAGGTGGAGTCCTTTTGGGCGCAAACTCCCATATTGAAGGAGTGGTGTTGTCCGGAACGTCAATCGCACTTGGTGCAGGAGCTTCTGCCCATGGCCGGTTGTACGCAAAGACTGCGGTGACGTTGGATACATCCAATGTAACGCAACCTTAGAATTCTTTTCTAGAATGTTTCCTGCGCACCCCAGAATTTGGGGTGCGCACTCTTTAGCGCTTCGGTTGTTTCATGCCGATACCAGTCAAGGGATCGAAGGCCAGCTGGTAGTGCAGTTGCCTGTCCGGCGTATGCAGATGGATTGTCTTGCCATCTATAAAACAACAATTTTCAAGCATCTTGCCATTGCTTTGCTTCAGGGAGATTCCTTTCGCCAGCCGATTCATATCATCGCTGTCGGAAGAGATCTTCTTTCCTGTGAACGGACAGAATGCGGGCTTCAGGTGTTCACTGGAAATGACAGAATCATCGGTCTCCAGCGAAACCGTGAGGCGAAGCTCATCGTGGTAGGTATAGGCGTACAACCTGAGATAATTCTTTTTGTCTATATTGATTTCAAGCAGGGAGGAATCTTCATCCATAATCTGTCATATTATCGATTTATCTGGAAAAAGTCAAAAGGACTGGGGCTCCCAAAGGTCTTTTCGGCGGAATCGACATATACCGGGCAACCGGACATGCCAGGCGGAGGTGCATGCGCGACCCATGTGTGACTTAATCACAGCCACAATTGGGGGATATTGATATCATTACGACATTGAACTCCTGCCGCTGCCTGCATTTGGTTGCAGGTCGACATAGAAGGGGCAAGGGCTTTGGCGATGTATGGTCCTGTTGCTTGCTTGACCCTGAAAATTTTTGGTTCATATATTCGGTTGTACATACCAGAGGAGAATAGGATGAAAGATCTTTTGATAATAGGTGGAGTTGCGGCGGGAGCGACCGCAGCGGCCAGGGCACGACGACTGGACAACGAGGTGAATATCACGTTGCTGGAGGCAGGGGCGGATGTTTCGTTCGCCAATTGTGGACTTCCGTACTACATTGGCGGTGATATCGAGTACCGCTCCTCCTTGATCTTGGCAAGCGAGCAGACCTTCGACGACCAGTACCGGGTCAAGGTCCATACCCATACCCAGGCGATCGGGATCGATCGCAAGAACAAGAAGGTGAAGGCACGCAATACCCAGAGTGGCGAAGAGCGGGACTTTTCCTACGATTCGCTGATCTTGGCCCAGGGTGGCAAACCGGTGGTCCCCCCGCTTCCTGGAGTAGACAAGAATCACGTATTCCAATTGTGGACGCTTGAAGATATGGATGCCATAGACCACTATATCAAAGAACGGGAACCCAAGCATGCGGTGGTCGTAGGTGGCGGATTCATTGGTCTCGAGATGGTCGAAGCTTTGGCAAAACGTTCGATGGCGGTTACCCTTGTGGAAATGGCGCCCCAGGTGATGCCGAATCTCGAGGGTGAGTTCGCCGGTTTCATCACCAAGGAACTGCTGGACTTTGGTGTGGAGTTGAAACTGGGCAAGTCACTGCAGGCAATCGAGGATACCCGGGTACTATTGGGCGACGGGACTGCGGTCGATGCCGATTTCGTGCTCCTTTCGGTTGGAGTGCGTCCCACCTTGCAGTTGGCCAAGGATGCGGGTCTGGAAATCGGCTTGTCGGGTGGATTGCTGGTCGATGCTACGATGCGCACCAGCGACCCTTCGATCTGGGCTGCCGGCGATATGGTCGAGATAGCACACTCCGTCCATGGGAAACAGGTGCGTATGCCCCTCGCTGGTCCTGCCAACCGGCAGGGAAGGATCGTGGGAGAGAATGCCCTGGGTGGTTCGCGCACGTACAAGGGTGTCATGGGGACCTCGATTGTCAAGGTGTTCGAGGCTGTGGCCGGGTCCACAGGCATGGGACTGAAGGCGGCTAGGGATGCCGGGTACGATGCCGATGCCGTTGTGGTCCACAAAAGCAGCCATACCGCCTATTATCCCGGGTCCCAAAAGGTGAGCCTGATGCTCGTTTGGGATCGCGCGACCGGTAAGGTCCTGGGTGCCCAGGCCGCCGGCCGTGTGGGAATCGACAAGCGTCTCGATGTGATTGCGACGGCCATAGCGGGCGGGCTGACGCTGGAAAACCTTGAGGAGCTCGATCTTGCCTATGCTCCGCCATTCAACTCACCCAACGGGCCGGTGAATATGGCTGCCTTCACTGCGGCGAACCATGCGAGCGGATTCAGTCCGTCCGTACTGGCGCAGGATATGGAGCAGTTTGTGATCGACCATCAACCGATTGTGATCGACTTGCGTGACCCGATCAGCTTCTCGAAAGCCAATATTCGCAACACCAACAACTTGAGTCAGAATGTGATTCGGGACAATCTGGACCGCATTCCTTCGGGGCATCCGATCCTCCTGATCAGCGATGACGGGCAAAAGGGTCACGTGGTGCTGAGGATGCTCAAGGGCTCCGGTTTCGAACAGGTGTACAATGTGAGCGGTGGATATATCAGTGTCGAACGGTATGCCCGTGCGATCGGCTACCAACACCTGAGCGTTGGCCTGTTTCCGGTTGAGCACAAGTCCGTGGAGGATATGGGCGAGAGTGGTGCACCACGAACAGCTGGCGAAGCTGTCGAAGATACCGATACCCCGGCATCCGATGGACCGATTATCCTGGATGTGCGTACCCCGATGGAGTTTTCCATGGGTTCTTTCCCCGGTGCCATCAATGTGGGGCTGGACAATCTCGTGCAGTGGGCACAGGCTATAGAGGACAAGGATCGCAAGATCATAGTGTATTGTGCCTCCGGAGCCCGCTCGAGCTATGGACTGCGTCTTCTTGCGCAACAGGGATTCACCAACGTGGAGAACGGTGGCGGTCTGCACGATATGATGTCGAGGGCGCAATAGACTATGCGCTGAGGTAATGAACAAACCGATTTCCGGTCACTATCCGTTAGGGGTGGCTGGTGATCGGGCTTTTTATGCCAGATACATTGCTTTTTACATGAACCTATATGGCCTCGAATGAAAGTTAGTCGACGTGTCGACTAACTTTCAATTATTACTCTTTCATTGACCCAGGTACCTGAATTCACGGTGCTCGGGAAAGAAGTTGAAGCAACTGGTCGATAAAGACAGGATCTACCAGTGAGTAGCATCGTTGCTTTCCCTGCTCCGTATAGGTGATAAGATGGGCTTGCCGCAGTATGGAGAGGTGTTGGCTGATGTTCGGCTGGGCCCGCCCAAGCAAATCTCCCACATTCTGGACACACAAAGGACCCTCCCGCAAGACATCGAGGATGGCCAAGCGGGTAGGGTGGGCTATTGCTTTCAGAAGAGCTGCCTTCTTTTGCAAATCAGAATGTGAGGAGCTTGTCACTTTCAACTGTCCATTGGGCCAAGGCTGCCATGGTCGATTTTTCCGCACCTTCGAAATAGGGCTCTTGCTTATGGATGCCACAACGGGCCATGCAGGTACCGCACACCTTGACCTGTACGCCTTTGGCAATGAGGTCGCGAAGCATCTGGCTCAAGTCTTGGTCGTATTCCATGGGTTTCTTGTTCGAATCCCTTGCCAAATCGACCGAATCGTTCATGAGAAAGATTCGGACATCGTGTCCAGTCGCCTCGAGCTGGCCAGCCAGGCGCAGCGCATTCCAGGTCACATCTGTTCCGTCATACGGGGCATGGTTGAAAATCATCAAAACACTACTCATTATTGTTGCTCCTTGTATTATTGTGAGATCCTTTTGATATTGGGTCCCAATTCCATTTCCTTGTATGAAGAGCCGGGGCGGACGACCGGATAGAGAACTTCGTTGCGGTCGGTAATGACCTCAAGAAATGCCGGGCCGTCCCACGCGAGCCATGCATCAATAGCCGACTCCAGTTCACTCGTCTGTACCACACGTTTGCTGAATCCGAACCCACAGAGCTTTGCGATCTGATCGAACCTCACGTCCTCGTTACGACAGGTGGCAGAGTGACGCCTTCCATAACTGACATCCTCCAGGTTGTACACCATGCCATCGGCATGGTTGTTCATCAGCAGGATCTTGATCGGAAGGTGTTGGGTGCCGATAGTGAACAGCTCTCCCATGTTCATCCTGAAGCTTCCATCCCCATCAACGACTATGACCGGGGATGAGGGCATCGCACTGACAGCCCCCACCGCAAGGGGCATGCCGCTACCCATCGTCCCGAAAGCTCCGCAGGTGAGGAAGGTCCTGGGTTTTTTCCTCTGGAGATATTGTGCGCTGAACAACTGATGGTTCCCGACTCCCGTGGTGACAATCGCATCATCGGCGAGTTTTCCGTTCAGTATCTCGAGTACGTTGGCCATCTGGATGGAAGGTGACTGCCTATCATAATCCAAAGGCCAACTTAGTTTCAGCTGGGCCGCATAACGACGCCAGGGTTCGATATCGAGGGTGATCGCATGCTTCATGCCCCAGTCGGTCAGGTCGTTGAGAAGGGTTGCCGCATTGCCGATGAAGGAAAAAGTCGGCCTCCGCTCATTGCGTATCTGCTGAACCTTCTCGGGATGGATGTCGATGAAGGCAATCTTCGCATGGATGGCGAACCCGACCTTTTCCGCTACCCGATCGTCCCAGCGGACACCAATGGCCAGGAAGAGGTCGTTCTCCTGGATAATCGTATTCGCCGAGGGGGTGCCGAACATTCCCAGCATCCCCTGGTGCATCGCTCCCGTCTCGTCAACCACGCCCTTCGCCATCAGTGTGTTGACGGAAGGGATACGAAACAATCCGTTGAACCGCCTGATGGCCTTGCTCCCCTCCTGGTTGTTCAGACCTCCCCCCAGATACAACAGCGGGTGTTTCGCCTGGCACAGCAAGTCGAAGAATTGCTCGCATTGCTTGTCCGACAGATGCACGTCCTGCTCGTAGACATCACTGAACCGGGTAAGAGGGAGCCCTTCATAGGTGACCTCCTTCTGTTGGAGGTTCAAGGGAAGGTCTATCACAACGGGACCGGGTTTTCCGGACTTGGCGAGAAAATATGCATCCTTGATAACCATCTCAAGGTTGTTGATCGATTTGACCGAGTATACTTTTTTGGCAGTGGGACCGAATACTGAAGCCACATCGATGTGTTGGAAGGAGTCGGTTCCAAGCTTGTGTTCGGGGACTTGTCCTGCGATAACCACGAGCGGGATGCTGTCGGCGTAACTGTCTGCCACAGCGGTGAGCGTATTGGTTATCGCCGGGCCGCTGGTAACGATGGCAACTCCCACCTGTTCGCTCGCGCGGGAGTACCCGGCGGCACTGAAGGCGGAGCATTGCTCATTCGCATTGATGACTATCCGGATGGAACTCTTGGCAAGTTCATCCATGACAGGCAGGATTGCCGCTCCGGTATATCCGAAAATGCAGGAAACCCCGAGATCTTCCAGACTCCGAACAATAAGCTCTGCTCCTGAAAAGAGATTTTTTTCCACTTTTTCCACCGCCTGTACTTGGATTAGGATTCTAATATTCGAATATTAGA
This sequence comes from Spirochaetae bacterium HGW-Spirochaetae-4, assembly GCA_002839335.1. Classification (GTDB taxonomy): domain Bacteria; phylum Spirochaetota; class Spirochaetia; order Sphaerochaetales; family Sphaerochaetaceae; genus UBA8525. Next base: position 26,579 of record PGXU01000031.1, read on the forward strand.
ATATGGTGAAGGCACCGTCAATCCCGTAGCCGAAGTCAGTGGATCACGGTTTCGAGCAATGCGACCACACGCTCCAGCTCTCCTTTGGTGGTGAAACGGCCAAGGCTGAATCGTATTGCGCCCCTGGCTCGTTCCTCGCTTGCTCCGATGGCACGGAATATGCCGGACAGGTTTGCATTGCCGCTGTGACACGCCGAGCCGGTGGAGGCGGCTATCATCGGTAGCGAGCCAAGGATATCTGCTCCATTGTATCCGAGAAAGCTCACATTGACGGTATTGGGCAACGAGTTTCCTAGGTCCCCGTTGAAGAATACCCCTTCTCCAAAATTTTGCTTCAGGCGTGTGATGAAATATTCCCGCAAGCCTTCGGTCTTCGGGTCGGGAACTTGTGCGATGGCACAGGCCTTGCCCAATGCGACAGCCAGCAATGCCGATTCGGTACCTGCACGTCTTCCCACTTCCTGGGGACCTCCGTGGACCAGTGGCTCGATGTCCACTCCATCTCCCACATAGAGGGCCCCCACACCTTTCGGGGCGTAAACCTTGTGTCCTGCAATGGTCAGCATATCCACATGCATGGCTTGCACATCTATGGGAATCTTTCCAACCGATTGGGCGGCGTCGGTGTGGAACAGAACTCCCCGCTCATGTGCGATGGATCCCAATGTCGCGATGTCCTGTATGGTTCCGATTTCATTGTTCGCGTGCATGATGGAGACAAGGATCGTATCGCTCCTGATTGCTTTGATGAGATCGGCAGGATCGACGCGGCCCAAAGAATCCACCGGGAGGTAGGTGATTTCTGCCCCGAAACGGGTAAGGAAGGAAAGCGGCTCAAGAACCGCCGGATGCTCGATTGAAGAGGTGACGATGTGTTTCCCCTTTGCAGACTTGGAGAAGAACACCCCCTTTATGGCAAGGTTGTCGGCTTCACTTCCTCCGCTCGTCAGCACAATCTGGGACGCATGGGCTCCGATCCGATCCGCAATCTGCTTTTTTGCTGCCAGATATGCTTCCTTTGCCCGTTGCGATGCCCAATGCAGGCTTGAGGGATTTCCCCAGGCGTCCTCCAGGAAAGGCAGCATTGCCTTTGCAACCTCGGCATCTATGGGAGTACTGGCATTGTAGTCCAGATAAATTTCTTTCATAACGGCTCTCCTGTTCATATACTGCAAGTTTAGCACCAATCGGGAGCTGGATATAATCCCCATCCTTCCCCCATTGGAGGAGGGGCCCTTTCTGGCACGGACAGGAGCTGCTTGTGCCCTTGCCCTTTGTCAAATCCACTCCAGAGGTGGGAACAATTTTTTGCTGGCACAGAATACCAGACTGTGCCATTGTGAGTATGTAGACTTTGTGGAAGGAAGGTGTACAATTAATTTGTGGGGCATGAGACTATGAAACACAACGGTCTGGAGTATCTCGATTTCGAGCGGGTGAATGCGTTGCTCGAGGGGTTCAACCAATCGACAGGTTTCGTGACGGCCATTTTGGATCTTGACGGGAATATCTTGTCGAAGTCGGGATGGCGGCGGATATGTACGAAGTTCCATCGGGTCAATTGCGAAACCAACAGACAGTGTATTGAGAGCGATACCGTATTGTCCCAAAAGATGAGTGAGGGGGAGAAGTACCATTTCTATACGTGTTTGAATGGTTTGGTCGATGTTGCGGTACCGATTGTCATACAAGGTGTCCATGTCGCAAACCTGTTTTCCGGACAATTCTTCTTCGACACACCGGACGTCGAATACTTCAAGGCACAGGCGACACGTTTCGGATTCGAACCCGATGCCTACCTCGCCGCATTGCGAGAAGTGCCGGTTGTCTCGCAGGAGAAAGTCAGGACGGTGATGGATTTCCTGTTGGATATGACTCAGCTGATCAGTGAGATGACATTGCAACGGATCGAACAGAGCGAGTTGAACGATGCGCTGAGACTCAGCGGGATTGCCTTGCGGGAAAGCTTGGAACGGTTCCGAATTGCCCAGGACATGTCTCCCGATGGATTTACGATTCTGCGCCCGATACGGGATACACGAGGCGATGTGGTTGATTTTACCTGGGTATACGAGAATACTGCGATTGCCCGATTGAACGGAACCGATCCCGACCTGGTGGTCGGCAAGCGGTTGTTGGACCTGTTTCCCAGTCATCGTGATACCAATATCTTCCAGATCTACCACCAGGTCGCCCAATCAGGGAAAAGTCAGACCCTGGAAATGGGTTTTTCGGGCGATAGTATGGTCAGACCGACTTGGTTCAGGTTGGTGGTAGTCCCCATGGCAGGCGATATCGCCATCCTTGCCCAGGACCTCACCGAGCGCAAGGTTTCCGAGGAACGCCTTGAATACCAACATACGCACGATTTCCTCACCGGATTGTACAACAGGGGTTTTCTGGAAAAGGAACTCGAGCGCCTCGATGATCCACGTTTCCTGCCGGTATCGCTTATTATCGCCGATACGAACGGGTTGAAACTGATCAATGATTCGTTTGGTCATGCCGAAGGGGACCAGGTGCTGCGTAAGGCGGCAGATCTGCTGCAATCCCGTTGCAGGCCAGAGGATATTGTTGCACGGTACGGAGGTGACGAGTTTATCGTGATCCTTCCCAATACTTCCCGGTCCGAGACGGAAGCACTACTGGATGAGATCGAAGCGGCAGCTCGGACGGAGGAGATCGCATCCATTGAATTGTCACTGTCTTTCGGATACGAAACCCGCATCATCATGGAGGACGACTTCACCGCCATCTTCAAATTGGCTGAGGATATGATGTACCGGAACAAGCTCTATGCAAGTTCCAGTGCGAAGAACAAGACGATCGGACTTGTGATCAATTCGCTGTTTGCCAAGAGCGACCGGGAATCGGAACATTCCAAGCGGGTGAGCGACCTGTGTGAGTTCATTGCGGGAAAATTGCAGATGTCGACATTGGAGATCCAACGGATGCGCATAGCGGGTCTGATGCATGATATCGGAAAAATCGGGACTCCCGAGAGTATTCTCAACAAGCCGGGGCGACTCTCCGAGAAAGAATGGGAGGAGATACGGCGGCACCCGGAGACTGGATTCCGCATTTTGGCGGCATCGAAAGAATTCATCGATATCTCCGCTGCGATTCTGGAACATCATGAACGGTGGGACGGAACGGGGTATCCTAGGGGTATTTCGGGCGAATCGATCTCCCTGCAAGCGAGGATAATCGCTGTGGCGGATGCCTACGATGCCATGACAAGTGCAAGATCGTACAAGCCACCGATGGATATCGAGGAGGCTGTCGACGAGTTGCACCTGTGTGCAGGCACACATTTCGATCCGAACATCGTGCGTGTCTTCACCGGGCACTTCGGGGAGTTCGCCAACCGCGAATGAAGGTAAGCGATACCTTTCACTGGACTGGTGTTGCCGAAACCGTCGATGTTGCCCACTGTCCGATAGCTTCCCAGTTGCGGAAGTCGCCTTCAGGTGCCTCGACTTTCTTGATGATCCACTTCTCGAAGGGATTCAGGGTCCCAAGGCTCAACCTGCCACCAAAACAGGTGATGTCCTGGGGATGTATGCGCTCCATAATCGGCTGGAGCGATTTTGGATAGAACCAACCCTCCATCTGGTCGATTGGATTTCCTTTTCCTGTAGGACCGCATATAAAAATCCAGACAGGCAATTTCTCCAACGATTCACCATGCGTTTTCAAGAATCGTACGGCGCTCCTATGCCATAGTCCGATATACACCGAACTCCCCAGGATTACTGTGTCATATGGAGCAATATCTTTCACAATACCGGCATCCGACACGTCCACGGAACATCCCCGATGTCCTAGTGCTTCCCCTATCTTCTCCGCGATTTCTTTTGTTGCGCCCCGTTTGGAGCCATAGGCAATCAATATGTTATTGGGCATTGCTTGCGCCTCCTTTTCCACTATCGTAAGCACATCCGAACACGAATGCGAGTATCAAGAGCAACAGTCCGGCACCAGGCATTATGACCATTGCCATACTTGCCTTGTCGGGATCGGGAATTCCGGGAACATACCCGAATATTGCTATTTGCAGTGTGAAAAGGATAAGGAAAGACCCGACTACCAACGATGGGCTCCATAGCTTTGCGATGGAACTGCGAAAACCTTCGGGCACTCTTTTTCTCCACCAGTCCAACGGCTTGTGCAATCGTGTCGACATGCCCCATCCGATCATGAAGAAAAGTATCTGGGCAATTCCCCCACCGACAAGAAACAACAGGATGAAGAGTGATAGGAATATCGTTGAGGCATGCTTTGTGTGCATGAATCCTACGGACCAGATGATAATTGCGATTCCAACTGTGATTGCGGCAATACCGGTTATCAGAAAATTGGGGATGATGGTGAAAGCCGGTTCATACCCATGAACCCACATTCTCTGATGTTCTCCGATAGCATCAATCACCAAACCATTGGTAGCGGTGTTGCCTTGGAGTACTTCAAAAATGCCATGCGCTATGCCACCGAAACCGAAAATGACTCCAATCGTGGCAACAATCGCCAGTATCGCCTTGTTCTCGAAATATTGTTGCGCAGGTATGGTATTTCTTGAGTTCATTTCCAAACTTTTCATTGCGGATCATTTCCTCCTCTATCTATCCTGGATGTATCATTGACGGCCAAGGCCAAGTCTTGCTGCCAACAGGCTTTCGATCATCCGGTTGATCGTTTGGTTCCTCTTCTGTTCATCGAAGAAATCCGTGTCCAAATAGGAATTGTAGAACTCGGGTTTCAACAGTATGTGGTGAAATGGAAGCATCAGCTGCAAGGCGATGATGTGCAAGTCCGATTCACTGGCTTCCGGAACTATCTCCTGCAGCAACGGCATGACCAATTTGCAGGAATTCTCGCAACCGGCTTTCAATTCCAATGAGATGGCGATTCTGCAGATGTTGCGGTACAAGAACGCCGCATTGGCAGTTACTGACAACATGTTCCTCAGTCGTGTCAATGCGTCGGTCTCGGAAGGATCGGTTTGGTTTGATTGTTCGACGAGGTTGACCATCATTGTCGCAACCACCTGGCTCAGAAGGTTTTCCTTCGACTGGTAGTAGTAATTGACAAGTGCCAGATTCACACCGGCTCGTGCGGCTATCTCCCGGATGGTTATCTGGTGTTCAAGTTTGCCTTCGCCGATCAATTCCCAAGTGGCTTGGAAAATCTTTTCCCTAGCATTTGTTTCGTCTGGGTTCATGGTTGGTCCGCCTTTTGATTAAACACGTTTAAAACATGTATAATATAACTGGATGGAGAAACATTGTCAACAGAATTTCGTGTGCTTTCCCAATTGCGGGACATGGGATGGATGACTTGAAGCCTAACGCTTGGAATCACGAATATTACAGCAAGGACACTGTGGGAAAAATATTTCCAAAAAAATCCCAAAATTGATGCAGGTCAATTTTCTTTCTTTCTTTCGGTGCTACAGTTACGGCCATATCCATAGGAAAAAAAGGAGATACTTATGTTTGAACACGTATCATTTGATCAGGTGAGGGGAAGCTATCTCAAGACCCTGGAGCAATATGTCCCTATCGTAGCTCGGGTGCATGGGGACAATCATCCCGAATTTCATGAAGTCCGTGCGGTTTTCGATGTGCTCGTCGGGAAGTTGCGGAATGCAGGTGCGGAAAAACCTATGCTCCTAGAGGAATTCGCCAGGTTGCGCGAGATCACACACGATTACCGCGTTCCCCAGGATGTATGCGAGACCTATGAAGCTGTCTACCAGATGCTGGGTGAGCTTGACAGCGCTTTTCACGCGTAGCTGGGAGGCATCACAATGCAATGGATAGGGCCCACGTGGATCGTTGCGGATCAAATCTTGGATGACGTGGAGGCTCCTGTGCTCTCAATAACGAAGATTGGAATTTGAAATATGTCAATATGTATGACATAAAATAATTGCAAAAACACTGTTCCCCCTTGATACTATGTGGTAGCGCACCTACGGCAATGCGCAAGGGAGGGTTTCGTTGTGAAAAGATCGGCGATTATGTTGTTGGGTTTGGGCGTAGTCTTGATTGTCTTCGCAGGTTGCTCTGCGGATATAACTGGAGGAGCCGAGGTTACAATCAACGCGAGGGTGATCGCGGATGAAGCGGACAGGGCTTCAAGGGTGGCCAGCGAAGTCTCGGTCAACATTACTCCCTCAAGCTATAGGATCGCATTGACCTATTTCGCGCTCGTGGATTCCGAGGGAAGCGAGGTCGCTATTGTCGAACTGGATGAACCCGAGATATTCGATTTCTCCACTGCGTATGGATCCGGCCTGTTGTTGGGAAAGAGGACGATACCGAAAGGAACCTACGTCGGCTATAAGATGCGCTTCACATACCTGGAGATGGTCGCGCCTGTCGCCTTCGATGTACCCACATGGTCGACCGATTCCAGCCATCCCTATGTGACCGGAAGCTTGGTTGAATCCGTGCGGACATTCGAAGACCACACGTTCAGATGCTATTACAATACCGATGGTAACTATTGGAAGCGCGATGTCCTGCTGCTGCAAGAGGGGGATACTCCCGACGACAACACCTGGGTGTGGATGCGAAGGGAAGTGGAGGATTCCGAGGGG
>PGXU01000118.1 GCA_002839335.1 Spirochaetae bacterium HGW-Spirochaetae-4
CAGCCGGTACCGATCAGCATGGGGATGAACGATTTGCCACTCAAGCCGAATTTCCTGAATATACGGTCCATGATGAACGCGACACGCGCCATGTACCCGCAGTCCTCCATGAGGGCGAGGAAGAAAAAGAGGATCATCATCTGTGGAACGAACGTCAGCACCGAACCGACTCCCGCGATAATACCATCCACCACAAGTCCGACAAGCCATGCCGATGTTCCGATCGCCTCGAGACCCAATGCGATATTCGCACCGATCAAGTCCCCGAAGAACCATTCGATCCAACCGATGAAGAGGTCTCCGACACTTTGGATCGCTATGAAATATACACCCCACATGACCGCAAAGAAGATGGGGAGGGCAAGCCACCGGTTGGTGACTACCCGGTCGATCTTGTCACTCACCGAGAGTGTGCCCATCTTGCGTGCCTTCTTATGGCATGCTGCGGTGATGCCGGTGAGGTATTCGTACCGGTCGTTGGTGATGAGGCTTTCGGCACTATCATCCATGCTTTTTTCAACCGATTCGATGATGGTCGCTATCTGGTGGGCCGCTTGATCGGAGAGGTTGAGCCGTTGCATCACCTTTACGTCATGCTCGAACACCTTGATGGTGAACCAACGGAGTGTGTCCGGCGGTACCAGGGTGGCGATGAGATGTTCGATCTGGAGCAATGCCTTTTCCACCGGTGTGGAGAACTTCGCGACTTTTCCACTTCCTTCTGCCTTGTCGACCATGTGGACAGCGGTTTTCACCAGGTCCTTCAATCCGGCCCGCGAGACGGCCGAGGTTTCTATTATCGGGCATCCCAGGGCCTCGGAGAGTACTTGGACCTGGATGATATCGCCATTGCGTTCCAATACATCCATCATGTTCAGGGCGATGAGCACCGGTATGCCTGTCTCCACCAGTTGGGTGGTCAGATACAGGTTGCGTTCCAGGTTGGTCGCGTCGACCACATTGATGATGAGATCCGGTTTGCCATCAAGTAGGAAATCCCGTGTCACCACTTCCTCAAGCGTGTAGGGTGACAATGAATATATTCCCGGCAAATCGACTACTACGTGACGTTTGTCACCCTTGAGGTATCCTTCCTTCTTCTCGACGGTCACTCCGGGCCAGTTTCCCACATATTGGGTACTCCCGGTGAGTTCGTTGAAGATGGAGGTCTTTCCAGAATTCGGATTACCCGCAAGGGCTATGGTGTGCGGCATTCGATGCTCCTTAGTTAGCTATGGCTAACAAAACTTCAAAAAAAAGATATTCCGATACATTCATGCTTCGACAAGTATATTCGAAGCTTCCGATTTCCGTAAAGAAAGTTCATATCCCCTAACAGTAATCTCGATGGGATCTCCCAACGGTGCTACTTTCCGGACAATCACCTTACAGCCTTTCGTGATACCCATGTCCATTATTCGGCGCATGGTTGCTCCTTCGCCGCCAACTTTACGGACGGTGACCATTTCCCCCGGGCGTGCTTCCCCTAGATTCATATACAGTATCTCCCAATTCGTGTTAGTGGATTCAAACTTGAATACGTTGGGCCATGGAGCGGTCCAGCGCAATGCGCGAGTCCTTGATGGAGAGAATCAGGTTTCCGCCGTTCTCAGAGACGACGGTTACCGATTCCCCGGCAGTAAAACCTAAGCTGCCCAAGAACCTACGTGTTTCATCCTTTCCCAAAACCGCTTTGATCGAGGCAGATTGTCCAACTTTGATGAACGTCAATGGCATACATGGTTCTCCTGTTTACAAGCATCGTACATTCTGTTAGCACTTGCTAACATTAACGTAACCATTAGACTACGTAAGGTTTTTTTTGTCAAGTAGGTTTTTCTCTGGTTTCGGTATGTTCTCCCAACATATCTCGGTTGACGAACGGCATCCCTACCTATAGTATGTCGATGGGCCGAAATGGTGGAATTGGTAGACACAAGGGACTTAAAATCCCTTGCTCGTAAGGGCGTGCGGGTTCAAGTCCCGCTTTCGGCAGAATCCATATCTTGTAGCCAGCGAATAATATGATATCAACCTTCCTGGGAATTCCCCCGAAGTATCAGGTTCCCGTATGCTCGGGCATCTTGCCACTCGCCATGGATTTTACGATACTACACCTATGAAAAAGACTTTGATCATTGTCGACGTGCAATATGATTTTCTCGAGGGAGGAGCCCTTCCTGTGGCAGGGGCAGATGCGGCATACGTCTCTGCGGTAGAGCGGATACGCCCGTTCTTCCATCAGGAGATATTGACCGCGGACAACCATCCCCAGGAACATGTTTCCTTCGGTACCTTTCCACCACACTGTATCGCAGGGACGCATGGTGCCGAATTGGCGATCGAACCTGGCCAAACCATTCTATTGAAGGGTGAATCGCCGGATGCCGACGAATTCTCCGCATTCGGCGGTGGCAAGAACTGCTCGAAGATAATTGGAGATGAAGTCTACGTGATCGGACTCGCCGGTGACTATTGTGTGAAACAGACCTTGTCGGATCTGCTCGAGTTCCTTCCCGGAAAAAAACTCTTTGCGGTTACCGACCTGATCAAATCGGTCGACGGCTCGGAGTATGGAGAAATCGACTATTTCTCGGAAAAAGTCCACTTTATCACTTCCGCTGACCTATTCTGATCATGCTCCCTCCACAGAAAGGAAGCGCAAGGCGCTGCGTACCAACAACTCGGTACCGATCGGCAACACCTCTTCATCGATAGTGAACTGCGGGTGGTGATGGGGATACACCGATCCTGCAACCGGATTGTTGATTCCCACAAAAGCAAACGCTCCCGGCGCATGCTGAAGGTATTCGCTGAAATCCTCACCTGCCATGGTCCTGAACCGGGAAGTTACCTTCGACCCGTCCTCCAATGTCTCGGCAGCTGCCTGCCTCATGATACCGGCCATCTTCGGTTCGTTCGCGAGCAGGCTGTTTCCGAGTGTGAATGTGAGGATTGCTTCGGTACGGTAGGCCGCACAGATATGATCAACCGTTCTCCTGAACGCTTCCAGTATCTCCTCGCCCCCAGCATACAGAAAGCGTACGGTTCCCCGCATACACACCTTCTCAGGCACGATGTTCTGACTGCTTCCGGCAGAGATTTGGGTGAACATGATCACCGCGGGATTCTGTGCATCTATTTCCCTGGTTTGTATCGATTGGACAGCCTGGATCACCGCAGACGAGGCGATGATCGGATCGACCGACTTGTGGGCAAACCCGGCGTGGCCTCCCGACCCAAGGATATCCAAGGAAAAATCGTACGCGGCTGCCATCTGCGGTCCGTCGACAATATCGATGGTTCCGCTGGGTAGGGGAGACCAGAGATGTACACCGAACACCGCATCGACATGCGGATGCTCCATTACCTGTTCTTCGATGAGCTTGGTGGCTCCCGCATTCTCCTCATTGGGTTGGAATACGAATTTTACGCTTCCCTGCATGTGTGAACGCATCTGTACCAGGACATTCGCCGCCACCAGGAGCATGGCCATATGTCCATCATGTCCGCATGCATGCATGAGGCCCTCGGTTTCCGAGGCGTATGGCAATCCGGTACGTTCCGTAACCGGCAACGCATCCATATCCGCGCGGAGCATCACAACCTTCCCCGGCTTTTCTCCATGCAAGGTAGCTACCACTCCGGTACCCCCGATGGATTCAGGATGCAAATTGAGATTGGTGAGGTAACGAATGAGGGTCCTTTGGGTCTTGAATTCCGCGAAACCCAACTCGGGAATTCGGTGGAAATCTCGTCTCAAGCCCACAATCTCCCGCGCATGTGATCTGACAAGCCCTTTGATATCCATGTTCCTGTTTCTCCCTTGGCCTACGGTGTGGTACACTGGATACAATACCATGGAAAGGAGCCGAGCATGCACTATACGAGGAATCAATTCGAACAATTACCCGAAGATGCCAACGATGAACAGATCCGGTTGACCGTGGAAGGGTTGGAATGCCACCATTACGAACCGTTGATGATTCTGAAGGCTCCCGGTTTCATCCAGTGGCGCAAACGGGATATCCTTTCGGAGTTCGATAGGCTCGCCGCTTTGCCATCGGATCACCCGGAGCTGGTCGCAGTATCGGACATGGGAGCGGCAGAAGTCGTAGAGAAGCAGATGGGCCTGTTGCTGTACCATTACGAATTGCTCTGCCGATTGAGGCTGGGTGATGCCGAGGCGTGGGATGTAGTGCATGAACTGTACGAGGACGACTGATCAGTCCTGGTCCTTCTCCAACCGGCCGACAACATTAGCGTCCGAAGATTTCAATGGGATAACCCGCCGGATAAACGGTTGTATGCCATAGAACGTCTTTTCGAATTCATCCTCGCTCTCTTTCAAGGCGGCTTGCCATGCGGCACCGAATCCCGGACTATTTATGGTGAGGCGGTCTGCGGCTTGTTGATACACATGCAACCGGGAAACTTCTTTTCGACCCGGTTTTTGCGCATAGGTTCGCAAGCTGATACGGAGGTTCTCGTTCTGGGCCTTCAAGTCTGCGATCTCACCTTTCAGTTTGCTCAATCCGTCCGACTCCAAATCCATGCGATCGGTCAACATTGATCTCAATCGGGCAATTTCCTGTTTGTGTTCCTTTGCCTTGGTCGCATGCTTTGAATATTGTACGATAAGTACCACAAGCATCGGTATGAAACCGATCGCGACACCAATGATGATGTTCTCCATGGAACGCTCCTTCTATGCTAATACGCCTAAGCAGTATACCACGAGGGTGCAAGTGCTTCTAGGGGTCAGTTTCGGGGGAAAAAAGGAGGGGAGGACACGTCTCCTCCCTCCTTTTCGGATAGCTTCCGGTTCAGGAAAAACGAGCGATTACGGCGTCGACCGAATTCTCGATCGAGGCGGG
>PGXU01000032.1 GCA_002839335.1 Spirochaetae bacterium HGW-Spirochaetae-4
TGGTCGATTGGAATCCTCCCGCACCACGGGTGGCCCCAATGGATCGACTCCATGATCGCGATCGCTTCCTTTGGTGTCTTGCTCGCGATACTGGTGGCGTTGGTCGGGTATTGGGGATCACGGTACTTCCTATCGATCCGACGAAAGGCCTACTCCGATGGGATGACGGGAGTCCTGAATAAGACGGAATTCATAAAGGTCCTGCGGACCGAGACGCGCTTATGTGCCCGAAACCATACCCGTTTCGCGCTGGCTTTGCTCGATATTGACGATTTCAAGCATGTGAACGATATGTATGGGCATCTGGAGGGTGATAGGGCGTTGCTTACCCTGGTCAATAGGATTTCACAGACTGTCCGTTCCGACGATATGGTTTGCAGGTTCGGGGGAGATGAATTTATCATCCTGTTCAAGCACATGGAGCCTGATGCGGCTCCCCGTATGGCTGCGAACCGCGTATTCAATACTATCGGCACACTCCCGCTGGCTATTGGAACGAAGACAGTCCAAATCAAGACAAGCATGGGAGTTGCCATCTATGGAATCGATGGTACGGATCCCGATACATTGCTGAAGAGAGCCGATGCCCTTCTGTACAAAGCCAAGGAACAGGGCAAGAACAAACTGGTCTTCAGTCGATAACAGAGAACGTCATGCGACAAATTCAATGGACTTTTACCACTCGGGGAGGTATGGTTATAGTATGAAACTGACATTTTTCGGCGGTGCAAGAACCGTCACCGGTAGTTGCACACTGATCGAGTGCGCAGGATTGCAAATTTTGGTGGATTGCGGTCTACCTCAAGGAAACGACGAGAAGAAGATAGGCCTCGAACTTCCTTTTCGTGCCTCGGAAATAGATTATGTGTTTCTGACCCATGCCCATATCGATCATTCCGGACGGATACCGCTTCTGGTGAGGGATGGGTTTAGAGGTACGATACACAGTACCGAAGCCACCGCGGATCTCTGCTCGATCATGCTCGCCGATTCCGGCCATATCCAGGAAATGGAAACAGAATGGCAAAACCGGAAACGCCGAAGGTCCGGCAAACGTGAAATCGAACCGCTCTATACAGTCGAGGATGCCCACAAGGCAATGGATCTGTTCACCGGACATCCGTATGCGAAACGATTCACGGTGGATACGGGAATTGAAGTTGAATTTTCCGATGCCGGACACCTGTTGGGATCTTCCTCCATCCAGGTGTGGTTGACCGAGGGTGGGGAGACCAAAAGCATTGTCTTCAGTGGTGATATCGGAAACCTTGATCAACCGATCATCAACGATCCGGTGTATTTGGTGGAAGCCGATTTTGTCGTGATGGAGTCGACCTATGGCGACCGGTTGCATGAGAAGCCGGAACATGCGAGCCAAAAGGTTTCCACAGAAGAGCGATCCAAGGAACTGGCCGATATCATTCGGGAAACATTTGCCCAGGGAGGGAATGTGATCATCCCATCGTTCGCCGTTGGAAGGACGCAAGAACTGCTTTACCTGCTGCGCCATATCATAACGCATGGCATGCTTCCGGAAATCCCCCAAATTCCAGTATTTCTCGACAGTCCCCTTGCAATCGAGGCGACCAAGATATTCTCCCGGAATATCGAAGGGTATTTCGACGATGAAGCCATGGAGTTGGTGGCGAAAGGGCTGAATCCGCTTATGTTCGATTCCTTGACCACTACGGTCACCGCAGACGAATCCCGCGAATTGAACAGGAGGGAGGGGAGTGCGGTTATCATCAGTTCCAGTGGTATGTGTGAGGCGGGGCGAATAAAGCATCATCTGAAACACAACCTGTGGAGGGCGGAGAGTACGATAGTGTTCTGCGGGTACCAGGCGAACGGTACGTTGGGCCGCTCGATTCTGGATGGTGCGGAGAAGGTAACCATTTTCGGAGAACACATAGATGTCAGGGCCTCCATACGAAGGCTCGAGGGAATCAGCGGCCATGCCGATCAGGACGGGTTGATCCGATGGATCTCCGAATTCGAGAAAAAGCCCAAGCATGTGTTCGTGGTGCATGGGGACGAACAAGTCGCACAATATTTTGCCGGTCTTATCGCAACCACCATCAATGTGTCGGCATGGGCACCGGAGTTGAACCAAACCTTCGACCTGTTGGGTGGTTCCTTGCCTGTTGCCAAGCAATCGAAGCTGGAGACTGCCGGGCTGAAGGAGCTCCAGACGGCATATGCCCAATTGGATCGAACCCTTGCCAGTCTGCAATCGGTCGCGGATCGGATGCGCTCACACGGTAGCCAATTGGATCGGCAAGCTGGTACACGCGAAGCACAACGGTTGGCGAATGCCGTGTCGCGTTTTGCCGAGGATTTGGATATCCTACGTAGCCGATGGGATGCGAACGGGAAAGGCCGATAGGCGACTTACCATAGCTGTTGGATAATGATGACAGCTCCGGATATTCCGACGAAACCGTACACGAGCTTACGCAATATCTGGTGCGGAATCCTCTTGAACAATTTCAACCCAAGGAAGGTTCCGACTGCGATCCCACTCCAGCCGGCCAGGATCACAGGCAAGTCGGACCATGCGAGCGCTCCACGTCCGGTGCGGATGATGATCGTGCTGATATTCGAGAGCAGGAAGTAGCACTGGATAGTCGCAAGATAGCGTTCCTTGGATTTTTGTGCACTCAGAAGGTATATCGCTACCGGAGGGCCGCCGATTCCGAACAGTCCGTTTCCGGTGCCGGCAACCACACCCATGATTGCCCCGGTTGTCACTGTCGGGTGGACAGTGATTCGCTCGCTGTACCGGACGGTGAAGATACTTATGGCAATCAATGCCGCGCCAAGGATTATCTGCAGGCTGCTCTGGTCCATTTCGATCGAGACCAATGTGACAAGGATTCCGAAAGCTAGGGACACTATCAGAAGCGGCAGCAATGTCTTCCAATCGATATGCTTGAAGTAGATGATGGTAAGGTAGATAGTGCTGGCCATCGCGATTACCTGGCAGAGTGCGACGGCAGTCGAGAATGGAAAAAGCGCTGGGAGGAATATCATGGCGAGCACCGGAAAGCCGAAACCGATATTCGTTTGCAGGAATGCACCGGTGAGGGCAATAAGGAAGAGGGCGAGCATGATTGTTGTCATAGGATCATCATAGCAGAGACCTTGCATCCATGGTATGATAATTATGACGAAATAACCTGTTCCGACAAACGGTGGAGGAGATACTATGAAGATTCTTGCTATCGGAGCACATCCCGACGATGTGGAGATATGTTGCTTCGGAACCTTGGCCAGATGTGTCGAACGGGGCGATTCTGTGGTGGTCTGTTCGGTTACCAATGGAAACCAAGGTCATTTCGGGATCGGGCCCGAACAGTTGCGTATGATCAGGATGGCGGAGGGTGCGAAGGCATCCCAGACCATTGGAGCCTCGTACTGCACGTTGGATGTGGACGATATGACGCTCAATCAGACCGACAAGAGTCTTCGCCTTCGTATGACCGAATTGATACGGTCGGTACGCCCGGATGTGATAATCACCCACGATGTTGACGATTACCATCCGGATCATGTCGCTACCGAGGAACTGGTCTTCTATTGCATGGTCCAAGCGAATCTTGCCCATATCAAAACGGAAAGCCCCGCACTCGATGCCCCCTGTGTCCTCTATCATATGGACAAGGTCGGTGGCGGACTGTTCATTCCAACCGAATTCGTGGATATCACATCAACGTTCGAGAAGAAAGGGGAGGCATTGGCTTGCCACGTGAGCCAAATCGAATATCTACGTAAGAGCAGCGGTTTGCACATACTCCATGGGATGGAGGTGTTGGCCGAATATCGGGGGATGCAGTGCGGCTGCAGATATGCGGAGGGGTTCCGTGCTTCGGACAAACGTCCGGTTCCAGCCTTCCGTGTGTTGCCCTGATCTGTACCATCCGCTCCAAGCCGGTCACAAGCGTATGCCGGTACAGGTCGCTGGCTTCAGCGCATCAATGCCCGCAACCGTTCTATGGTAAGCGGGGCAGAACCTTCGTAGTGGTTGTTGACTTGGACAAACACGGTTCTTCCCCGTTCGGCCATGGTGGTGACCGAGAGCGCTATAGTTGCCAATTCCCTGTCACGGGGATTGATTATCCGGTTCCACTGGCCACCCGAGTCGATTTCCATCTCTTCCCGGTCCTCTCCATGCAGACGGATACTCACTGTCTCGCCAAACAGTTGTTCATACCGTTCGATAGTCTGGGAAATATCGTCCATCCAATATCCTTGGATCAGTACCGGTGCGATGTGACGGTCAGATAACCAGGTGAACCAATCGCCATGAAGCCATGCGGGATTGCGTAGCTCGATCGCATAGGGGAGCTCTGGTGGAAGCTCCTGGAAGAAGCGATCCAACCTGGCCATGAACAGCTTCTGGCTTTCCATGCTTCGTTTGTTCAGGTATCCGAACTGGAACATGAGCAAGCCGATCTTCGACCGTATCGGTTCCAACGAGGCGATAAACGCATGCATGAGTGACGGATCGAGAAAAAATTCGTTTGGTAGCATGGTTCCCTGCGAATCCTTGTCATGGAAAGGTCGGGTAAGTGCATTGGGACATTTGATGGTGAATTTGAAGTTTTCCGGGGTAGCCGCACCATATTCCACGACTGTCTCGTGTTTTGGCAGGCCCGCACTCCGTCTGCCCAACGACCAGAACCATTGGTCTATCTCCACCATTTCATAGTGTTGGGCATACTTCGCCAAAAAACTGTCCTGGTCGATGTGTGAATAGACCAGATCCAGCCACGAAGGATATTTCCAAGAACAGGTTCCGAACAGTATCGTTCCCATGATTCCAATCTACCTATGCCACGTGCGGCAGGCAAGCGGTGCTCGTGGTGGGTAGCGGTGTTCGTGCCGAATCAGATATCTAGGGGACACGAATTCTTTTGACACCCCTGTGGACGAACGTGTACTGTGAACCAATGGCATTTATCATCTTCTTGCTACTCATGATAACTTCCTCAGGTGCCGCCTGGTACATTACCAGAAAGGAAAAGCGGAGTTTCCGGAGTTGGACAAGCGAGCAATTGCTGCATCTGAGGTTGAAGAAGGGTTGGTTCCATGCGAACGAGGATCCCCATCAATTCTTAACGCAACAAGGTGTGGTGAATGAAAAACCCTATATCATGCCGGCTCCCTTGAAGCTGCTTGGCGTTATCGAACGCAAGGTGATCGCCGATCTCGATTGCGTTGTCCTGCAGGAACGCAGCGGCACGACAAACCTGAGGATACTCTATCTGCACGGGGGAGCGTATGTCGAACAACCGATTCTTCCCCATTGGCTATTTCTCGACAGGATCAACAATGTGTGCAGGGCGATCATCACCGTTCCCCTCTATCCCAAAGCTCCGGTGCACACATTCGAGGAGACGACCGACCGGTTGCTCGAACTCTATCGGAAGATGCTGGAAGGATCGAAAGCAAGGAACATCGTTATCATGGGTGATTCTGCGGGGGGAGGTTTGGCTTTGGTCTTGTCGCAGCAGATAGCATTGTCGAATCTGCCCATACCCAAGGCAACCATCCTCATTTCCCCATGGTTGGACATCACCTTGCGGAATGCCGATATAGATGCACTCGAAACGAAGGATCCCATGCTGGACAGGCGCCATCTGCAAATAATGGGGCAAGCGTGGGCTGGAAACGGGGACCCCAACCATTGGATGGTAAGTCCCATCAACGGTCCGCTCGTAGGGCTTCCGCCATTGTCGCTGTTTATCGGCACCCATGAGCTTTTCCTTGCCGATGCACGGAAGTTGTTGCTGCTATGCAAGAGAAATGGCGTTAAGATCGATTATCAAGAGTATCCAAAGATGAACCACGATTTTCCGCTTTTTCCTATTCCCGAGGCATGGAAAGCACTGAAACATATCGTGGAGATCATCAAGGGGTATTGATACCTTTCAATCTACTTTCTGATAGACTCCATCGACATATATCAATTGGTCACCTGCGACCGAATCCACAGGGATATCCTCAAACGGAATGTTGACGGTTCGATCATCCGTTGCATTGCAAACTGCGTAATCTTCTTCGAATCGTTCAATCCTGTACAAAATGTCCATACATCCTCCTTGTTGGGTATGCTCGGGTAGTGTGCTCTGGTAACATCATGGTGGTATGTGAGCTATGGCAACCATACGGGAGCCCGGCTTTGTTACCCCGGACCATATGCGCCGCTGTGAACTGACTGTCGGTCATGGTGGACAAATATATTGCCATCAGGCCTCCTGAGGCCATTATGGATGACAATTCTGCACCTGTCAAACAGAGATTCTTCAAGAGACGCATGCATCGCGCACAGTTTTTTCACCAAAACTTGCTTTTCCCGTTGGGTTGGCGTAGAATAGGCGTTTATGAGTGGAGAAGTCGGATGATCGATGTTCGTGTACATTCCAGCAGGCACCTCGAGACAAAAATCACCTATCCCATATCGGAGCATACCTCGTATGACAGGGATGTGAATTATTATATCTTCACTCCCGCCCAATTGCATGTCTCTGCTGGTTTCATCTCAGATGAAGCGATGTTGAGAAAATTCCAGGCCCATGCCCGCTACAGCTCACCGGAAATCACCTTGGACGAGTTGTTGGACAAGGGAAACAGGACGAGTCCATTGGTATTGCTGGAATCATATACCCAACAACGTGTCGAACGGTCGGGTGACGTCGCCGATACGATTTTCATGCATGAGTTGCAGACGCTGTCCAACTCGTTTCGACATGAATCTGGAATCATCTTGTCCGAATGCAGGGAACTGGCCAAGGAGAACAAGCTGGACGAGCTCAGAGGATTGCTCCAAGATTGGTACAAGGAAACCGGATATGCCATGGAACGGTTCCGGGCACTATTGAAAATGATGCGGGTGCATTATCCCACCGGGAACCGTATGGTGACCGCTTTCGAGTGGGCCGATGAGGCGATCAGCCTGGTGGTGGAAAGCACCAGCCTTGAAATGTACCTTTCGTTGGAACCGTTGTTCGGTGAGTTGCAGGAGTCCGCATACAACCTGTTGCGTCATTCGCGGGCAGAACTCGGGTATCGTCGCGAACAGAAATACGAATCGGTCGTCAGCAAGGGCAACCGGTATTCGACCGAAGCTGTCGCCTACCGGTCGGGAGTACTCAAGAAATGGACCCAGTCGGTGCTATACCTTACCCCTGTCCACTCGAAGGCTCCCCAACGGGTCGCTGGAGTCCTGGCGGGAACGGCCGCCGCCATAGCGATGACGTTCGCAACGCTGGCCGCCATATTCGCCGAAACCTTTTTCTTGAAGAACAGCATGCAATGGGCGTTGCTGGTGATTCTTGCCTATGTGTTCAAGGATAGGATCAAGGAGGGGTTGCGGGCGTTGTTCTCGCGTGTCGTTCCGCGCCTGCTTGCCGATCAGATATCCTCCTTCATTTCTCCTCGTACCGGCAAGAGGTTGAGTAGGACGAAAGTGGTCATACACATAAAGAAGGCTTCCGACATGCCGCCTGAAATACAGGACAAGCGTCTTGAGGATGGGAATCCGTTCCAAGACATGTTGCCCCAAGAGGACGTCGTCCACTACACCCGTTTCGTCAAGATTTTCAAGACCGAGAAGGATAGGACAATCGGGCCTTGGATCAATGCGATCACTGTCATCACACGCATCCGGATCGACGATTGGCTGAAGGAAATGGACGACCCGAACGATGTCATGTATGTGGCCTCCGGTGATGGTGACTTTGAACAGCAGAACAGCGATAGGGTATACCATGTCCATCTGGTGATCACCGAGACATCCAAGAAACAGAACATCAACGATATCCACCATTATCGTATCATCATGAACAAGAAGGGAATATTGCGGATGGAGACATTGGACAGACCCCAGTGACCTGTTCCAAAGCCAACCACTAGTTCATGTTGTCTAGGCCAGGTCCAATTCCGGTGCGATTTCGCGCATGCCTTCGATCGTAAGCTGTATGACCTGGTCGAGTTCCATACCCACCATCTGTGCTCCCTGGGCAATCAGTTCCCTATTCACCCCAACCGAGAAACCCTTGGTCTTCCACTTCTTCTTCACCGATTTCACTTCCAGGTCCATGAGGCTTTTCGAAGGACGCATGAGAGCCGTGGCTGTGACCAATCCGGTCAGTTCATCGATGGTGAACAGGACTTTTTCCATGGGATGTACCGGTTCCACATCGCTGCACAAAGTCCATCCATGGGATACGACCGCATGGATGATATCGTCGGATGCTCCGGCGGCCGAGAGGAGTTCGGGAGCCTTCTTGCAGTGTTCGTCGGGATACTGCTCGTAATCGATATCGTGAAGAAGCCCTACAATGCCCCAAAATTCCACATCATGTCCCATTTCCCGGGCAAAGCGGCGCATGACAGACTCCACGGACAATGCATGCTTGTAGAGACTGTCCGAGGTGTTGTATTGCCGATACAACTGAAGAGCTTCATTTCTGGTCATTGTGTCCTCCAAGGTCAAAAAAGTACCATACAAATCAATTTGTATCATCTGCATCGGTTTACCGCAATATCTCCGGTAAAACTTTCCAATCCCCCTTTATCACATGACCGCTATGTGGTATCATTTTTACGTCTCGGGCATTGCCGATATGGCGATGGATTCTTTTCATACAAGGAGGATGCTATGTCTACTTCAGACGATGGCGGGAGTATACGCTATCGCCCATTAAAAAAATACATTTCAGCGATCCTCCCGAACCAAGTCGACATTTAGTTCCAGCCCTACCAGGGCTGCTGGTTCCCGGGGACTGCCGAGGAGGAACCATGATCACAATCCGAAACGATATTGCCAGCAGAATTCCAGGTGACAATGTATCTTCAGGCGGGTACACTTGGATCGATGCCCGAGAGATTACACGTGACGATATTACTGAATTGCAGGAAGACTACGGCATCAGCTCCGAGCTTCTTGCGGACATCATGGACTTGGACGAACAATCCCGGATAGAAAAGGAAGATGACTACGTTGCCCTTATCGTGAGGCTTCCGGCTTTCGCGGATGATAGCCATGGCATCAACCAATATTGCGTTCCGCTCGGCATAGTCATGATGAAGGACACCATCATCACCATTTGCCAGAGCGATAGCGTGATACTCGAGGACTTCGCGCGCAACCGGTTCAGGCAGTACCCGGTACAGACGCAGGAAGGATTTGTCATCAGTCTCATGGGGCGGGCGGCCATGGTCTTTATCCGGCTGTTGAAATACCTGAACAGGCAGAAGAACCTGATTGAAGAAGAATTGCATAAATCCGTCCGAAATGACGAACTTATCCAATTGCTCTCCATTCAGAAATCACTCGTGTACTTCACCACCAGTCTCACGACCAATGAAATCCTCTTGGAAAAATTGCAGAAATCTCCGTATTTCCGCGTGAACACAGAAGAGGAGCGGGAATTCCTGGAAGATATCATCATCGACAACAAGCAAGCTATCGAGATGTCCAACATCTACTCGTCGATTCTCACCGGGACCATGGATGCCTTCGCCTCGGTCATCTCCAACAATCTCAGCATAATCATGCGAAGACTTACGGTTATTTCGATTGCATTCATGTTTCCAACCTTTCTCGTCGGGTATTATGGCATGAACCTGAAGCTTCCCTTCGCGGGGAATCCGTTCATGATGTATTGGATCATTGGAATAGGCCTCGTCGCGGGGTTTGGAAGCACCTACATATTGAGCGACAAGCGATCGAGGAAACGTGCCGAACGGCATTTGGAATCGGCAAGGAAACGTCGGGAAAAGCAACGGCGTTCCAATCGTCGCAAGGGGCGCGTCCGGGAGGATTGACTGTGCGCCGGGTTTCCTATACATTGCCTCCAACCTCCAAGGAGTGGGGTGATGATGGAAGCTCTCTATTCGCTCTGCGATCGATTTTCCGAGTTTTCTGTATCCAGCCAATGGCGTTCGCTATTGGATTTATATCTACTTATTGAAAAAGAAACTACAAGCTTCCAGCAGACGTATGGCGTGGCGTGTCCTCCGGGGTGCGGCACTTGTTGTGAGCACTTTGTTCCCGAGCTGACCGAGCTGGAAGCCTCCATGATAGGCGCGTACCTGCTTTTCGTGAAACAAGACCCTTCGGTGCTTGCAAGACTCGATGCATACGAAGCCTCTAGCGGTACGTGTCCGCTCTATAATCCCGACTCACCGTACCACTGCACCGTGTATCCCGTCCGAGGTATGATCTGCCGTCTGTTCGGAGCCTGTCCCTCGGAGGACAAATTCGGGAACCCGATCTTCCGCAAATGCAAATACAACACCGATGTCCAATCCCCTGTCCTATTGGATGCCAAGGATTTTGGCACTGGTGCCGCCGTTGTCACGACCATGCGGAAACTGTCCGTTCAATTTTCGGCTTTGGAGCCGCTTGCCGCTACGCTACCGATTGCGGATGCGGTTATGCGTTCCCTGTCCCGGTTGCAGTTCATTGCTGCGCATATGGGTAGCGATTCTCATGACGATGACAATGGTGGTTCAGACCCCTTGGTTCCAACTCCCACACCCTTGGCTTCCTGATTTCGTTTCCCGAGTATCCGGATGACACCAAGGCATGCAAGCATGGCAAGCGGATATGCGGTTCCTGCCAGCATTCCCACACGCAATGGGGAGAGGGTGGCCGACGCGGGTACAAAGTCCGCTATGAGTCCGAGCAACCAAGGTCCGACAGCAGCTCCGGTATCTCCTCCCGCAGCAAGGATCGCAAACATCGATGCACCGGCAAAAGGAAAGCGATGGGCTGCGTTGACGACCGAACCTGGCCACAGGAGCGCAACACCAAGCCCGCAACCGGCACACGCTACCAGCGAAATCCACGGTATCGGGGAGAGTGCCGCCACAAGATAACAACCCGCGGCGAAGAACGATCCCCAGAACATGACGTGCCACACGTCGATATTCTTTCCATATTTGCCATAGAGCATCCTTCCCGTTCCGAGCAAGGCGGCGAACAGGCAAAGGCCCAACAGGTCACCCGTAGTCTTCGAAAGTCCAAGTGTAGTCTCGGCGTATGCCGATGTCCATTGGGACATCGATACTTCCGCAGCACCCCCCAGTGCTATTCCAATCACCACCAACATGAAGAATGGGGAAGCCAGTAGTGTCCTTGTCGAGGTCCGGTGTTCGTCCGGAACCTGGGGAGCAAGGGGGACACGGAGAAAATTGAAAAAGTTGAGCAACGGTATGATCGACCAGATGAGGACTATGATAGGCCAATTCACACTGCCGAACAGGGCTATCATGACCGAAGTAAGCACCACGACACCGATGAACCCCCATGCGTAGAACGCGTGGAGAAGACTCATGGCAGCCGCTTTCGCCTCCGAGGGAATCGCTTGGACTATCGCGCTGAGCAGTAGCTCGAGCAATCCGCCACCACAGGAGAATATGACTGTGGCGAGCATGATGCCAAGATAGGGATTTGTTGGGAACAACCGGGGAGCAAAAGCGAACATGACAAAGCCGAGGAACACCATAAGGTGTCCGAACGTAATGAATGGACGCACCCCATAGCGGTCCACCGGTTTGCTGAATGCGAGATCGGCCACTATCTGGGTGAAGAAGTTGATGAGGGTCAACCTTCCGACTTGTTCGAACGAAAGTCCGAAACCTTGCATGAGTGTCACAAACAATAATGGTGACAGATTGGTCACCAGCGCTCCTACCAGGTTGCCCAGGTAGCAAGCGCGGATAGTAGATGTATACATAAAGCGGATTATATACCCGGGTGACGTACCCTGTAAAGTTCGGTTATACTTGAATCATGACAACACACAACACATTTTCAGCAGTATTGTTCGACCTTGACGGTACCCTGGTGGATACCTCGCGAGATATTTCCTTCGCGCTCAATGCGGCCCTATCCAGTGCGGGTGTCGCACCGGTTTCCGACAACGATTGCATGCGGTATGTCGGGAGAGGGTTGCGCAACGCGTTGGCCTGTGCCATGCGTGATGCAGGGGAGACCGTTGGCGACCATGATATGGACGTATTGCTCGGAATATTACAAAAAACATACGAAGAACATCCGTTTGACAGGGCCCGGGTGTATCCGGGTATCGACCGCATACTCGAGAAATCTGTTGCAGGTGGGTATAAACTCGGAGTACTATCGAATAAGGACGATTCGTTGGTCAAGCGTATCGTAGCAGAACTCTTCGGACACGTACCGTTCATCATGGTGCAGGGAGCGACAGGGCATATTCCCCTGAAACCCGACCCGACATCGGCCCGTATGTTTGCGCGATCCGCCGGGTGTGCTGCCGATTCTGTGCTCATGGTAGGTGATACCGAAGTGGATTATTTGACGGCATTGGCTGCCGGAATGCGGACGGCAGTGGTAACCTGGGGATTTCGAAGCAGGTCGAACTTGGAATCCGCAGGGTGCGCACCATTGTTCGATACGGTTGAGGAACTTGAGACGGAGGTATTCCCATGGCAATGAAGGAACAGGAGAAGGTACTCATCTACCAAAAGGCCCAGGAGTATGTGCAGACTGAATCGGAAGCCCAATTCAAGAAGGAGATAGTCGATGCCTTGGACGAGCATGCCGATGATGAACTCTATGACAGGTTCTATACGACGCTCTCGTTCGGCACTGCAGGAATGAGGGGGGTGATCGGCGGTGGAACGAACCGGATCAATCCATACATGGTGAGGAAAGTCACCCAAGGAATGGCCGATTATCTGGTGTCCCAGGTTGCCAATCCCTCTGTGACCATCGCCTTCGATTCACGCAACTATTCAGAACTGTTCGCGCGACAAGCTGCGTTGACCCTCTGTGCCAATGGGGTGAAGGTGTATCTGTACAACACATTGCATCCTGTGCCGATGCTCTCCTTCGCGTTGCGCTACCTGAAGACAACAGCGGGTATTGTAATAACCGCCAGTCACAATCCCGCCAAATACAATGGATACAAGGTGTATTGGTCGGATGGTGGACAAGTTACTCCTCCGCACGATATCGGTATCGCCGAACGGGTCGCAGCCGTAGTGCCAGGAGCAATCCGCACCATGAGCCAATCGGAGGCCAAGGCTTCGGCCTTGTTGTCGAATGTCCCCGAATCGGTGGATGAAGCCTATTATTCCATGGTAACCGAGAGTCTTGCTCGTCCCGGATTGCTTTCGAGTAGTTCCGTGACCGTCGCCTATACACCTCTGCATGGAGCCGGGAATATTCCGGTCCGCACCATTTTGGCCAAACTCGGTGTGCATTGCGAAGTAGTGGAGCAGCAAGAGCTTCCGGATGGGGATTTTCCGACGGTATCCATGCCGAACCCGGAAGATCCACAAGCCATGCGGCTGGCAATTGGACTTGGTATCCAATGCAAGGCCGATATCGTCCTGGGAACCGATCCTGACGGCGACCGCTTGGGCATAGCGATTCCCTCTGGTCCGAACAAGGACTCCTTTTCATTGCTCACCGGGAACCAGATCGCAGTCCTGCTCTGCGACTACCTGATCCAAACATGGAAAGAACGTTCCCAAGAAGGAGCCAGACAGCCTTTGGTCGTGAAATCGATAGTGACGACCGACTTGGTGCGGGAAATAGCCGAAAAGAATGGCGCCGCTTGTGTCGATGTGTTGACCGGATTCAAATACATAGCCGAAAAGATAGCGGCGCTCGAGCATTCGGCGAAACAATTCTTCCTCTTTGGTTGTGAAGAAAGTTTCGGATACCTCTCGGTCCCACAGGTTCGTGACAAGGATGCAGTCTCCACGGCTGTTCTGGCCGTAGAAATGATGAGCCATTATGCATCCAAAGGATTGTCGCTGAAGGAGCGGCTCAACCAGATATACGATTCCTATGGATATTACACCGAAGCGGTACTTTCCTTCACCTATGAGGGGAGTGCGGGAAAGCAGAAGATGGCGGACATCATGAAGGATTTCCGTTCGTTGAAGGTTTCCGATACTTTCGCCGGATATACCATTACCGAAGCGACGGACCTGCTGCATGGTGGCCCGGATGGACTTCCCCCTTCGGATGTGATTATACTACGTTTTACCACAGGGGACAAATTGGTGGTTCGGCCATCTGGCACCGAACCGAAAGTCAAATACTATCTGTTCTTCCATACCGACGGTAAGGATAGGGAATCGTTCAAGGCAACATTGCAAGAAAAGATTGCAAATTTCAAGTCGGTATTATAAAGGTCGTCAACATGGCATCATGTTTTATCTTACGAAGAAATCGTGAAAAATCTCTCTATCTGACTCCTTTCGTCGATCCGAAACTCGCTCCATCCTGGCAAGAGGATGATGAAATCCATTGGCTTGCCTCCACCGGGTTGAATACCCACGAGAAGGACGACGCACTGTTCACCCTCTATACCCAAATCGATCGCGGCGTGGACCGTTGGATCCAGGACGCACGGTATATTCCCCGGTTGTTGGTGTCCTCGGCGGTATTCCTTACCGTCTACTTTTTCTTCTCCCTGGCGGTACGCGATCCCATTCCCATGGTGGATGAATTGGTTCTTGCCATAGTAGCCTCCTTTCTGGCAGCGTATGCCTTGTCGAAAAGGGACAAGAAGGGTGAGTTGGCTATGAAACGTCGCTTGGAGCTGAAGCAGAACGCTTCGCGTTGCGATTACAGTATCCTGGAGGGGCTTTCCTCCTACGAGGCGTATCTCGATACCTGCTCTTACCTGGATACCCTTGACCTGGCCGACAGGTTGGCATTGACCGGAGATGCGGATTTGCCGGCTCTGGAAATCTCCGAATCAGAGACTGGCCCTTGGCAGAAGGAGTTCAAGGATATCCTTCTCCGACATTTCGAGCTCACCGACCGTCCTCTGTATGCCCTGTACGTGCAAGTGATGCGCGTACGGACGTCCGAGGCCGGAGACGAGGCTTTCGCCGCGCGACTCATCAAGTTGGCCATGCACAAGAATCTTGATCTATCCTTGCTTGCATTGTTGGTTGTAGCTTCGAAGCATTAACACCACTTCTGCAGTATATTCTGCATGGAATGCTGTTCATCCGATAGATACACCAGACAAATTCCAAGGATTTTGGTAGGGTTGCCCATTTCTCTGTTGCTTTCGATACTCGTAACAGGAGTTGGGGGGATTGATATCGGATTCTCCAGGATCATGGCAGTAGCATTGGTGCTGTGGAGTTTCGGTTCATTGGTATTGATCCTCAACCATTCCCACGGTCCCACGTGTGTGGTGGAGGTCTTGGTTGCCCTGTGCCTCCTGTTCGCCGCGTGCACGCAGATGGCGCTCTTGGGACGTAGGAGTCAGCCACACTTCGGGTTTCCTCCGCATCGGGTTGTACATGTTGTGGGAACCACCCGTTTTGATTCCACATCGACAGAAAAAGGCAATTGCGTATTGCAAGGCACTATCGATTCGGTTGGCAACAGGTTCGGGGATATGGTATCGGCAACAGGACCCCTCGTTGTGATTGGTCCTACCTGCACGATGGTTACGGCCGGTACGAAATACGATGCCTACGGGGTGCTTGTCCGTACGGATACGAACGATTGGCTTTTCATCGCCTCACATCTTGGATTCGACCATCCATCTGGCTTGATACATCGCCTATCGGTGAGACGTATGCATGTTCTCCACCTCCTTTCACTACGTCTCGACGCTTTGGGAGGACCAGTAGCTCCCTTGGCAAAAGCATTGCTTCTGGGGGATGCGGGGATGCAAGGGTTCCCGTTGCGGAAAATGGCGATTGGAAGTGGTTGTGCCCACATACTGGCCCTGTCCGGCATGCATCTCCACTGTCTTGTCCTGATCATGCTCTTTTGTGGAAACAAGGTGCTGGGAAAACGGATTGCCCAACCGCTGGCATGTATCGGTGCCGTAGTGTATGTATGCATCGTGGGATTCAAACCTTCACTGGTAAGGGCTATGGTATTGCTTTGCCTCCGTTCCTTGCGCAATAGGTTTCCGATCCTGCAATTGTTGGCCATCACGTTCCTGGTGCAGGTTTTCGCATTTCCCTGGACCATGAACTCGACAGGGGCGCTCCTCTCGTATTGTGCATTGTTCGCCATTATCGTCTGCTCTACGCCAATCGCAGGGACCTTGTCGCTGTGTATGCCAAAATGGTTGGCCCTCGTGATGGGAACCACAATTGCGGCATCCTTGTGTACTGCTCCGATCTCCCTGATAGTGTTCGGGTCCTGGCATGGCATTGGTATCGTGCTCTCACCACTTGCGGCCCCGCTAGCTCTGGTCGTGTTGTTCTGTTCCCTCGTTTGGGTTGTGTTGCCATTGCCCCCGATCGGTATCATCGCGGTACAATCGACACGTGCGTTCCTCTACCTGATGGAATGGGGATCCGAATGGTCGGCGAACCACTTCTCTGGCGATGGTATTTCCGTTTGGTTGTGGAGTACGGCGGTACTGTTGACTGCAACCGGAATTCTCAAGTATGCTGGCCAAACCCTTCGGAAAAGGAATAGACGCGCCTATGATTTGGGATTTTCCCTACGATTCGCCAAACGCGATCATCGCATTGCTTGAGAGCCACGGATTCGCGATGTCGAAGAAGTTTGGGCAAAATTTTTTGATTTCCTCTTCGGCACGCCAAAAGATAACCGATTGCCTGCAACCGCTCACTGGTCGTCGAGTTTGGGAAATCGGTCCCGGAATCGGCGCTCTGACAACGTTGCTCCTACAGAATGAAGCGCAGGTGACCGCATTTGAAATAGACCATGGCTTTTGCCGGATACTCCGGGAGGAAGCTTTTCCGAATGAAGACAAGTTGATCCTGATCGAAGGGGATGCGCTCAAGACTTGGCATTCGATATATGGACAGGAAGGCGTGCCCGATCTCATATTCGGCAATCTGCCGTATAACATCGGCTCCATCTGTATCGCCAGGTTCCTCGAATCCCAGTGTTTGCCCCAACGGATGGTATTTACCCTTCAAAAGGAAGTCGGCGAGAGGCTGGGTGCAGGACCGGGATCCAAAGCGTGGTCGACCCTCTCCATACTCGCCCAGATCGATTACCAGATCGAACAAGTATCCTTGATCAAAGGCAGTGCCTTCTTTCCACCTCCCAATGTCGATTCCGTGGTGATTCGCATGGAGAAGCGTCCCCAACCGTTGGTGAAGGTCGCTATCAGGGAATTGTTCCTCCAGCTCATGGACGACTTGTTCACACAACGCAGGAAAACTGTCCGGAACAACCTGTTGCATGGGAAGGCCGGCTCGCGCCATGGCAAGGAATTGGTATTGCAGGCTTTGGCCGATGCGGATATCCCCGAATCGGAACGGGCGGAAAAGCTTGGGTTCGAGGAATTGTTGCGCTTGGTAGAAGCTTTCGCAATATTATAGCTGTCTACACCATCAATCTTTCCACGCATCGATCCAGGTACCTTTGCGGTATCTGCGGTAATTGAGGAGACCCCTGACCACAAGATCGGCGACCATGCATCCCCAGGCTGCCTCTAAGCCGAAGCCGAATCCAAGTATGAGTATCGAGGCAGGTATCAGTCGAACGACCCACATGCCGATCAACGAATTGATGAATGGCCACTTGGTATCTCCGGCACCGCGAAGTATGCCGCTGATTACGATGCTCAAGGCAAAGAACGGTTCGGCAAAGGCTTCGATCCGCAAGACCCGTGAACCGAGTTCTATGACCGCCAGATCGGGAGAGAAGAATGCCATGAGTTGTCGTGAGAATATATACATGAGCAAGCCGGTACCAGACATGAGCATGACACCCCATCTGAGACTGCGCTTTGCGAAGTCGAGCGCCATTTCCCGTTTCTGCGCACCCAGGGATTGCGCGACCAATGTGGTCGCTGCCAATGAGAATCCACTGACAGGCATATAGGTTATCGATTCGGCTGTGATTGCCAGGTGGTGTGCGGCCAATGAGACAGTGCCGATCCTGGTTACTAGGATTGTGAGGATAATCTGCCCGATGGAGAGTGTAGCCCGTTCCAATGCGAGCGGCGTCCCCAATCTGAATACTTGACGCATGACGCTCCAATCGACTTTCCAGGAAACTCCTCGAAATGGCGTTCGCAACGGCGAGTCCTTCAATACGAGTACCCCAAGAAGAATCAATGCACTGAGTGCCGTTGCCCCTGCTGTTCCAATCGCCGCACCCTTCACACCGAGACCTGCCCCCGGCATCACAAAGTCCCATCCGAACATGCTGACTTGCCGAGTCGGGAAAATAAGGAGGTAGTTGGCAACAATATTGGCGACATTGGTGATGATGTTGGCGATCAAAGGGGAACGGGTATCTCCGGAACTTCGTATCAAGTTCGCCATATAGGCAAAGAGGATGGTGAAAGGGTAGGCCAATGCGATGATGCTCATGTATGTACCCGCCACAGGTACAACCTGATCTTCTACTCCGATCCAGACCGGCAGCATTCTCGCGATACTGAGCATAAGGGTTGTTACGACTGCCGAGAATCCGACAACGGCCAGCAACGCTTGCCGGACGGTATGTTGGACGGCCGTGTTGTTGCCCGCTCCAATCTGACGTGCCGCCAGTACGGCAAACGCTGCACCGAATGAATACATCATTCCGTTTACGAGCCAGATGGTCGAACTGTTCGCCGCCACGGCGGCAGTCGCGACTGCTCCCAACGATCCCACCATGGCAGAATCGACATAATGGACCATTGTCTGGAAACTCTGGTCCAGGATGACTGGCCACGCGAGT
Source organism: Spirochaetae bacterium HGW-Spirochaetae-4 (assembly GCA_002839335.1). Classification (GTDB taxonomy): domain Bacteria; phylum Spirochaetota; class Spirochaetia; order Sphaerochaetales; family Sphaerochaetaceae; genus UBA8525. The sequence goes on from PGXU01000032.1 coordinate 18,698, forward strand.
ATCCATATGGTACGTGCCGACGTCCTGGAAGGGTCGAGTAATGAATTGTATTGTCGAGAACTCATGGATCGATTCCCTTCCGTTGCTGGATGTGTTCGATCAGATCGCTACCCGGCATGGGTTTGGCAAATAGAAAACCCTGCACGCGTGTGGCCCCGGCCTCGGAAAGCAATGCAAGCTGTTGCTCGGTTTCCACTCCCTCTGCGACAATCTTTTTTCCCATACTCGTAAGCATCAACATGATCGACTCGATCAGAGTATAGTTCTTTTGGCATGCTTGGACGATACTCTTGTCCACTTTTACGGTACTAAAAGGCAAATTTACCAAATATTCCAAATTCGAGTAACCTTTTCCGTAATCGTCGAGGGAGAAGCTGATTCCGTTGGCAGCCATATGGTCCATCGCCTCCTTGACCCGGTCGAACGATTCGACGATCACCGATTCCGTCAATTCGAATTTTATGTTCCGGGGGGAAACTCCATTCTCACGAATCACACCGAGAAGATGCTTTTCCATGGACGGTTCCAGGAAGTTGATCGCCGACAGGTTTATGGCAATCCTGGAAAGGTGCGACGGATTGTCCTCCAACTCCTTCCATAGCAAACACACCTTGCGGAGGATCATATAGGTGAGATCTATGATCAACCCGCTGGTTTCGGCGATCGGAATGAATTCGGCGGGTGAGATAGGACCGAGGGCAGGATCGTCGATACGTGCAAGTGCTTCGGCGGAATAGATGTTGAGTGTTTGGGTTTCGAAAATCGGTTGGTACAACACCTGGACCGAGTCGGTTTCTATCGCGGACCTGATAGCTTGTTCCACATCCCGTTTCCGCTGGTGTATCGCGCTGATATCCCGGGTATATCGTGCGACAGCCAGCGTATTGCAGCTTTTTGCCTTGACCAGCGTAAGATCGATGGCGTTGATCATTTCCTCGGCATTCTGCAAGTGTCCCGGAAATGGTACAAGGGCAAGCCGTATGTCGGTACGGGCATTCGCCCCGCCGATTTCCCAGGGTGCATCGAAGCGTTGCCGGATGGTGCGCAAGGTCCGTTGGATATCCTCTTCCTCTACTTCCCGTAAGATCAGGCCGAACTGGTCTCCACCGTACCTGTATACGGTCTTGTCGTAAGCGACCCTGCCAAAAAAATTTCCCACTGCTTTCAGCAGCTTATCGCCATTGTGTTGCCCGAACTTCTGGTTGAAGTATTTGAAATTCTCGATGTCGGCGATCAATACGGTACCTCGGGCAGTCCCGTTGAATAGTTTTCTCAGTTTGTTTATGAAAGCACCCCTGGTAAGTACTCCAGTCAATTGGTCGATGGAAAACCTTCGGTTCTGGATTATCAGGTAGGTGGTGAGGGCTGCAATGCTGATGGCGGTACTGACGAGCAGGTGGTTTCCGATAATGGCATAGGAGATGACCGAGATTGTCAACATGACAGGTATGAAGGTAAGGCTTCGACGGGTAGAGACCGGCAGATATTTCCATCTGTACAACACCGGTACCAGTACCCCGATAGCCCACAGGACAGTCAGAAATGCCAATACCATACGTTTGGTACGTACGGTGAACAGGCCGTCTTTGGGTATATCGGCGATTGATGCGATGGTGAAGATGACGACAGCGATGGCAGCGTAGGTTCCGATCCTTCCGATGTTCCGATGTCCTTCGAACAGATTTTCCAGAACGAACATCATCCAAAGGAATAGGGTGACAAGCAGGCAGATCGCATGAAGATTTCCGAATGTACGTATAGCCCATGGGGGACAGTTGTAGTTCGATGCCGAACATACGGCACGGGAAATGCCCATCATGATGGTGACCAGGCCGGCGACACCGATCCTACGGAACAATCCGTCCTTGAAAGTTTCGGTGAGTAGACGGTGCCTGAAAGTATCCACTAAAATGGTAACCATTACGAACAGGGCGACGAAATCGCCTTCAAATAACAAGTTCACCTCTGAGCTCCACACTGTTGCATATGGCAAACATTGTACGGGAGGTTTTTTGATATTACAAGTATAAATAATAAAATGAATGCTGCTTCAGATCGATTTGATGCATAAAAAATACAGCAGGCCGGGTTAATACGGCCTGCTGTGCAGCAGTTGGACCAAAAGGTCAGTTTCCTGCTTGGGCCAGCGTGATCGCACTGGTCACCACGATATCCTCGATGCTGCAACCTCGGGAGAGGTCGCTCACCGGTTTCGCGAAACCTTGCAGGATCGGACCGTAGGCCTCGGCGCCGGCGAGACGTTGCACAAGCTTGTATCCGATATTTCCGGCTTGCAGGTCGGGGAACACCAATACATTGGCTTTTCCGGCCACAGCCGACCCCGGTGCCTTGCTCTTGCCGACAGACTCGATTATGGCTGCATCGAGCTGCAATTCGCCGTCGACCTGGAGGTCGGGACGCTTTTGTTGGAGCAGTTGCACCGCGGTGGCAACCTTATCCACAAGCGGGCCTTTCGCGGAACCCTTGGTTGAATAGGAAAGCATGGCCACCACCGGTTCGGCACCCAAGTATATCCGACAGGACTCTGCCGATTCCTCGGCGATTTCGGCCAATTGCTCCGCGGTGGGTTCTGGAATCGTCGCGCAATCGCTGAATATGAAGGAGCCGTTTGCTCCCAGGTCCGTCTTGTCTGTTGCCATGACGAAACAGGATGATGCGCTTTTGATTCCCGGTTTGGTCTTGATGATATGGAAGGACGCCAAGAGGACATTACCTGTCGTATTCTCGGCTCCAGCCACCATGGCGTCGGCATCACCCAGCCTGACCATCATGGCACCGTAGCGGAGCTGGTCGGCGATACCTTCGTATGCCGCTTCCTCGGTCATTCCCTTGTGTTTCCGCAACGAATAGTATTCCGTCGCGTACTTCTGACGCAAGGAAGAGGTCGCCGGATCGACCACTTCGATACCATCGAGCGTTACTCCGGCTGCGTCAGCTGTCTTTCGGACCGCTTCGACAGTACCCAACAATGTGACGCGGGAAGCCAATTTCTCGTCGACTATCTTTCGGGCAGCCGCCACGGTTCTCGGCTCGGTTCCTTCGGGCAGGACAAGAGCCTTCTGCAATTGTACTGCCTTCGCTTTCATGTTCTCTGAAAATGTCATGTGAATCTCCTAGAATCGGATCGTATTTTCCCCCTTAGGATACCACAATGGCCGTTACAATTAAATACCTTCAGCTCACCAAGCTGCCAATTGTCTGCATTGCGGCTTCTATGATAGGATGCGCGCATGAATGTCGGAATATATGGATTGGGTCGGTTCGGAGCCTTCTGGGCAACGGAACTTGCCAAACAGGTACAGGTGAAAGGATATAACCGCTCACCACAGAAGACGCTCCCGCAGGGCGTATTGTCCGCGACCGAGGATGAAGTGCTCGCTTGCGATGCGGTGATCCTCTGTGTTTCGATTTCCTCCTTCAAGCGCGTCGTCGCTTCCATCGCTCCGCGACTAAAACCGGGAACGGTGGTCATGGATACGTGTTCGGTCAAGACGTATCCTGCGCAGATCATGCGGGAATTGTTGCCATCCCATGCCAATATCATTGCCACGCACCCGATGTTCGGCCCCGATTCCGGAAAGGACGGTATAGCCGGATTGCCATTGGTGTTTACACCGGTCCGGTGCGAAGCCGAGTTGGCCGCGACATGGAAAGCGCTGTTCCTTTCCATGAACCTGAAGGTTCTGGAAATGGATTGTGACCAGCACGACCGCGAGGCTGCGTATTCACAGGGCGTAACCCACTTTGTGGGTCGGGTGCTCGATGAATTGCATCTTGCTCCGACACAGCTGGCGACAGTCGGATACCATCGCCTCATGTCTATCGTCGAGCAGACGTGCAACGATCCGATCCAGCTGTTCTATGATTTGCAGAGATACAATCCATATGCGCATGACATGCACGAACGGTTGAAGACTGCGCTCGATACCGTCTTGGCCGTTCTCGATGCACATGACGACACTCCCGTGGAGACTAGATGAGAGTTTTGATTTATACACTGGGATGCAAGTTGAACCAATGCGAGAGCGAGGCGATTGCGGATGCATTCGCCAAGGAAGGGTTCGAGATCGTCCGCACAGACGAAGCCGCCGACTTGTGTATTGTGAATACCTGTACGGTAACGGGAAAAGCCGAGCAAAAAGCTCGGAGGATGATTCGCAAATACGCCGTACAGGTGCAGCAACCCGTCGTGTTGGTCACCGGTTGTTATGCCCAGTTGGAGAAGGACGCCTTGCAAGACCTGTCCGAACGGGTCGTGGTCGTTTCCTTGGACGAGAAACCTTCCTTGCTCGGTCTTCCCAACATGTTGGCCAACCATCTCGTTGCCAACTTGGACCTGTTGCAATCGGTACGTGCATTCGTCTCGCAAGCTGGCGAGGACAAGGTGTCGCCAGCAAGTTCACCGTTCGATTACGATGCCGCGACATTCTCCTTCCACAGCAGGGCCTTCCTGAAAATCCAGGATGGTTGCGACAATTCCTGTGCGTATTGTCGGGTCACCATAGCCAGGGGCGATGCGGTTAGCCTGGATCTTGGGGAAGTCGTGAAGCGATCATTGGTTTTGGAGCAGGATGGTTTCAAGGAGATTGTGTTGACTGGAGTCAATATCAGCGCATATCGAAGCGGTGACGCTTCCTTGGCCGGGCTGCTCGATTCGTTGTTGAAGCATCTTGGTCCCGGTATCCGTTTGCGGCTCAGTTCCCTTGAACCGGATCGGCTGGACGACCATCTGTTGGATATGTTCGCCGATTCCAGGATCCAACCGCACTTCCATATACCTATCCAGTCGGGGTCGAACCAAGTCCTGCAGCGGGTGAACCGTCACTACGATGTGTCCCGTATGGAACAGGCGGTTGCCAGGTTGCGACAGGTCAAGGATGATCCGTTCATCGCCGCCGATATCATCACAGGATTGCCGGGGGAGACCGACGGTGAGTTTGAGAAAACCGTAGAATTCCTGAAATCCATGGATATCAGCCAGTTGCATGTCTTTCCTTTCTCTCCAAGACCATTGACGGCACTACATACGGCCAAGGACAAGGTTCCCGAAAGTGTCAGGGATGAGCGGGCGAAGTTTTTGCGGGATCTGTCGGCAATCCATTTCCGACGATACTTGAACCGGCAGATCGGCAAAGATGTCGAGCTCATTGTAGAGGAACAGAAAGGCGGGACATGGTCGGGATTGACGGGCAACTACCTGAAGATCAAGGTGTTGGACACCCCTTCCTGGTTGACAAGAGGCTCTTTGGCCTCCGTACACCTCGAAAGGGATGCCCGAACCGGTATGCCGGTAGGCAGGTTCCTGGAAACTCAGACGCCTGAATAGGCGTTGAATCCACCATCGACAGGAATTATCACACCGGTCACGAAACCGGAAGCTTCGCTATCGATCAGATACTGTACGGTTCCCAACAGGTCCTTGGGATCTCCGAACCGACCCATGGGAGTTCCAGCGATGATCTTCTTGGATCGTGCTGTCGGCATCCCTTGCGCATCGAAGAGGAGGTTCCTGTTCTGGGCTGTCGCGAAGAATCCGGGAGCGACGGCGTTCACACGGATTCCCACATGGGAAAAATGCACCGCCAGCCATTCGGTCAGATTGTTCACCGCCGATTTCGCGGCCGAATACCCCAAGACTTTTGTCAGGGGATGGTACGAGGACATCGACGAAATGTTGAGGATGCTGCAACCCGCACGCCCTATCATGTCGCCGGTGAATTCCTGGGTGGGAAGAAAGGTCCCGAGGAAGTTCAGGTTGAATACGCCTTGGACGGCTTCCTGGTTCAAGGAGAAGAACGAACGGAGGGAAGGGTCGAGGTCGTTCTCGTGGTATTCCACCGCTGTGACCGCTTCGTCCATGTTGCCGCCTGCGCCGTTTATCAGGATGTCGCAGGGGCCGAAGTCGGTTTGCACCTGGGCATGCACTGCCTTCAGACCATCCTTGTCGAGTACATCGACTTGGTAGGGTTTTGCTATCCCTCCCGCAGCTTCGATTTCCTGCGCAATCTTCTCAACTTTCGAAAGGGTCCTGTTCAGGAGGGCGACTTTCCCTCCCACCGATGCGATATGTCGGGCGAATTCACTGCAGAGAACTCCACCCGCTCCTGTAATAACTACTGTTTTTCCTTTGATGCCGTTGCCCATTGGGTGCCTCCTGGCGATTGGATAGATGTATAGTAGCAGTTTTTTTATCACAGCTAAAGACCACAGGAGATATAATATCCTTGCTTTTCGGACTAAACATGGATATCCTTAAGGCAAAGGTGAGGAACTATGGAAGAAAAAACCGATCCGGATCAAGCGATTACTGAGAAAGGATTCATGCCTGACTCGATGAATATGGTACAGATCGAACGACGGTATGAATTGGAACAAGAAATGTTGCATGCAGTCAAATGGGGCAATCCCTACAAGGTAGAGGATGTGCTCGACATGCGACGCAAGATTTTCCCCGATCTCGTATGTTGTGGCAAAGAAAGTGCTACCGAAGCATTGCGCTGTTGCAAGAATGAACTCGTTGCCTTGAATGCCCTGTGCCGCTTCTCTGCCAAGCAAGGTGGAGTGCAGCCGCTATATCTCCATAGCCTGTCCAACAAATATGCGCTCATGATTGAGAATGCTGTCTCGATAGCCTATCTGCACGATGTACTCTATCCCCAGATAGCCATCGATTATGCGACTGCGGTACTTGAATTCTCCATCAACAGTTATAGTCCCATGATCAAGAAGATTGTCACCTACCTGACAGTGCATCTGACAGAAGATGTCCGGATAGAGCAACTTGGGAAAATGCACAATACCCACATCTCACATATCTCGCGCAAGTTCAAGAAAGAGACAGGAATGTCGATTCCAGCATATGTCAGCAAGCAGCGGGTGGGACTTGCGAAGCTCTATTTCGAAGATGGTCAGACATCCATAAAGGATATCTCGGACCTGTTGGGGTTCAACGACAGCAATTATTTCAGCAAGGTCTTCAAACGGTATGCCGGCATGACACCATCCGATTACATCAATTCCATTCACGAACGGTAATCGGGCAAGTTCGATAGCTCAGCGTATGGAAGTGGGATTGTCACACGTCTTCTCAAGGTTGCGCGGCGCCAATTCCCGCATGATACTTTTCGGTTCCTCGTTCTGGACCAGGGTATTTGCGGGAATGTCGTGCCGAATCCAAGAGTTTGAGCCTACAATGGTATTTTCACCTATCGTTATGTCTCCCAACAATGTGGCGTTCGCGTAGACCGTCACACGGTCCTTCAGTGTCGGGTGGCGTCTGGCTCCCCGTATCAAGGTTCCGCAGGCGTTCTTCGGGAAGCTCAAGGCTCCCAAGGTGACCCCCTGATAAATCTTCACTTGATTTCCAATGACCGAAGTCTCGCCGATAACCACTCCGGTTCCATGGTCGATGAATAGGCAGCGGCCGATAGTAGCCCCTGGATGTATATCTATGCCGGTTTGCTTATGGACTGTCTCGCTGAGCATCCTGGGAACCAAAGGAACTTTCTCCATATAGAGGAAGTGGGCGATCCTGTGGATAGTCAACGCCCGCACCCCCGGGTAGGAGATGATCGTCTCGCGGATAGAGGTCGCGGCCGGGTCTCCGTCGAAAGCGCTCTGGGCATCTTCCTTCATCATCCTCCGAAGCGAGGGAAGGGCTTCGAACAACTTGTGCACAGCTTGTTGGGCAAGATTGTGGTATGGTTCGGTGAATTCATCCGCAAGGTTGAGTGGGTTCTCATGGTACCAAGCGACAAAAATCTGCTTTTGCAGGTTGTCGCCGATTTTGGTGAGCAGCGAGGCCACAACTTCCCTGATTCCCGAATTGTCCATGACCCGTCGTCCGCTCCTCCCTGGAAACAGCAACTCCATGAAGTCTTCGACAATTGCCTCGATTTCCATCATCGATGGAATCGGTCGGAAGCTGATAAAGCTCGCTTGTCCGTACCGTTCGAAACTTTCCATGTACGGATCGACGAACCGGTCGAAATCTGCGTGTGTTTCATCCATATGAGAACCCCTCCCGAGGATGTCTTGCCCAAAACAATACACCAACACCTTCCTTTGCTCAAGGCGGCGTCCTCTACTTGAGAGGATGCCCGGATTTCCGTATAGTTGCAATGGTGCGTCCACATGGCGCGAATGGAGAAACGATGATGATGCAACAGATACGGAACACTTGGAAAGAGCTCGTTGAGAGGGAATTGGCCCTCTATGCCACAGAAGTCTTTGGAACAGCCGAAGCGCTACAGGGTGCACCGTCCTTGACCGTGCAGAAGCCGCCCAAACCGGAATTGGGCGATGTGGCTTTTCCGTTGTTCGCCTATGCGAAAGGTTTCAGGATGGCACCGAACAAACTGGCCGAGATCCTACGCGAGAGGCTTTCCGAAAAATCCGACCTGCCGATCGGCGAGCTTTTGGTCGCAGGACCCTATTTGAACGTGCGTGTCGATATTTCCGCTTTGGCGATGGAGGTCCACCAATCGGTGAACCGCGACGGGGATTCCTATGGTAGTGGGGATATGCTTGCGGGTAAGAAGATCATGGTCGAATTCAGTTGTCCGAACACGAACAAGCCGCTGCATCTCGGGCATTTACGCAACGATGCGATCGGGGAGAGCATATCCGCTATCCTGAAGGCGAACGGGGCCGACGTCCTGAAGGTCAACCTGATAAACAACAGGGGCGTGCATATCTGCAAATCGATGTTGGCGTACCAGAAGTTCGGCAATGGGGAGACTCCTGAAAGTGCCGGCATCAAGGGCGACCATCTGGTGGGCAAGTATTACGTCAAGTTCGCCCAATGGGAAAAGGAAGACCCCAGTGTGACCACCCTGGCCCAGGAAATGCTCAAGAAGTGGGAAGAAGGCGATCCCGAGGTTTTGTCCCTGTGGACCCTCATGAACGGGTGGACACTCGATGGTGTGGCCGAGACCTACAAGAATACGGGCATATCGTTCGACAAGTATTATTATGAAAGCAATACCTACATGTTGGGAAAGGACACTGTCCTGCAGGGTGTGCAGAAGGGCGTATTCTACAAGGAAGACGATGGTTCCGTTTGGATAGACCTGGCGGAAATCAACCTCGACAAGAAGGTGTTGTTGCGCAAGGACGGTACATCGTTGTATTTGACCCAGGATATCGGCACTGCGATTTCCCGGCATGGCGATTGGCCATTCGATTCGCTCATCTATGTGGTGGCCAGTGAACAGACATACCATTTCAAGGTCCTGTTCCATGTATTGGAAAAGCTTGGGTATCCCTGGGCCTCCGACTTGCATCACCTGGCCTATGGAATGGTCAATCTCCCCGAAGGAAAGATGAAGAGTAGGGAAGGGACCGTTGTCGATGCGGACGATCTGTTCGAACAGCTGACACTGTTGGCAATGTCGGAAATCAAGGAAAAGGAACGGGAGGATGCCGTGGGCGATGTCAGGGCAACCAGCGAAGCTATCGCACTCGGAGCCCTGAACTACTTCCTGCTGCAGGTCAATCCAATGAAGGATATGGTGTTCAACCCTTCCGAATCGATCTCTTTCAGTGGAAACACCGGTCCGTATCTGCAATACATGGGTGCCCGGATACACAGCATGATCCGCAAATTCTCCGAAGTGGCGAAAGATTATGAAGATATTGCATTCGACGGTTCATTGCTTTCATTGCAAGAAGAGCGGGAATTGGTTAAACTCATCGCGGGATTTGGTGAAGTGGTCCAAGAGGCGGGACGGGACCTCAACCCATCTGCGATCGCGGCGTATCTGTATGAGCTCTCGCGATTGTTCAGCAAGTATTATCACGATCATCCCGTATTGAAGGCTCCGTCGGCACCGTTGGTGAGGGCGAGAGTCTCGTTGGTATCCATGGTGCTCCAGGTTCTCCGCAACGCGTATGCTTTGGTGGGGATTCCGTTCTTGGAGTCCATGTAGGTATTACCATGCAGGTATTGCCATTAATCGACTGTTGTGGTATAAGGTAGCCTGCACATTTTAGAGTAAGGATGTATACACATGTACGCACTGGTAGAGATTCTTGGCAAGCAGTACAAGGCGCAAGAAGGCGCAACATTGAAAGTCGATAAGATCGATATGGAATCTGGCAAAGAGCTGGAGTTCGATACAGTTGTCGCGATCGCGGATGGTGAAAAGTCCGTGTTCGGAACACCCTATGTCGAGGGTGCGAAGGTTGTCGCCACATTGGGTGATATCGTGAAGGGCACGAAGATCAAGGTCTTCAAGTACCATCGCAGAAAGGGATACCGAAGGACACAAGGCCATCGCGAGAAATATTCGATGCTCACAATCAAAGAGATTAAGGCGTAAGGAGAAATAGGCAATGGCTCATAAGAAAGGTGGCGGTAGCTCAAGAAACGGTCGTGATTCCAATTCGCAACGTCTGGGAGTCAAAAGGTTCGGCGGACAGATTGTCAAAGCCGGAGAGATTATCGTGCGTCAGCACGGCAATAAATTTCATGCGGGCGAAAATGTTGGCTGCGGAAGGGATTTCACCCTTTTTGCAAAGGAATCCGGAGCAGTGGATTTCCATATTCGCAACAACCGCAAATACGTTCGTATCCTCGCATCAGAGTGAGGATAAGGCGGTAACGCCAGAGACGGTACATGTTTGGATTTTCAGATGAGACTTATATAGACGTTGCCTCCGGAAACGGGGGCAATGGTTGTGTTTCCTTCCGTCGTGAGAAGTATATTCCCAAGGGCGGACCCGACGGCGGAGATGGTGGTCGCGGTGGCGATGTCATTTTTGTCGTCCGGAACAATCTTCGAACGCTTGCCCATCTGAAACAGGTACGTACCTATCGTGCCGAGAATGGGCGCAATGGCATGGGTGACCGGTGTTTCGGTCGCGATGGTGCCGATATCGAGATTCCCGTACCTCCAGGGACGGTCATCAAGGATGCGCAGTCCGGAGAGATCATCAAGGACCTGACTGGATTGGACCGGTGGGTTTTCCTGACAGGTGGCCGGGGTGGGCAAGGAAACTGGCATTTCAAATCATCCACACGTCAGACTCCCCGTTTTGCGCAACCAGGCGCCAAGGGAGTGGAACTTCGTGTCGGAATCGAGTTGTTGGTGATCGCCGATATCGGTTTTGTCGGTTTCCCAAATGCGGGGAAATCATCTTTGCTGAACAATCTTACCAATGCACGGACCAAAGTGGCGGGATACCCGTTCACCACCAAGATTCCCCAATTGGGCATGTTCCGGTATGGCGACCATGACATGGTCTTGGCGGATATTCCGGGAATCATAGAAGGTGCCAGCCAAGGTGCCGGAATGGGATTCAAATTTCTTCGACACATTTCCCGTACCGTAGGATTGGCGTTCCTCATCGATTTGACAGATGATCGCTTCGAATCCGCCTATGATACGTTGTGTGAGGAATTGCGAACGTATGCCCCCAGCTTGTTGGAGAAGGGGCAGGTTGTCATTGGAACGAAGATCGACGAACCTGATGCGAAGGATCGTTTGCTCCAGTTGCAGCAGCAACAACCAGGTCTGAATATCCTTGGTCTCTCGAACATAACCGGTGAAGGTCTGGATGATGTGAAGAAGGCCTTTATCCATTTGGTCGGCGAATCGAACAAGCCTGTTGACGACGGCTTTACCACAATAATCGATACCGAGGCTGAATATCGCGAGGAGCTATGAGAACCGCGGTAATCGGCGGGACCTTCGATCCCGTCCATCTCGGACATATGCACCTGTTGCATTCCTTGGTCCAACTGACCGATTACGAGCGAGTGCTGATCATTCCGGTGGCGAACCCTCCGCATAAGCAGCACGAGACAGCGGTTTCTTCGGAGGATCGTTTGCGGATGCTTTCCCTTGCATTGTCCGAATATCATGAACGGTACCCCGATGATCGACCCGTCGAGGTCCTTGTCGATTCTTGCGAGATCGAACGCGGTGGCACTTCCTTCATGTTCGATACCGTCCAGGACTTGACCAAACGATATGAAATCAACGGAAAGATAGGCATGGTGATCGGGGACGACCTCTTGTCCGGATTGCGCAGATGGTATCGGTTCGACGAATTGCGTCACGAAGTGGAATTCATCATTTGCCGACGGTCCCTGGAACGGCCACCCCAGGTACTACCTCCTGGTGTACTGGGAAGCTTCCTTGAGAATCCGGTCATGGAAGATTCCTCCACCCATGTGCGTTCCCTTCTGGCAAGCGGAGAAGTTACTGAAATGGAATTGTCTTCACTCGTGCCAAAATCTGTCGTACACTACATATTGGATCATGGATTATATAGAGCTTGACCAGTATGTCTCCAAACATGTTTGTGATAAGCGTCTGGCGCATTGCCGTTCAACGGCATCGCAGGCTGAGGCGCTGTTGACTCGATTCGAACCGACCCTGGAAGGGACGGCCGGTCGTGTGGTTGGGCTCTGGCATGATGTGGCACGAGAGTGGGGGGAATCCCAACTGCTCGACTATTGCCTGTCGAACAATGTGCATATGGAGCCTGAAGAGATGAGGCATCCCATGTTGCTGCATGGAGCGGTGGGCGCCCATCTGTTGTTGTCCTTCGTTCCCGGAGCCGAGGATGCATGGCGTACCGCAATACGGTGGCACACCCTAGGATCGCCGGATATGGGATTCTTGGGCGCGGTACTGTTTGTAGCCGATTACCTGGAACCGCTGCGCTCCTATCTTGATGAAGACACAAGGAAGGCCATGCTGGGCAAAGGTACTTTGGAAGAGATTTGTCTGGAAGTTGTACAACAGCAGTTGTTGCACATACAATTGGGTGGCAAGTCGCCGGCGAGCTCGACCCTGGCCTTGGCTGAATTCCTGCACAAGGGAGGATCGTTCGGTACATGAGGCGTATAGTCACGATTCTCCTGCTGCTCTATTTGTCGATGGTGGCCATATCCTGTGCCAAACAGCCTTCATACGATGTCTGGTATGGATATTCGGACCGCTATGGATTCATGGTCGTGTCGGTGGAGAAGGGTAAGGCTGTGGTTGTCGCGGCGATTCCGCAACCGATCCTGGGCGACTACCGCAGGGCATTGGCGGCCCAAGGTATCGAATCCGACAACCTGGGGGCTATCCAATCCTTGTTCGGCTTGGAGGCCAACCATTATCTGAGGGGAGATGCCCAGCAGTGGTCGACGGTTGCCGAACAATTGATGCTGGCAGAGGGGTTGCCCTATCAGGGGGTCCGGCCATCGGTCGATGCTATTGCACGCCTGTTGGTCAAACATGCCGGACACTTGAGTAAAAATAGTACTATCGGTACACTAGGGAGTCTTGGCGGACCGAAAACCGATAGTAATGATATCGTATCCGCTTTGAAATTGTTGGAAAAGCGAGTTCCATTGCTGCGCGTGTATGATATGGGGAGATTTCTGTCCAAGGGGACGGAAACAGGACATTTGCAATGGTGGATAGGAAAATGGACAGATCAAGTATTGCGAGAAGCAGTACTCGAAATAGGAGTTAACTAGCATGATGGATGATGCGACAAAACTTTTGGCAGCTGAAATAGCCCAGTTTGTCACCGACCACAAGGGACTCGATCCTGTGGTGATCGATGTTTCGGAACATACTGGATGGGCCGATTGTTTTATTGTGGCTACAGTCAATAGCTTGGGACATCTCAGGGGTGTCACAAAAGAGCTGTGGGGCTTTCTTGCGGAAAAAGGTATCACTGTCCTCAACCGGCACAAGAGTGTCGCGGGAGATGGATGGGAACTTGTAGATTGTGGGAATA
>PGXU01000033.1 GCA_002839335.1 Spirochaetae bacterium HGW-Spirochaetae-4
ACTCCCTTCATACCATGTGGAGCAAAATTGCCGGTGTTCGCCCTGCTCGTGGGGGCATTCTTCCCCAACAGTGCATGGATCGCATCCTCGATGTATCTGGTTGGAATATTGGCTGTGATCGTTTCAGGAATCGTATTGAAGAAGACGAAGGCTTTTGCAGGAGATCCCGCACCGTTCGTCATGGAATTGCCCTCGTACCACATGCCCCGTATGAAAGGTGTGTTGATCCACATGTGGGATCGCGGCAAACAGTTCATAAAGAAAGCCGGGACCATCATCGCGGTCGCATCAGCCGCCATATGGATCTTGCAGTCGTCAAGTTGGAGCTTACAATTGGTCGATACGCAGGACAGTATCCTTGCATCCATAGGCAGGCTCATCGCACCGATATTCACGCCACTTGGATTCGGCAGTTGGGAAGTCGCGGTTGCGACCATCACCGGATTGCTGGCCAAGGAGACCATAGTGGCTACCTTCGGGATTGTACTCGGCTTGGGAAATGTCGCCGAGGGTGATCCGACGCTCCTGGCTTCCGTCGGTGCCTTCTTCAACCCGATAAGTGCATACTCGTTCATGATCTTCACCTTGTTCGCAGCACCCTGTGCCGCGGCGATCGGAGCTACGAGACGGGAAATGCAAAGTGCGAAATGGACCTGGGCAGCTATCCTGTTCCAGACTGGAGTCGCCTATACAGCCGCGCTGGTGGTGTATCAAGTCGGCATGTTGCTATTCGGAAGAGGGTTATGATATGGCAAATATTCTGATAGGAATTGTGGTATTCGGTGGATTGGGAGCGATCGTATGGAAAATGGTGCGTGATCGGCGCAAGGGAGTCGGATCCTGCCACAGTGGTTGCGGGACCTGTCCGTTCGCTTGCGAGAAACGTCACGATTGACGCGATACCTCAGATGAAAAAAGGAGTGCCAGGCACTCCTTTTTCATTATTCACACATTTCGCCTCAGTAGAACACAAAGCCAACGGCTTTATTTGGCCCTGGCCGTGATGTGGGAGACCTTCTCATAGTATTGGATAAGCCCACCATGGTCGTCACCACCCTTTCCATCCTGCTGCAACTCGCGCATCATGCCGATAATCGCAGTACTCATAGGGGTCGGAACCTCAAGCTGCTCGGCTGTATCCAATGCGTTCTGCAAATCCTTGATATGCAACTCGATCCGGAATCCCGGCTTGAAGTTGCCTGCGAGAACCATCGGAGCTTTCGCGTCCAAGACAGTGCTTCCCGCCAATCCCGCACGTACCGCCTGGTATACTACCGAAGGATCGACTCCAGCCTTCGATGCAAGGACCAGCGCTTCCGACATGCCCGCGATATTCGAGGCAACCATGATCTGGTTGGCAAGCTTGGCCATGTTTCCACTGCCGATATCTCCAACATGGGTGACACTCGCACCCAACACGCCGAGCAGGGATTCCACCTTCGCGAAGGCATCCGCGGGACCTCCCACCATTATGGCCAGCGTCCCTTCAATGGCCTTCGGTTCTCCCCCACTCACCGGAGCATCAAGCATGACGACGCCATGTTTCTCCAGTTCAGCGGAAACCTCTTTGCTCACCAGTGGTGCGATCGAACTCATATCGACCAGGATGGTGCCCGCTCCGATTCCTTCGACCACCCCACCGGCACCGAGCACCACGTCCTTCACATGGGGAGAGTTCGGCAGCATGGTTATGACCACATCGACATGTGATGCGGCTTCCCGGGAACTGGAGGCTTCTTTTGCCCCCGACGCGACAACTTCCGCAACCGCGGTCTTGTTCACATCATACACGTTCAATTCATATCCGGCTTTCAACAGATTCTTGGCCATGGGCTTGCCCATGATTCCCAATCCTATAAATCCAATTTTCATCGTCGTCCTCCAATTAGGCTTCAAGAACCTCGTGAACTTTTTTCACGATTCCTTCACTGGTCAGCCCATATCTCTCCATCAGCTCATCGTAGTTCTTGGCACTTGTACCGAAAGTATCGTTGATTCCAAGGAATGTGATGGGGAGCCTGCTTGACCCCAAGGCCTCCGCAATCGCACTTCCCAAGCCACAATGGATGCTATGTTCCTCAGCGGTCACCACACCCTTCATGCCCTCGCAATAGCTTGCCAGCGCCTTCGTATCCAAGGGCTTGATAGTGCTCACATTCACCACCCGAATGGAAATCCCGTGGCTCTCAAGCTGCTCGGCCGCTTCCAACGCCAGCGAAACCATTACTCCCGAAGCGAACACGACAACATCCTTGCCGTCACGCATACGACTCATCTTGCCAATGTAGTACGGCTCGTTCCCATCGGTAAGGACCGGCAGGTCGTTGCGGTTTATCCGGATGTAGGCGGGACCGTCGTGGTCGACCATAGCCTCGACCATCTGCTTTGTCTCGACAGCGTCTACTGGCGACAGTACGGTCATGTTGGGAAGCACACGCATCAAGGCGATATCATCGATAGACTGGTGCGTCTTTCCATCGCCAAAATCACTAAGACCCGCGCTGGAACCACAAATCTTCACATTAAGACGCGGAATTGCTATTGAACTCCGGATCTGGTCATACGCGCGTCCGGTTGCGAACACAGCGAATGAGTTGATGAAGGCCACTTTTCCAGTCAAAGCCAATCCTGCGGCTATCGATGCCATATTCTGTTCGGCTATACCGACTTGGAAATACCGTTCCGGTTGCTTGTCCTGGAACAGGCAAGACATGGTCGATTTGCCGAGATCAGCCTCAAGTGTCACTATCCGCTGGTCATTGGCTCCCGAGTCAGCCAGTTGCTCGCCATATGCCTTTCTCAGACTCTCCATCCTGCTCATGCGTCCACCTCCTGCAGCATCTTGCGCATCTCCTCACGTCCCTGTGCGAATTGTTCATCGGTTAGACCTGCATTATGGAAAGCAGCCTTTCCTTCGGCGAAGGAGAACCCCTTGCCTTTTACAGTCTTCGCCAACAATACGCTCGGTTGGCCTTTATGCGCCTTCGCGGATTCCAATCCCTGCAGGATCGAAACCATATCATGTCCGTCGATTTCTATGACATTCCAACCGAAAGCATTCCACTTGTCGGCCAATTTGCCGATCCCGAATATCTCGGCGGTACAACCGGTGGCTTGGATACCATTCCAATCGACAATCGCTGTAATATTATCCAACTTGAACACATCGGCAGCCATGGCTGCCTCCCATATCTGCCCCTCGGAGAGCTCACCGTCACCACACACCGTATAGACCCTCGAATCGCTACCATCCAGTCGCAAGGCAAGAGCCATACCAACCGATATGGACAAGCCTTGTCCCAGCGAGCCGGTTACAGCCTCGATACCGGGAGTCTTGTCCATGTCGGGGTGTCCCTGGAGGACACCGTCCAACGTCTTCACCTTGGGCAACTCGCTGCGATCCACGATCCCCAGCTCCACCAGGGCCGCATACTGGGCGAGTACCGCGTGTCCCTTGCTGAATACCAGACGATCACGCTTCGGGTCGGCAACATCCTTCGGATTCACCCGCATGTGGTGGAAATACAATGCCGCCACCACATCGGCAATCGAACTGCTTCCACCCAGATGCCCAACCTTCCCGGGAGGGATCATCTCAAGTATATCCAACCGAAGTTGTGCCGATATCCTTCTCAGTCTTTTCAATACAGATTCTTCATATACCATGCGAAACCTTCCTTCATACTCATTTTACCTTAGGTATCCAATGTCATTCACACTACCTGCGCCAATTAGCAGGCGGTCAGTCCCCCATCGACAGGAAGCGCGATTCCGTTCAGGAACGAGGCTTCATCCGAGGCCAGGAACAATACCGCTTGCGCAACATCGTCAACCGTTCCCAATCTTCCCAGGGGAACTTCGTCCAACCGTTCACGTTTCTTCTGCGGATCCTTGAACATCTGTTGGACCATTGGGGTATCCACAGTGCTCGGATGGATCGAGTTCGCCCGAATCCCATCTTTGGCGTACCTCGATGAGATCGACTTGGTGAGCAGTGTCACCGCACCCTTGGATGCGGTGTATGCCTCGGGCGTATACTTGTGTCCGATCAAACCACATATCGACGACATGTTGATGAACAATCCGGAGCCTTGTGTCCGCATGACCGGAATAGCGGCCTTCGCGGACAAGAAGATGCTGCCGACATTGACCGCCATCATCTTTGCCCATTCATCCATAACCATTTCCTCTATCGGTTTGCGGATATTTATCCCCGCATTGTTCACCACGACATCGATTCTACCGGTCCGCTCGAGCGCCGTAGAGACAACCGAATGCCAGTCTTCCTCGTTGGTCACATCGATCTTCTGGAACCAGACATCGAAGCCTTCCTTTCGAAGATCCTGTTCCAAGGCAATTCCACCCTTCTCGTCGAAGTCGAGAAGTCCGACAGAAGCTCCCTTCGTTGCCAGAAGTCTGGCAACCACCGATCCGATTCCTCCGACTGCTCCGGTCACCAATATGGTCTTGTTGTCAATTCCCATCTGATTGCTCCGAATTTTGTTGCGCGAGAATCAATTCCCGTTGTTCCTTCGAATAGTCCATAGCTCGTTTGATGCCAGTGACTACAATAAAAACAATTGCGACCATAAGAACGATACCGACAGGCCGTCCCAGTAGGGGGATAAGATTGCCTTGACCTTGCATCAATGCTTGTCTGAAACTCACGTCCGCCATTGGACCAAGTATTATTCCCAATACCAAGGGCGCCATCGGATAATCGAGTTTGCGCAGGACGTATCCGATTAAGCCGAAGACAAACATGACTCCTATGTCGAATGAACGTACACCACCCGCGAAAGCTCCGATAACTGTCAGCGGAACAATGATCGGCATGAGTATCTCACGCTTGATCTTGAGAATCTTCGCCATAGGCTTCGCCAGGATCAATCCCCAAACGAGCATGAAAACGGTTGCGAAGAAGAGAAGTATCGCAACCCGATAGAGGAATCCCGGTTGCTCCACAGGCAACATCGGCCCCGGTTTGATACCATGCAACCAGATTGCGGCCAAAAACATGGCTGCGGGTGGACTGCCAGGTATCGCCAAGGTCAGCAGGGGAATCATTGCTCCGCCTACGACAGCGTTGTTTGCTGTCTCCGCACAGGCGAGTCCCTCATAACTGCCTTTTCCAAACAATTCAGGATGTTTCGAACGCCGTTTGCCGATATCATACGAGACCCATGCACCGATATCCTCACCTGCACCCGGGACCGCACCAATTCCAACGCCGATGATACCTGAGCGGATGGCGGCGGGGATGATGCTCTTCATGATCTTTTTCGTAGGCAGGACCCGTCCGATATTTCCCTCGATCTTATATGGGATCTTCTCCTGGAGAACAAAGAGTATCTCCGAGATTCCGAATACACCGATAAGTGCGGGAATCAAGGCAATTCCACCCATCAATTCAAGCGAACCGAATGTGAATCTCGGATATGCATAGATCTTATCCAGCCCGACCATCGCGGTGAAGAATCCGAGGAATCCGACTACCCATCCCTTTATGGGATCTTTCCCTGTCGAGAGATTTCCACAGATCATGATACCGAATACCGATAGCAGGAAGTATTCCCACTGTCCGAATTTCAAGGCGATCTTGTAGAGGAAGGGGGTGAGGAAAATCAACAGGACAATACTCATGAGCATTCCAAAGAAGGATGCTACGATTCCCGTTCCTATAGCCAGACCACCTTCGCCCCTTTTCGCCAGCACGAACCCGTCCAATGCAGTGGCAGCCGCGGATGGAGTCCCCGGGATATTCACCATGATCGCCGAGTAGCAACCGCCCATGACCGCTCCGACATATACTCCCAACAGGAAGGCCATCGCAATGTTCAAGTCCATTCCATAGGTAAGATTGATCAATAGTGCCAGAGCCATAGTAGCGGTCAGTCCAGGTATGGCACCTACAATTATTCCCAATATAGTCGCCATCATGACCACCAATAGTTTGGTAACCGTGAAAGCTGTCGCAAAAGCACTGCCGAATAGTGCTATCTCATGAAAAATCGCTTCCATACTATTTGTTCCTTTCCGACCGTTTATGGGAGGGGAATCTTGAATACGAATCTGAATACCACGCTGATTACTATCGAGGCGACAACAGAGATGATGATATTCTTAACCAAGCCGGTCGATTTGAGGAACCACATGGTACAGAATAGATAGATTGTCGTGGCGATAGCAAAGTGCATCCTTCCTATAAGTCCAAAAATATACACAACCATCAAACCGATCAGAATCATGACCCGCTTGAATTCGATATGTTTGAAAAATGCACCCATGTTCGCTTTTCCGAACACGTGGCCCAACTGTTGGGGGCCTTTCCTTCGGATTGAAGAAAACAGCATCATCAATCCCAAGAATATGAATATGATTCCCAGAAGCATGGGGAAGAACCCGGGAGCATCGAGGAATGTATTGAATACCTTCATGTTAAGAGATGAGATTATCAGCGCGATCCCAAAAATCAGCAACAGGATGCTCATGATGAAATCGGAGACACTACCCTTTTTCACGTCTTCCATAACTTTCTACCTTTACGCATAGTATGGATGCGGGGATAATCCCCGCATCCTGGATTGTAAACCCGTTATTTCGAAATCTTCGCCTTTTCGACATCCCAATTCCAGTTACTGAGTTTTGGAATGTTGAATTCTGCCGGTGATTTGCTGGCCAATCCTGCATCGTACAATGTCCATGCATATCCAGCTTCAGAGAATGACAGGAACCTGTCGGCCGACTCACCATAGTATCCGGCAATATCGAGAGCCTGTTTCTTGGCATAATTGACGATTTCCGGCTGTTCGATTGCCCACAAGAACGCTTCGGTCAACTTGTCGATATAATTCTGGGGAACATCCCTTCTCATGAAAATGGGCCAGGTTTCCGACAGTTGTGGAATATTCTCGCTTCCTGGGAGAACTGCTGTGATGGAGTCGATCTTGAGAGTCTCGTCGACTTGGTAGGTGGAAGGAGTCGTGACTGCGATTGCGCGCAACTGACCTGCTTTCACAAAATCCACCACAGAGGAGAATGTCGACATGGCGACATCCACATCTCCTGCAATCAATGCGACAGCAGCATTCCTGCAGGAACCACCGGTCACATAGTTTGGAGAGGATACTCCAGCAATGCCGAGTATGGCTTCAACCAGGACGTGGGGGCCGACTCCGAATCCGGAGATTCCGAAGTTGACTTTCTTGCTTTTCAGATATGCAACCACATCATCGAAAGTCTTCATAGGGGAATCGGCTCTGACAATAAGTGCCGCAGGACCCACGAAGGGATGCCATGAGACCCAATCGGTCCAACTGGAGTTTGCGGTGCCCATTACCCGAAATCCCGAAATTGGGGCTGAACCGGTCGCGAACATGCTATATCCATCGGCAGGACGGTTGAGCACGTGCTGTGCGGCAACTGCGCTCGAAGCACCTTCCATATTCACTACGTTGATGGTTTCGCCCAAGTATTCTTCCATCTTGGCGATCACTGGCCGAACCGCGGTATCCGTTCCACCACCGGCACCAAAACCAACGGTCACCACCGGTTGGGTTCTCGGCCACAATTTCGTCGAGGCACCTTCAGCCTGCCCCTGGGCAAACAGCAAAGCTCCTCCACACACGAGCACCAAGAGTGCTACAATCAAAGTTCTTTTCATGTCAATTCTCCTTTTGTTTGAAATATTTGCTACATTCCTATTATTTGCAGCAAATTATAACGATCGATACTAAAGAAACCTCCTTCTGTATGTTATCATACAAGTTGTATTGCAAGGAAACCTTGCGCGAACCAACTTGACTATGATTCCATGATAATCGGTCGCATCTGTTCGATAGTAAGTACCACGTGTTCCCTCATCATCTGGGTCGCCTCCGTAACATCCCGTCGCTTTATCGCTTCCAGGATTTTCCTGTGGTAGTATCGTCCACCCGTCTTTCCAAGATTGGTGACGATGCTCTCCATGCTCCGCATGAGGATATCCCGAACGAAATTGTTCGAATTGATAATCAGGTCGTTCTTTGTCGACCGTGAGATCGCCATGTGGAATTCAAGGTCCAATTTTGCGAACTCCTTCATATCCAATTCCTCGCCTTCCATCCGGACGACGATCTCCTCAAGGATATCGATATCTTCTTGGGTCGCCCGCTCAACCGCAATTTCGGTTGCACCGACTTCCATGACTTTTCTATATTCGAGGATTTCCAAGAGTGTCCGGGACTCGAGCAGGAACATCGGTATCATCATGTCGGAGTACGATGATGATGAGATCTTTTTCACATACGAGCCCTCGCCCTGTTTGGTTTCGACTATGCCCAATGCAACGAGTTTCTTGATCGATTCACGTACACTGATCCTACTCACCCCTAGCTGAATCCTTAGCTCGTTCTCGGAGGGAAGTTTGGAACCTGCAGGCCACATGCCACCCTTGATCTGATCGAGGAGTTGGTCGAAGACCTGATCCTGAACACGTTTGTGCTGTACTGTCACCAACCTGAAACCATCACGTGCCATGAGACCTTCCTTCAGACAAACTCGGTACGACTTGTATGATAACATATAGGAAACAGGTGTCAAGAACGTTTTTTAAATTTTTTCCTACCCGCACATATCGATTGCACAGTGCCTTGTACGGCACTCCTTTTTTGCATTATCATAGGACATCGTAGGAGACACTAGATGCTGGAACAATCGGATTTGCAATCGTTGGAAGAGAACCTCCCCTTCTGGAAGAAAGTCAGCGATGACGAACGGAAGGTCCTCGTGGACGGAACCATTCGTTTCACCCATGGAAAAGGAGCGATAGTCCACGACGATCGCAATATCTGTACCGGACTCCTCATGGTGGTCTCGGGCCAACTGCGGGTGTACATAATCAGTGAAACGGGAAAAGAGATCACCCTGTATCGGTTGTTCGAACGCGACGTCTGCGTCCTTTCCGCCTCCTGCCTTATCCGAAACATCACATTCGATGTGCATGTGCAGGCCGAGAAGGAAACGACCATATTGCGTATCGCAACAGATTCCTACCAACAGGTTGGAAAGACCAATCCCTTCGTCCAGGATTTCACCAACCAGTTGGTCTCCTCGCGGTTCAGCGATGTCATGTGGGTAGTCGAGCAGGTGGTGTTCATGAGCTTCGACCGTCGTTTGGCCATGCATCTGCTCGAGCAAGCGGCAATCGCCGGCCAAGATTCCTTCGCAGCGACCCATGAGGCGATCGCCAGGGACCTTGGGACCGCACGTGAAGTCGTGACGCGCATGCTCAGCCGGTTCCAGGATGACCATCTGGTAAACCTCTCCCGAGGTGGCATAACCCTCACCGACCGTGACGGGTTGTATGCATTGACGTAAAAAGGGGACAGCCGCCCCAGTCTTCCGACTAGTACTACTGCCCCTTGCCATGTATAACAAGAGGGAATGTCAAGCGATCCCAAGCATGCCGCGTAGCATGGATTCATTGCGGACACCCACCTGTTTGGTCAGTACCTCACCATTCTTGAAGGCGATCATGGTGGGAATGCTCATCACCTGATAGTCGAAAGCCAAATTCTGTTCAGTATCCACATCAACTTTGCAAATCTTCGCCTTGCCATCGCCAATATCCTTGTCGAAGGCATCCAGGATTTCTCCCTGTATGCGGCAGGGCCCGCACCAGGCTGCCCAGAAATCTACCAGCACCGGCACATCGGACTGCAATACTTCTTTTTCAAATGTCTCTTCGGTCACATGCGTGATCATCGGTATCTCCTTGGGGTCGGCAAGTCCGACCATTTGTAATGTCTCTTTTTATATCGATATCATATCCTGGACGCTACTTCTCGTATGTGACAATGTCACGCCCATTTCGTCGTTTGGGAAAGAATCCCTTGTTGACAATATTAGTAATGATTACTATTATTGTTTTATTGGAAGTATCCGTCGGATACACTTGCAGACAATCGGTTCAACCCAATCAGAAGGAGTTCTCCCATGGAAGAAAGAACGTATCACCCCATGCCGTTGATCGGCGATCCCTCCCCGGAATTCATTGCGAACACAACCCAGGGCACCATCAAGTTCCCCCAGGATTATAAAGGCAAATGGGTAATCTTGTTTTCCCACCCCGCCGATTTCACGCCGGTGTGCACAACAGAATTCATGACCTTCGCCTCGATGATCGATGAATTCAAAGCCTTGAATACCGAACTCGTCGGGCTTTCCGTGGATTCGCTGTATGCCCATATCGCCTGGTTGCGAAAAATCCAGGAGTTGGAATGGAACGGAATGAAGAATATCGAGGTCACATTCCCATTGATCGAAGATATCAAGATGGATGTCGCCAACAAATTCGGAATGATCCAACCTTCCTCATCCAATACCCAGGCAGTCCGGGCAGTATTCGTTATCGATCCCAAGGGCATCATCAGAACCATCCTCTACTATCCGCTATCGATGGGACGGAATTTCGACGAAATCAAACGTATTATCCACGCATTGCAAAAAGCCGACGCCGACCATGTCGCGACACCGGCCGACTGGAGACCGGGGGACGATGTGATTGTTCCTACCGCAGGGTCGTGCGGAACCGCCAAGGAGCGGATGGAGAGCAAGGACGAAAACACCTATTGCCTCGATTGGTTCATGTGCTTCAAGAAGGAAAAGGGCCGGGCGTAGTCCATACGCTCGTTCCATGACTTGGTCCGGTTCTTTCGAGCCGGACTTTTTCCTGCCATGGGGAGGAGAACGCTTGCATGAAGACCGACACATCGCTAGGATATCGGCATGCATGGTTTGATAGATTCACATTTCCATCTGCTTGAAATGGAAAAAAAAGGGATAGACCCCAAAAAATTGCTCATCCAACTGCATGAGGCAGGGTTTGCCGGCGGAATAGACATCGGCGTCTCGGAAAACGACATTGCCATCCGTGCACCGTTGGTCGCTCCCTATCCGAATATTCGGACAGCTGCCGGTATCGGGCCGTGGGGTGCGGACGGAGAAGAGGCGATCACCGCGAAAACCGACCGCTTCCAACGCAATATCTCTGGCTTCAGGGTAGATTGCATCGGGGAGATCGGTCTCGATTACCATTGGAACTATGGGACTCCCGCCCGGCAACGGCAACTGTTCGAGGAGCAACTGTCCTTGGCTCGGGAACTTGAAGTACCGGTGGTTATCCATTCGAGGGATGCCGACGAAGACATGATCGAAATCCTCGGAAAATCGACATTTTCCCACGCGGGAATCATGCATTGTTTCTCATCGGGATGGGCACTTGCGCAAACAGCCATCGACCGGGGACTGTACATATCGTTCGCAGGTCCGATCACCTACAAGAACAACCATGGCCTGAGGGAAATGCTGGCACGTGTACCGATCGAGAGGCTCCTGTTGGAAACCGATAGCCCATACCTCGCCCCAACGCCCCACCGCGGCAAGACCAATACTCCCTTCACCATGGTTGAAATCTATTCGGAAGCGGCACGTATCCTGGGAATTGGCGTGGAAGACTTGTCCATAAGGATCAGAACCAATTTCGCCAACCTGTTCGGTTCGCCCGGTAGGTCCTGACCAAAGGCAACCGGACGGCGGGAAGGTTTTCGGAACCATCCGCCTGTGTGGTGAGCAAGGGAAGCAACGACTGCAGGAAATCGTCCTGTACCACCCCCTCCAAGAATTCCGGTGAAATCAAATCCGCATACAGGCTGTCCACAATCCATCGCATGCCACCCGAATAGGAATTGCTGGAAAACCGGTCCATCCGTTGTACATAGGGGACCACCATAAGCATGGCCCCGCGGGCTGCCAGCGATTCCATCGTGGCCTGGATCTGCAGATCGGTAAATGTGCCTACCGGGACGCGTTCAAGGAGCGGTACAGCGAAATGGTCCTCGAACAAGACCGCATCAGCTGTGGCCTGCACGTCAAGCTCATCATAGAGGAGCACGGTCGGCAACGGATTGCCCGTGGTGACACGAACAGCTTCCGATGCCGCCTCGACCCATCCTTGGTCGGGTCGGTCCCGTTCCAGGATGATATCGTAGGGCTCCCCAGCCCTCCCCGCTCCGATACCGACAACCAGCACCTGTGGGTTTGGGTAAAGCGTGCGCAAGAGATCCCCCAGGACATCCTTCTGGGAAATTTGATGGGTAATAACCGCAGTTGTGACAACCATGCGGGTGTTCGCATCGGTCAAAGCCGCCAAAGTCTCCTCCATGAGCCTGTCATCGGAAAGCATCGGCAATTCGAGTGTCTCGACCCGCAAGGTCCACCCCTCGAGGGCGAAGCCGACTTGCAATTGGAAACGGGAAAGTCGCGACAGGTACTCTTGCTTGTACCACGGGTCGGAGAGGACCAGCACATGGGGACGGTTCGGTGCATAGAGCCACATGGCAAAGACACCCATCGACAGGACCGAGGCAATAAGGAATATCAGAGGGAAGGTCCACCAATGTCTACGCATGGATACACTGTACCAATACCCGTAACGCAGGTCAACAAAAGTATCCTGGATAAGGGGCAATGGTTGACCAACAACAAGCAAAAGAAGTAGATTCAAGGAGATACAAAACCAACCTTTAGAAAGGAGTGAAAATCCGTATGACTTCTTACAAAGAACTCGGATTGGTAAACACCAAAGAGATGTTCGCGAAAGCTGTGAAAGGCGGTTACGCGATCCCCGCTTACAATTTCAACAACATGGAACAATTGCAGTCTATTATCCAGGCTTGCGTAGAGACCAAATCCCCTGTGATCCTGCAGGTTTCCAAGGGAGCACGCGATTATGCGAACCTCAATCTCCTGCGGAACATGGCAAAGGGTGCTTCGGAATATGCGAAGGAACTCGGGTATGAAATTCCCATCGTACTGCATCTTGACCATGGCGATTCCTTCGAGACATGCAAGGAATGCATCGACAACGGTTTTTCCTCGGTCATGATCGACGGATCCCATTTCCCCTACGACGAAAACGTCGCACTCACGAAGAAAGTCGTGGAATATGCCCACGCCCACGATGTCACGGTTGAAGGTGAACTCGGAGTCTTGGCAGGAATCGAGGACGATGTCGTCGCCGAACACTCCACCTATACCCAGCCGGATGAGGTCATCGACTTCGTCAGCAAGACCGGCGTGGATTCCTTGGCTATCTCCATTGGGACCAGCCATGGTGCCAACAAGTTCAAACCCGAACAATGCACACGCAATGCCGACGGCATTCTGATTCCACCCCCGCTCCGCTTCGACATCCTTGAGGAAATCGAAACGAAGTTGCCCGGATTCCCCATCGTGTTGCACGGATCGTCCTCCGTACCCCAGAAGTATGTGAAGATGATCATTGAATTCGGCGGCAAGCTGAAGGACTCGGTTGGAATTCCCGAGGAACAACTGCGTTTGGCATCCAAATCCGCTGTCTGCAAAATCAATATCGATAGTGATGGCAGACTTGCCATGACTGCGATGATCCGCAAGACACTCGCCGAGAATCCCGGGGAATTCGATCCCCGCAAGTATCTCGGACCAGCCCGCGCAGAACTCAAGAAGATGTACATGGACAAGAATATCAATGTTTTGGGTTCGGCCGGCAAAGCTTGACCAGAGACTGTATTGAAAAACAAGGTCCCCCCTTTGACGTTTGTGGGGGCCTTGTGTTATAGTCTTTCGGGTAGGGGTTTTCCCCTCGCAAATCCATCAATGCGGTTTCGTTGAGACACAAGGAGAACGATTGGCTACGAAAGAATTGAGAATCAATCGACAGATTCGTGCTAGAGAGGTATTCGTCATAGATGCCGAGGGAAATCAGAAGGGCGTCATGAACGCCTTTGCAGCCATTGACCTCGCCGAGCAGTCGGGATTGGACCTCGTGGAAGTTTCGCCAAATGCGAATCCACCGGTGTGCAAGATACTCGATTATGGCAAGTACAGGTACGAACAGGAGAAACGCAATCGGGAAGCTAAGAAGAATCAGACGATTGTAAAGCTGAAGGAAATTCGGATGCAACCGAAGATTGAACGCCATGACATGGAGTTCAAGACCAAGGCGGTGGCGGAGTTTCTTGGAGAAGGCAACAAGGTCAAGATTTCTGTACGGTTTCGTGGTAGGGAATTGGCGCACACCGAGTTGGGCAAGGTCGTTCTCGATGCAATCCTGCAGATTCTTACCGACAATGAAGTCAACTACAACCTTGATCGTCCTGCCATGATGGAAGGAAGGATGATGAGTCTAATCATCAGTCCTGCGAAAGGAAAACGCTAACGTGAAAAACATCCCGTTGGGATGATCATATACAGCTGCTCCAAGGGGTTCTTGTTCCTTGCGAGCGCAAAAGAGGTAATTCATGCCAAAAATGAAAACAAGAAAGTCCGCCGCAAAGCGGTACTCGGTCACAGGTACCGGCAAGGTCCGCTATAAGAAGCAGGGTCTCCGGCACATCCTCACCAAGAAGTCTACCAAGCGCAAGCGGTCACTCCGCCACACTGGTATTCTTAGCGCCGCGGAAGTCAAGAAAGTAAAAGTCTTGCTGCCGTATCAATTTTAAGGGGAGGATTGACGAATGCCACGAGCAGTAGACGGAACCAAACACAAGGACCGAAGAAAGAAGATTATCGAACAGGCGA
The DNA here is from genome assembly GCA_002839335.1 of Spirochaetae bacterium HGW-Spirochaetae-4. Classification (GTDB taxonomy): domain Bacteria; phylum Spirochaetota; class Spirochaetia; order Sphaerochaetales; family Sphaerochaetaceae; genus UBA8525. The sequence continues at coordinate 14,602 of PGXU01000033.1, forward strand.
AAGGATACTGGGGACGCAGAAGCACCAACTATCGTATCGCCAAGGATGCAGTCACAAAGGCCGGACAGTACGCCTATCGTGACCGCAAACGGAGAAAACGGGATTTCAGACGCCTGTGGATCGCAAGAATTTCAGCTGGCGCACAAGCGGAAGGGCTCAATTATTCTCAGTTCATGCATGGCTTGAAGCTGGCAAACATCGAGATCAACCGCAAGGCATTGTCGAATATGGCAATTGAAGACAAGCCCGCGTTCTCTCAGTTGATTGCACAAGCAAAGGTAGCATTGAGCTAAGTCTTGCCAGACACCATAAGGAGGTGGCATGATGACGACTCTCGATAAAGTTCAATTGTTGGAGCAGCGGATTGTAAAAGCCACTGTGTTGATTCGGAACCTTGAGAAGAAAATCGAGGAATTGAATGATGAGGTGGAGGTTCTCTCCGTCCATAACGAGGAGTTGCAGAAATACGCTGACAACTTCAGTTCCGACAGCAAGCTTATTGAGGAGAGCATCAACAATGCACTCGTACATCTTGATTCCATCCAAGGACTTGATGATATCGAAGTGATTGACAGCCTCTCTGGTGACTTGGAGACAGCTGACCGGTTTACCGGCGGAATGGGAATTTCGATCGACGAAGTTTCCCTCGACGACCTTGTCAGATGACCTGAAGACCATTGCAATTCTGTGAAACGGAACCAGAGATGGTTCCGTTTTTTTGCTTACTATGGTAGCATTGATTTGAAATTATTGGGCCTGCGGTGTTCGTGAAGAGACAGTTCTCTTGGCTCAAACAACATTTACGGGATTCGGTATAGCCGAGTTGAATTGATCCCGGGAGGTTCGCCTCTCTTTAGGGAACAGAATGCTCGGCACCTAGTTTCCCCCTTGAACCTTAGGTTCAAGAGATAACCTCCGAACGGCGCCGCGGGTCCTTTCTTATGTAGGAAACAATATACATGACACAAACTTTTTCCATGAATGATATTATCTTCATCACCCTCCCCGATTCGATTAGGCAGGAGCAGGAAGGATTCACCTTCGACCCGGAAATCCCATTGCCCGTCCAGTTGCCCGACGGCAAGGAAGCTATCGATCCTTCCGAAGGTATTCGGATCGAGATGATTGCGGCAGGACTGCTGAAGGTCATAGCACACCAAGGCGACCATGAACATTCCTCCTATTACCGCGACATGCTTACCGCCTTGCAGCCGGATGTGGTGAAAGAGTTGCAACTGGCTGGTATCGCCAAGGCGAACAACGGTGATCTCGAGTTTGCCGAGGAGTTGTTTTTGGCCGCCAGCCACCTCAACCACAATATCCCGGAACTATTTGTCAACCTGTCGGTCCTGTATGGACAAAAGGCTCGCATGGCAATGGATTCTGATAAACACGAGGCCTACGATGAGGCTATGACCAAACAGGTCAATGTCTTGCGGAGGGGGTTGGAACATAATCCGTTGTCCGAACTGTTGCTCTCTGAATTCGGCATGTTGAATCTCTTTCTCGGTAATGACGAACTGGCTCTGGAATATCTCAACCAGTATATTCGTATCGCACCGGAAAGCGAGAAAAAGACGTTGATAGAAGCACGGATCAAGGAAATCGCAGACCGACTGGAAAATGACAGGACGTTGCACGAAGCGTTCGACGAGATGCAACTGGGAAATGAGGACCAGGCCTTGCGCCTGATCGAATCATTCATTGCCAACAACCCGAAAGTCTGGTCCGGCTGGTTCATAAAAGGTTGGGCACATCGTCGCCTTGGTGACTTTGCCCTCGCACAATCGGCGTTCCTCACATGCCTGGAGTTGGGTGAAACCAATGCCGACATCTATAACGAACTGTCGATCTGTGCTGTTGAACTGGGTGACAAGGAATTGTCCAAGACCTATTTGGAGATAGCGCTGGAGCTTGACGAGGATAATGTGAAGTTGCTGAGCAACCTTGCGTTCCTCAACTTGCGTGACGAAGAATACAACAGGGCTTATGAATTGTTGCTTAAAGCCCAGACGATCGATCCCGAAGATCCTGCGATCAAACATTTGAAGCAGGAGTTGGCAAAACGGACTGGAGTCGACGAAGAGGATGGCAATGTCATCGATGCCTGACACCTACACATTCCATACGGACTCCGAACAGGAGACGAAGGAACTTGGGGTGCGTCTCGGTCGGTCAGTTCCTTCCGGTACTGTTGTCTCCCTGCAAGGGCCACTTGGAGCCGGTAAAACCGTGATCGCCAAAGGTATCGCCGAAGCGTTGCAGATCAATGAAGCGATTGTCAGTCCCACATTCACCTTGGTACAGGAATATGTGGGAACTATGCCTCTGCACCATATGGATCTCTATAGATTGCATGGAATTGATGATTTCAGTGGGATTGGCGGTGAGGAACTGTTGTATAGCGATGGCATCACACTCATCGAATGGAGCGAAAAGATCGAAGATATCCTTCCTCCCGGCACTGTCCGGGTGAAGATCGCAATCGAAGACAACGGGAGCAGGGATATCATGATCTCGGGGGTGGTATGGTAAATATTCTTGCCCTGGAGACCTCGGGCGAGGTGTTGCACCTCGCTTTGAAGACCGATCGCGACTTCATTTCACATACACAGACAATAGGTAGGCAGTTCAGCGAAGAATTGGTTCCCCGGTTGATTTCGCTATGCGGCGAAGCAGGTCTTGCCCTTGCCGACCTCTCACTTATCGTGTGTGCCAACGGTCCGGGTTCCTTCACAGGCCTACGCATTGGCATGGCCGCGGCAAAGGGAGTCGCCTTGGCTGCAGGTATTCCTCTGGTAAGCCTCGATACCATGGATATCCTCGCCTACCCGCTGTCGCACTCCAGATTGCCGGTACTCTGTGCGGTGGATGCCAAGAAGCAACGGTATTATTGTGCATTGTTCAAGAATGGCAAACGCGAGTCCAATGATATGGATGCTTCGATTCCTTCGATCGCCGATTTGATTGGTGGATATGACGAGCTGCTGGTGACCGGACCCGATGCCCAGGAACTGGCCGCATTGTTGCGTGATGAAATCACCAAACGTGGTGGTAAGACAATTTTTTACATTGACACGTTAAGATATCGCAATTATGGCGAGTCTATGATTTTTCTAGGTAAAAAATTGCTTAAAGAAGAGGGCCCGGACGATATTGGGTCCGGACCGACCTATATCCGAAAGAGCGATGCTGAGTTATCTTTGGAAGAGCGAGACGCGAATAATATACCCAAAGAGGTTTAACAATGAGTGAACAGGAAAAGCAGCCCGATATCATTATCATCGGAGGAGGACCGGCAGGTCTCTCGGCTGCACAGTATGCGGCACGTGCAGGGTTGTCCGCACATGTATTTGAGGAAATGGCCCCAGGTGGCCAGATATTGGTGGTCGACGAACTGGAGAATTATCCGGGATTCGAAGAACCGATCAGCGGCTTCGATCTTGCCGACAAATTCACCAAACAAGCGGAGCGTTTTGGAGCTGTCATACATTTTGGTACGGTGGATGCCGTCAACCACAACGAGGATGGCTCCTTCACGGTCGTGACCACCGACGGAACCTTCACTGTACCTGTTGTCATCATGTCGACCGGGGCTAAAAGACGCGAACTCGGTGTCCCAGGTGAAAAGGAATACCAGGGAAGAGGCGTATCCTATTGTGCGACCTGTGACGGACCCTTCTTCAAGGGAAAAAGGATTCTTGTGGTCGGAGGCGGAGATTCCGCCTGCGGGGAATCGCTGTTCCTCTCGAAGTTGAGTTCCGACATTGTGATCGTGCACCGCAAGGACCGGTTCCGTGCCCAGCGGAGCATAGCCGGCATGGTGGAGCACGACGGGAATATCGACACACGGTTCCTACACACCGTGAATGAGATCAAAGGTGACGGAAAGCGGGTGACTTCAGTCTCGTTGCATGATATTGAACATGATCGTGATTATGATGAACCGTTCGACGCCGTCTTCGTGTTTATCGGTGCGGATCCAAGGACCAAACTGGTATCCTATGCCGGAACCGACGAAGCCGGATACCTGGTTACCAACGAACTGATGAGTACTGATGTACCAGGTCTCTATGCAGTTGGGGACGTTCGCAATACGCCCTTCAGACAGATCGTCACCGCAGCTTCCGATGGTGCGATCGCTGCCCACGCATCGGCAGAATATATCGATGAACTCAAGGGCCAGGCATACGTATAGGTGCAATTGAATTAAGTTCAATTTCCACAAAAACCCGTCTCCTAGGCGGGTTTTTTTATGATTTCCCTATCCATTTACCGGTCGAATTCCCTTGACGGCACTCCAACTTCAATGGTCTAATTGGTATATGAGAATAATGATGGTCTCGAGCGAAGCAGTTCCTTTCTCAAAATCGGGAGGGCTGGCGGATGTCACCTCCTCCCTTTCCATTGCCCTCGCGGCACTGGAGCACGATGTCCGCCTTATCCTTCCCTGCTACGGTTCGACCGACGACTCCTCCTTTACCCAGTTGCCGTACCTGGTGGAAATACCTATCGGAGGGAACCTCGAGGCGGTCAGATTCAAGCTCAAGAAACACAACGGTGTATCGGTCTATCTGGTCGACCACCGGTGGTTCACCGAGCGGAAAGGAATTTACGGGGACACTTCGTTCGCTCCCTATGCAGACAACCTCCTGCGGTTCACCTTGTTGTCCAAGGCGGCATTGGCCCTGTGCAAGGAATTGGAGTGGATCCCCGATATCATCCACTGCCACGACTGGACTACGGGACTTGTCCCTACCTTGGCCAAGCACGATCCTGCCAAGACCTTTGCGAAAACTACGGTGGTCTTTACCATACACAATCTTGCCTACCAGGGTGATTTTCCCCGACTGGACCTGTTGCTCTCGGAAATGCCGGTCGATACGGCACTCTTCAGTGGAGAAGGAATCCACCGTCGGGTCAACATGCTGAAGGCTGGACTCGAAGGATCGGATCTGATCACCACGGTAAGCCCCACGTACGCGAAAGAGATACAGGAGGCGCAACAGGGTTGCGGCCTCCAGGACCTGCTCCGTTCGAAACAAAGCCATCTGTTTGGAATCCTGAATGGAATCGATACCGACGAGTGGGACCCACAAACCGACGGTCTGCTGGAAGATCATTTTTCCAGCGAGGATCTGAGGGGAAAGGATATCCTGAAAAGAAAGATGCAGAGTCGGTTCAAACTTCCTGTCCGGGCCGATATCCCGGTCATCGGAATGATCAGCCGGATAGCGGAGCAGAAGGGATTCGTCGAGTTGTGCCAAGGTTCTCCCTGTGCCTTGGAGCAGATTCTCACCGACTTGCCCGTTCAAATGCTGATCGTGGGAACTGGAGACAAGGCTATCGAGGAGAAATTGACGACCTTGGCCGAGTTGCACGACAATCTCTCGGTAAATCTCATATTCAGCAACGAGGCCGCACATCTGGTGGAAGCTGGAAGCGACTTTTTCCTTATGCCGAGCCGCTATGAACCGTGTGGTCTCAACCAGATGTATTCCTTGCGCTACGGTACCATACCCATCGCACGGAAAACCGGAGGATTGGCCGACTCCATCGTCGACATCGCCGAGCCGGAAGGAACGGGGATTCTATTCGACGACATATCGGGGAATGCCATCTACATGGCTGTCAAACGGGCTATCGATGCATACAAGACTGAAGACCAAGATATTTCAACCATACGGAAGCGCGGTATGGGAGTTGATTTCTCATGGATCAATTCAGCTGAAGATTACGTGAAAGTGTATCAAAAAACACACAAGGGGTAATGGGAATGGGTAAGAAAAAGACTATAGCAATCGTATTGGGCGGAGGCAAAGGAACCAGACTCTATCCTTTGACCAAGGACAGATCGAAACCCGCAGTCCCTTTTGCAGGCAAGTACCGGTTGGTGGATATTCCGATCTCCAACTGTATCAATAGTGAAATCAAGCAAGTCTATATCCTCACGCAGTTCAACTCGGCATCCTTGCACAACCATATTGCGAACACCTATATCTTCGATACGTTCTCCAATGGATTCGTCGAGATCCTTGCCGCCGAACAGACCTACCACAACAACGATTGGTACCAGGGAACCGCCGATGCGGTACGCAAGAACCTGTTGCACTTCGCCGACCAGAATGCCGACTACTACATCATACTTTCGGGCGACCAATTGTATCGCATGGATTATCGGGAGATGCTCAAGACACACGTGGAAAGTGGCGCTGTGCTGACTATCGCCGCAAAACCGATCTCCAGGGAGGCTGCGACCGGTCTGGGAATCATCGGAGCCGACGACCATGGAATAGTCAAGAAGTTCTATGAGAAGCCGGCACCCGATCTCGATATTTCCGAATATCGCATCCCAACCAAACTTCTCAAGGAGAGCTTGAACCAGAAACCGAGCGAGAACAACGAATACCTTGCATCCATGGGTATCTATATTTTCGATGCCAGGGCAATGGAAAAGTTGCTTGAACACAACCCGGCGACCGACTTCGGCAAGGAGATTATTCCCGAGGTCATCAAATCACAGAAGGTCGCTACCCACCTGTTCGACGGGTTCTGGGAAGATATCGGAACTATCAAGGCCTTCTATGACACGAATATCGACTTGGCCTCGGTGACCCCGGCATTCAATTTCTACAATGAGGAAATGCCGATCTACACCCACCGACGGCATCTTCCGGCGACGAAGGTCAACTTCTGCAATATCAGCTGCTCGCTGACAAGCGAAGGCTCGATCATCACCAACGCCTATATTGTGAACTCTATCATCGGTGTGCGGACCCTGATTGAATCGGGAGCCAGCCTTGATGGGGTCTATTGCATGGGAGCCTCCTACTACGAGACTCCGGAGGAAAAGGCCGAGAATGCCCGCAAGAAGATTCCGAATGTAGGTATCGGACGGGCAACGATTATCAGAAGGGCAATAATCGACCAGAATGCACGGATTGGTGACGGATGCCGCATCGGTATCGATGATATCCAGCGGGCGGAAGGAGACTACTCGAACTATTCGATCCACGATGGAATTATTGTGATCCACAAGAATGCGATAATCCCCCACGGGACAATCCTCTAGTGTTCTGTAACAGCATAAACTTGTGGCTGAGCTTGGAGCGGATCGGACGGAGGGCAAGGACAAGGAAGCGAAGATATCCAGATCTCTGAGCTGACACGAACGCAGTCCATCTGTCCGATAGGCCCAAGAAAAGTAAAGATTAGGATGTTACAGATCACTAATCAGGCAAGGGAGAGTTCGGAGAGCTTGTCCCTGATGACGGTGTCGGATGGGACAAGTGGCAATTCCAGCAATTCGTCGAAGGTAGCCCAACGGGCCTCCTGGTGTTCGCGCAGTTGGTACCGTACCGGTTCGATTGCCTCGACCCAGTAGGCCTGCAAGTGGAACAGTGTCTGTTTGTGCATGAAATCGTGGTACAGCAGACATGAGCCTACTCGTACGGCCATTTCGAACTCTTCCATAAACTCCCGGGCGAGTGATTCCTCGGGAGTCTCTCCCCACCGGTGTTTTCCCCCAGGGAATTCCCATAGCCCCCCGATCTCTCCACCCTCCTTGCGACGGGCAATAAAATATCGGCCGGCTTCAAACAATACGCCTGCGGTGGTTATCCTTTCAAATACCTGGTGTTCACCCATGATCAGCTCCTACAACAATACGGCACCGGGAAACAGAAAATGCAACACAGATGCCCCCAATATGAGGAATCCCAAATTTCGTTTGTGCAACTCGATCAACGACCCGGTCTTATGCAACATATCCTCGTCGGGTGCCGGATGCTCTTCATCCGAACCTTTTCGTCTGCTCCTTCCGAAGGCTCCATGCTGGTTTCCCTTCACCATCTGGGTGGTGTGGTACATGACCACCACCAACGTGAAGAATACCGGAACCAGATCACCGAGCAAGACAGGACCGGGAGGAACGGGAAAGAATACCTTCATTCCCACCAACAGCAAGCCAATCACAATGAGCACGAGATATATCCAAAGACTTGACTCGACAGCATTGCGTAGGCGAATCAACAGCAGGTAATGGCCACCATATTCATCGACGAGCAACAATCCCGCACCGAGAAGCAAATAGGCGATCACCAACAGATAGGTCTGGAAAATCATGCTCGTCCCACTTCCGCACTCCGGCACACATTGCCAATATGGGTTATCAACGTCTCGGCATCGAACCATCCCGATTCGTTCCTGGCGAGCAATCCCGCACCCTGGTGGACAAGAACTCCCGTATGGGCCGCCTCAAAAACATCGTATCCCTGGGCAAGAAGAGATCCAATGATTCCAGTCAAGACATCGCCACTTCCGGCTACTCCCAACGCGTTGTTCATCCCGTCGACAACGATGGGGAGACTCCCCCCACTGCGCCCATCGATTATCCAAACCACATGGCTTTTGTAGACCAGGACGATTTCCAAGGCCAAGGCAACCCGTTTCAGGGAGTCTATGAACGATTCGGGGGTACCCGAAGGACCGGTCTCCTGTGCGAGCAATGGCATATGCAGGGCTTCCAGCATCCTATGCAATTCGCCCGGATGTGGAGTAAGGACCAGCGGACCATGCGCGGTACTGCCGATTCTGTGGTCGCCCACGAGCTTGGCGAAGGCTCCGATAGCATCGGCATCGAGCACAGTCGGCAATCCACTCTGCAACAACTCCAGAACCTGCTCTTCGCGACCGTCGCCCCACCCCGGACCAGCGGCCACTGCCTGGTAGGTCCTAACCAATTGGGACCCCTTCAGCACAGCCTGCTGTTCAATAGCCTCGACAATGATCGACGGGGTCTCAGAGGCAGCGACCGATGCAACATCCCGATCACAACATAAGGTAACCAACCCGCATCGGCTATGGAATGCTGCCCTTGCGGACAATCGTGCTGCGCCGGAAAAGGCAATGCTTCCCGCGAATAGGGCGAGGTGTCCCCGTGTGTTCTTATAGACATCCTCGGCGAACCGTTTCAACTTCAAGTCGTCTTGATCGCTCAAGATTGCGGCGGCAACGGAATTCTTCAACAATACCGGAGGGAAGGATGGATTTACCCGCAGAATCGCTCCCCATCCAACACGACATACCGGATGGTAGGCCGCGGCCTTGCGCAGTCCCATGGTGATGGTGACATCGGCAACAACCCGTGGACCAGCCACACTCATGCCGTCACTACACCCGGAAGGGATGTCGACAGCGAGCACGAAGGCACCCCTTGTTCTCTGGGCATTGATCAATTTTACAATCTCAGCGGTGGTTCCGCTAAGCAATCCGCGCAATCCGGTCCCCGCGATACCGTCGATCAGCACATCGGCCTCAGAAATGATCCTGCTGGTCTCGCTGGACAATACTCCATCGAGATTCTCCGCCTCCACAAGGGTAAACCCGAGCTTCCGACAGATATTCCGCTGCACCGAACAGGAATTGGAAATCCGGGAACCGACGAGAAGTATCGTGAACGATTCGAGTCCGGAGAAAAAGGCTTCCCTGGCCATGACCAGCGAATCTCCCCCATTGTTTCCCCCGCCGGCGACAAATACCACGTTTCCCATGGGTACATCGTACTCACGGGCATAGGATGCGAAAGCCTGCCATCCTTTCAGACCGGCTTGCTCCATCAATACCAAGGCAGGGATCGCGTATTCGCTCTGTGCCTGGGCATCTATACTTTCCATTGTATGTGTACTGACCAATGTCTCCATACCTGCATAGTACCCCCACAAGCGCAGGCGGTCAATCATGTATGTCGTTCCGGGTTTTATGCATGCATGTAGTAGCACAAATTATATGATTTGTGCTACTATCGTTTGAAGTCGACGAATGGGAGGAAAACGATGTCTGAAATAGTCAGGTTCGGGGTTTCGATGGACAAGGAGCTGGTGAATCTGCTCGACGGACTCACCGAACTGCATCATCATCCAAATCGCTCCGAGACCATCAGGGCGATGGTGCGCCAGCAGGTGTTGGAGGAAGGTAGCGAAAATCCCGACTCCTCGGTGACAGCGGTCATCTCGTTGATTTTCCATTATTCGACAACGCTTGTGCGTGTTCCGCTGGATGCATATCCGTCACTCAAACTCACCACAAACCTGCAGATGCATCTCGAACGCGATATCGTGATCAAGATACTGGTCGTATCGGGGACCTACGGCCATGTCCGCCAATGGGCGGGCAAGGTTATCGGCCAGAAACATGTCGTGGGAAGGATCAATATCGCAGCTACCGATAGCCTGTACGAGCAGTTGCGCACATGAGCATACACTCCGGTTCCCACTATGCCGTGGACCTTCAGTCGGTCAGCGCCTCGTACGGTTCCACACCAGTGCTGGACAACCTGACACTCCAGGTGCACAAAGGTGAACGCATCGTGATCAGCGGTCCGAACGGCAGTGGAAAAAGCACCTTGTTGAAATTGATCTCAGGCACCATGAAACCTACGGATGGGACGGTCGACGTACTTGGACTTAGACTCGACAACCAGCTCGACCGTCAACGGATCCGTCAGCAGATCGGTTTCCTCACACAGATACAACAAGATCCGGAAATAGCGGTATCCGTGTGTGAAAGCGTCCTGCTGGGACTGTGGGGCACCCGTTTCTCGTGGGGCAAACGACCCGCGAAAGCGGATCGTGACAAAGCGATCGACCGGCTGGCGTTGGTTGGATTGGAAGAACTTGCCCACCGCGATATCAGAACCCTCTCGGGTGGACAACGGCAACGGGTCGCCCTCGCCCGGGCATTGATAAGGGATCCAGCACTCGTACTCATGGACGAGCCGACAACCTATCTCGACTCCACGGCCAAGGAGGATCTGGTGAACCGGATCGCCGAGTTGCACCGCCAATTGGGATTCACCTCCATCATTGTCAGCCACGAACCGTTGTCGGCGTTGCTATCCGATAGGAGGATCCATCTGGAATCGGGTGCGGTGCAGGAATACCGGGAGGTACAACCATGATGGAAACCCTTGTCGAAGCCTTCTCCATTCCTGTGATTCGCCATGCCTTCATCGGCATGACCATCGCCGGAGCGACCTTGTCCCTGCTCGGGGTAATCGTAGTCTCCCTCCACTTGACCGCCATACGATTCACCCTGATGCATGTAGGCTTGTTGGGAGCGGCCGCCGGGCTGGCCCTTGGTTTTTCCTCAACGACCGGGGCCTTCACGTTGGTTCTTGTCGCTTCGGTGGTCATGGGTACCATGGTCAACCAAAAGACTGTGGCGGCAAGTTCGATCAGCGGACTGTTCATGACCGGATCCCTTGCCGGAGCATTCTTGTTGTTGGCAGGGACCGGGGTGCCCGCGATGCAGGTGTTCGACATATTCGCAGGCAACATCCTCATGATGACCCAAACCGACGTAGTGTTCACCGCAAGTGTCGGCATGGTCGTCGTGCTTGTGTTCGTCTTCGCTTACCGCGAGATCCAATTGGTCCTGTTGAACAGGGAACTGGCCCAGGTGTTGGGGGTTCCTGTAGATGCGATCATGACCGGTATGTTCGTCCTGCTGGGTCTCGGTATCGCGACCGCATTGCGTCTCGTGGGGGCGTTGCTGGTCGATGCCATCATCCTCCTGCCGGCAATGGCGGCCCTCCGCTTCGCCCGCAATTTCGGCATGGCTTTGGTTCTTTCCTCCCTTTTCGGGCTGACAACCACAATAGGGGGGTTCTTGGTGGCGTTGTTTTTCGACCTTCCGGTAGGAGCGAGCGCAGCCATGGTGGCGACACTCCTTTTGGGAATCTCGATGATCATCGCACGGATTTCTGCACATTGAAATAATTTTTTGGAGGTTACGATGCGTAACAAATTTCTCAGCTTGTTTCTTCTTGTTGTTCTTCTTACCCCAACCCTGTTCGCCCAGGGCACCGATGAGCTGTCTGCGGCTTCCCACCTCGATTCATATGCGGCCCTCAGTCCGACGGGTCCTTCGATTGTCGCATCCACCAGTTGGGTCGGAGCGATCGCCGAGGCGGCGGGAGCGCAACAGGTCCTCGTATTGGCACCGGTCGAGTTGCGACATCCACCCGAATATGATTTTTCTCCAAGCGATATTATCAAAGCCTCACAGGCTGACCTTGTCCTGTGGGCGGGATATGAAGGATTCGTGCGGAATCTTGTCCAAGCCGCCGAAATTTCCGACAACCGCTTGATACACGTGACCACCAACAATGCCCCTGACCAGCTGGCGCTCTCGGTCGAAAAAGTATCGGTACTTCTCGGTACGACCGAGGCATACCAAGTATGGAAAACAGGTTTGGATGCATTGGTGGAGGAAATCGGCAGAAACAGTGCCCGTAAGGACATGGCGGGGACAAAGGTGGCCGTGCAATTCCACCACCAGGCGTTGGCCCGGTACCTCGGATACGAAGTGGTGGCTGTGTTCGGTCCACAGGAACTCACCCTCGGCGATATCCAGAAGATAGAGTCGCTCGATCCCGATCTGATCATGGACAACTGGCACAGTATCCAGGGCGAACCGATGAGAAAGACCGGCAGGGAGTATGTGCAACTGGTCAACTTCCCCGGTCCCTTCGAAACCCGTTCGATACTGGATGTGCTGACATACAACGCCGGCCAACTGGGACTGCTGGACCAGTAGTTATCCGACAGCCGTCGAAAAACCGTCCTTGACACTCCAAAGGTTTTTGTCTACCTTAGGGGTGTCTTGGGGTGGCCGTCGTCGAGCGGCCTGAGATTACACCCGTAGAACCTGATCTGGGTAATGCCAGCGAAGGGAGGCACGTAAACTCACACCTATTCCCCACAGACAGAAACCAACTAAGGAGGTGCTTGTATGAAAAAGCACTATGTATGGCTGGTTCTGGCTGTTCTCTTGATTCCTGTCGCACTGTTCGCGCAGGCAAACATGGAGAAACCGGAAGCATCACAGAGGATCATCACCGTCTATGCGTATGATTCGTTCGTATCCGAATGGGGCCCGGGGCCTCTGGTAGTTCCGGCATTCGAGGAAAAGACCGGAATCAAGGTCAATCTGGTATCGGCCGGCAACGGAGGAGAACTGCTTTCACGCCTCGAGCTGGAAAAGCACAACCCCCAAGCCGATGTGGTCATTGGCATATCCAACGAACTGCTGCACGAGTCGGTCTCTTCGGGTCTGTTGCAACCGTATGCATCACCTGCTTTGGAGGAGATTCCGACATTCCTCCATTTCGATCCAACCTATGCCCTGGTCCCGTTCGATTATGGCAACTATGCGTTCGTCTATGATACACAAAAGATCAGCGATCCCCCAAGCTCACTCGACGATTTGCTCGATCCACGGTGGAACCGCAGCTTGATCCTTATGGATCCCAGGACGTCCAGTGTCGGCATGGGACTACTCGAATGGACAATCGCCGTATATGGCGACTCCTACCTCCAATGGTGGGAAGCGGTTAAGCCGAATGTGCTGACGATAGCCGACGGATGGTCAAGCGGTTATGGTTTGTTTACCGAAGGAGAAGCTCCGCTGGTAATCAGCTATACGACCAGCCCGGTCTACCATGTGCTGTACGAGGAATCGGACCGATACCAGGCACTGGTATTCGATGGCGGCAACATGGCGGTTATCGAAGGTGCCGGTATTGTGAAGAGCACCAAGGAATTGGATGCTGCCCAGCAGTTCATCGACTTCCTTCTCACCGATGCCCAAGTGGATATAGCGACAGCAAATATCATGTACCCCACCAATAGTTCGGTGGTGTTGCCGGCGGCATTCGAATCCGCTCCGAAACCTGCCCACTCGATCATGTTGGAAAGCGAAGTCATTGCAAAATATCGCGACTCGTGGCTTACTGATTGGGTGGAGGTAATGAGCAAGTGATCAATAAACGAAGGAATGGTCCCGGTGTCGCTACTATTTTGGACACCTCGCGCTTTTACCGGGCGTTGAGCACACCGGCTATGGTGTTGCTCACATTCCTTTTTCTTATTCCCCTCTCGATCATCCTAAGCAAAGCGTTTGTGGATGATGCGGGAGGGTTCTCCCTTGCAAGACTCCGGTTGATGCTGACCGACGCCTATACCTGGCGGATCCTGCGATTCACCTTGCTGCAGGCGTTGGCCAGTACCGTGCTGTCGGTTCTCATCGGTCTACCCGGTGCCTATCTGCTTGCCACCTACCGGTTTCCGGGAAAGAGCATCATCAGGGCAATCTGCACATTACCGTTCGTACTCCCCTCGATCCTCGTGGTATTGGGTTTCGTGATCTTCTACGGCAATAATGGGCTGGTGAACACACTTCTCATGTCGATGTTCGACCTTGAGCAACCTCCATTGCGGATCCTCTACACGTTCGGTGCCATCATTATCGCCCATGCATTCTACAACTTCCCCATTGCGCTGGGTCTGATCTCCTCTTTTTGGGAGCAACTGCCAAGCCGCTACAACCATGCGGCCATGACCATGGGGGCGAGACGATGGACTGTGTTCAGGACGGTGACGTTGCCCCGATTGGTCCCTGCGATCCTGAGTGCTTCGACGTTGATCTTCCTGTTCTGTTTTTCCAGTTTTGCAATCCTGCTGGTACTCGGGGGAGGCCCCAGGTTCACCACGCTGGAAGTCGAGATCTACCGGAGGGCGCGGATGACGCTCGATCTGGAGGGAGCCGCGGCTTTGAGCCTGCTATCCATCGCAGTCACACTTGTTTTGGTCGCGGCCCATTTGTGGACACAACGGATGATGGCACACCAGGAGGAAATCGAGGCGATTTCCGAACGACGGCTGGAACGGAGCCCCCGTTCGATTTGGGGCAAATCGATTGCCTTCCTGTATGTGGTGTTTTCCGTTGTTTTCGTACTCGGTCCCTTGGCTGGTATCATCTACCGGTCTTTCCTGGCTCCTGTATCCCGTTCGGGGGATCTTGCGTTCTCCACTCGCTGGTATCGACAATTGTTCGGTTTGGAGACGGTCGCGGGATCGCCACTTGGGGTAGCCGCTTCCGCAATCCTGTTGAGTCTGACAATCGCAGCGATAACGGCATTCGTCTCATTGGTTATCGGGACCATGCTCGCCGCACGGTTGAGAAAAACTCGCAGGCGTTCCAATATTTCCATGGAACTGTATGCGATGCTTCCCATGGCCGTCTCATCGGTGGTGGTTGGTCTTGGCTACTACTTGGTTTCTTCGGTTTTCACGGGCCGACGATCGTTGGGAGTCGTCCTGGTGGTCCTTGCCCATGTGGTCATAGCATCACCATTCGTACTGCGTTCGATTCTTCCCGAGTACCGTAAGATTCCCTTCAGCTATACCCAGGCATCGCTCACGCTCGGCGCAACGGTATCCCAAACCTTCTGGCGTGTGGAAGTGCCATTGCTCCGTTCTGCCATGGCAACCGGAGCAGCGTTCGCGTTTGCCATATCCATGGGAGAAATCAATGCCACACTGGTACTTGCGGATTCCAGTATCATCACAGTCCCGATAGTCATGTACCGGCTGATCGGTTCATACAATTTTGCGGGAGCCTGTGCTTTGGGAACGATTTTGATCGCGTGTTGTGCTATAGTATTTGCGTTGACAGAATCGATGAAGAGGAGTCGCCATGTCTGATTCGGGACTTGTCTGTTCCAATATCCGCGTAGAATATCCTGAGTTCACACTCTCGTTGGATCTCACCGTCTCGGAGGGCGAGCTTGTCAGCATCATCGGTCCTTCCGGCTGTGGAAAGAGCACTACGTTGCAATTGATTACTGGGCTCATCCCCTGTGAATCAGGCTCGATCATGCTCAATGGTGTGGATATCACGAACACTCCCGTCTGGGAGCGCAATATCGGCATGGTGTTCCAGGACTACGCATTGTTTCCGCACCTCAATGTGGAACAGAATATCGCCTATAGCCTGAAATTGAAGAAAATCATCAAGCAGGAGCGCCATGAAAGGGTTGCCCGCTTGTTGGAGCTGGTTGGGCTCGAAGGGTACGGGAAACGCAAGATCGCATTGCTCAGCGGTGGCGAGCGCCAACGGGTAGCACTGGCCCGTGCACTGGCTTCCGAACCGAAACTACTGCTGTTGGATGAACCGTTGTCGGCCCTCGATGCGAAAATGCGCAAACGATTGCGTCAGCAGATCCGCAAGATCCACGAGGCCACGGGTATCACCACGTTGTATGTCACCCATGACCAGGAAGAAGCGTTGACCATTAGCGATAGGATCGTGGTGATGCAGGAAGGGAGGATCGAGCAGTTCAATACTCCCGAGGTGATCTACAATAACCCGTCAACATTATTCGCCGCCAAATTCATGGGTGAGGGAACCCTCTTGCCCCATTCGCTCATTCCACAGACGTTGGTTTCCATCGACAAGGGGCCCGATACGGTGGTATTCCGCAGCGGTGGCGAAACCCGACAGATTTTTTTCCGTCCGGAACGGGTGATTGTCCACGACAATCCGGCCTTGGCCTTTCCCGAGTTCCTGCCACACTTGCGTTTCAACAAGACCCGTGTGATTTCCTGCGAATACCAGGGTGGGCAATATTTGCTGGAATGCGATTGGAATGGCTATACGATTTTGGCATATTGCCGCCACAAACCGAAAAACGAACGGGTCTCATTGGGTGTGCGGGTCAACGATCTGGTCGAATATGTCGACGGTGTTGTCACAAAATAATTAAAAATTGCCAATAACTTGAAGCAATCGGCTCATTGAAGTGGTTATATAGGCAAGGAGACCGATCACTAGTGATCTGTAACAACATAAACTTGTGGCTGAGCTTGGAGCGGATCGGACAAAGGGCAAGGACAAGGAAGCGAAGATATCCAGATATCTGAGCTGACACGAACGAAGTCCATGTGTTCGATAGGCCCAAGAAAAGCAAAGATTAGGATGGTACAGATCACTAGTATTCTGTCCCAATGATATTTAGACAATATTGACACTTGCCAATTGCCTCGGGTAGGATGAGAATGGAGGTGAACCATGGCAAGAA
>PGXU01000034.1 GCA_002839335.1 Spirochaetae bacterium HGW-Spirochaetae-4
AGGCTTGCCGGTGCATTCATTGTCTCGTTGAGCGCTGCAGTCACCGTGTTGTGGATGACTAGGTTCGGGCTTCCTGTTTCGACTTCCCAGGCTATCGTTGGTGCGATAATCGGTTGGAATCTGTTTACCAAGAACCCGACTGATCCTGTGGTGCTCACCCGGATTGTGGGGACTTGGGTCTATGGACCGGTTCTTGCCGGAATCTTTGCCATGCTGCTGTTTCTGATTGTACGCAGGGTTGTCAACAATTCGACTATCCATCTGTTGCTGTTGGACCGGTATACCCGTAATGCCCTATTGATCGCCGGAGCCTTCGGTGCCTACTCCCTGGGTGCCAACAATATCGCGAATGTCATGGGAGTCTTCATCCAGGCCATGGATATTCCTCCGCGCGAATTTGCAGGATTTGTACTGTCGGGAGAACAGCAATTGTTCCTATTGGGAGGTCTCGCGATTGCTGTCGGAGTGGTCACCTTTTCGAAGCGGGTGATGTTGACCGTGGGGGACAATCTCTTCAAGTTGTCCCCTGTGTCGGCTTTTATCGTAGTGGCTGCGACGGCTCTCGTCCTGTTCATCTTTTCGTCCACGTGGCTCTCGGACTTGTTCGTATCGGTTGGCCTGCCTCCGATTCCACTGGTGCCCGTTTCGCAGTCCCAGGCTTGTGTCGGTGCTGTGGTCGGCATCGGATTGGTGAAGGGAGGGTGGCGGATCATCAACTACCGTTTGTTGGGGAAGATCGGATTGGGGTGGGTCGCGACCCCCGTACTCTCCGCTTCGCTCAGTTATGTGCTGCTTTTTTTCATGCAGAACGTATTCTTGCAGAATGTACATATGTGACACGGTCTGGGCGACATATGAAAAAACCTGATCCACAGTGGACCAGGTCGATGGGCGATACAAGGATTGAACTTGTGACTTCTACCACGTCAAGGTAGCACTCTCCCGCTGAGTTAATCGCCCGAAAATCGTAATATCTGGAAGCCACTATACCCCAATAGTCGAATCCTGTCCATATACCCTTGATAACTTGGAAAAACTGGAGTAATCATACCCTAGTGTTCCTACAAGGAGGTCGGTTGTGGTCGACGGTGTGGCATTGGTGTATTGTGACGAGTTCTTCGATACCATATGGGGAAAGACTGCCCACGGCCTGGTGCGGTTCACCAGACGGTATGAAGTTGTCGGACTTGTCGACAGCAAGCATACGGGAGAGGATGCGGGCATGTTCCTCGATGGGAAACCCTCGGGAATCCTGATATATGACGATATCGACTCGGCTGTCTCGGTCTGGAAAGCAGCGGGGAAACCGATTACCCACCTCGTGTTCGGTGTCGCCACCGATGGTGGGAGATTGACACCGAAGATGCGCAAGGATCTGCTCCATGCATTGGACCTGGGGCTCGATGTCGACTGTGGGATGCATTACTTCCTCTCCGATGATCCCGAGATGCAGGCGGTTGCAGCCAGAAGCGGAGCGACTATCCGCGATATCCGCAAGACTCCTCCCAGAAACGAATTGCACAGCTATACCGGTAGGATCCGGGATGTGAAGTCGTTCCGGATCGCCTTGTTGGGAACCGATTCGTCGGTGGGCAAGCGTACCACCGCATGGAAATTGGTCGACGCGTTCAATGCGCGGGGAATTTCGGCCGAGATGATCGGTACCGGCCAGACCGCATGGTTGCAGGGAGCCCGCTACGGGGTACGCATGGATGCGCTCATCAACGATTTTGTCGCCGGAGAGATCGAGAATGCGATTCTCGAAGCCTGGGACCACGAGAAACCGCACGTGATGGTGATCGAAGGGCAGGGAAGCCTGATGAATCCGTTGTATCCGGGTGGGTTCGAAATCCTTTCGGCGGGGCAACCGCATGCGGTGGTCATGCAGCATGCGCCGCTACGCGTCGACTGCGATGGTATTCCCGGGACGCCGTTGCATCCCCTCAAGACACAAATCCAAGCAGTCGAATTGCTCGGTGGCAAGCCGGTGGTCGCCATTACGGTCAACCATGAGGGAATGGCACCTGGTGAGATCGATGCGCAGTGTGCGAAGGTTGCCAACGAGACCGGTCTTCCCGTTCGGGATGCTCTGGTGCACGACTTGGGTCCGATAGTCGATGTCCTGGTGGACATGATGGCTCGTGGAGGCCGGGCATGAAGATCGTTGCTTGCGAAGTCTGGCCGGTTACCTTGACGTTGGAAGAACCGTTCACCATCGCCTATTCAACGACCGAACAGGTGGTGAACTACTTTATCCGCATCGATACGGACACGGGAATCTCGGGTTTCGGTTGCAGTGCCTACGACGAGGAGGTGACCGGTGAGAACGAATACACTGTCGGTAGAGCCCTCAACGACGTGGCGGTTCCCCTCCTTGTCGGTGAGGATCCGCTTTGCTATGCCGATATCCTGTCGCGATTGCACCGACAGCTTCCCACCCAACCGACGGCAATGGCCTCGGTCGATATGGCACTTCTCGATATCCTTGGCAAGAAGGCGGAACTGCCGTTGTACAGGTTGTTGGGTGGTTCGCGCACATCGATCCGCAGCAGTATCACAATCGGGATCCAACCGGTGGCCGCTGTAGTTGAAAAGGCCCGTAAATGGGTTGGAAAGGGCTACACGGCCTTGAAGATCAAAGGCGGAGTCTCGGTGGATGAGGATATCGAGAAGCTGCACAAGATCCGGGAGGCGGTAGGCCGGGAAGTGCAGATCTATTTCGATGCCAACCAAGGGTATTCCGAGGAAGATGCCCTGCTCTGCATCCGGACCTTGCATGTGGTGGGTGCCGAATTCATCGAACAGCCTTGTGCGAAGCGGGACTTGGCTGCCTTCGCCCGATTGCACGATTTATCCGGAGGATCCTTGCGTATCATGGCCGATGAAGCCGTGTTGGGACCGGAGGATGCCATCAAGATTATCCAGGCAGGTGGCGCCGATATGTACAACATCAAGTTGGCAAAGACCGGTGGAATCTGGCGGGCGATGAAATTGGATGCGGTTGCCGCGGCTGTCGGAGCCCGTACCATGGTCGGGTGCATGGACGAAGCCGGACTGGGAATCGCCGCAGGTTTGCATATGGCTCTGTCCAGCCCCAACGTCGAGTATGCGGATTTGGATGGACACGTGGAATTCATCGATGATCCGACTTATGATGCGGTACGTATCGTCGACGGTCGGGTGTACCCGAACGATGCACCGGGACTTGGTTTCTCCTTATAGTTGCATGAAAACACATCCATGCCGAATAATCGGATATGAAAAAGGAAACCGGGTTGGAGAACCAAACCGGTTGCCTTCTGGGCGATACAAGGATTGAACTTGTGACTTCTACCACGTCAAGGTAGCACTCTCCCGCTGAGTTAATCGCCCGTTCAAGAAGCAACATAAGATAAAATCGAAATTCTGTCCAGTATTCCCAGCAGCTTTTGAACATTTGCCATCGCTTCATATTTTCAACACAGAAAAACATCCCCACCACAAAAAAGACACATATCGCCAACATATGGCCATGCAACACTGGGACCATAAATTTCTCACAAAAATGGAGATGTTCAGTATGAAAAAGACTATTGTGCTTATCGCAGTACTGGTTCTCGTTGTTGGTACGGCATTCGCGGCACCAACGTTCTCAGGCAACTTCGGGTTCGATTACAAGTTTTCCCTGGACGGAGACATTGCTACCAGTGGGTATGACGGTACAGCGGGAGCGGCCGATATCAGCTTGTCGCTATCTGACGACTTCTATTCGATAGGATTGAGGAATTCTATCGATGGCGATGCTGCGTTGAACGCCAAGGACTGGTATGCGACAGCAACCGTGAAGGTGAGCGAGATTCTGAAGTCGATCGATATCGAACTTCCCGTTACCTTGAACGCTCTAGTCGGTAACCAGAATTTCTTCAATGCATCGGCCTACACCGACCCGAGTGGGGCCGAGGGTGACAACTATGCCCTCTACTCCAATAGTGTAGATCGTGCCAACATTCCCTTCGGTGTTACCGTCGGACTCGATGGCATCGGTAGTGCGACAGTGGGGTACGATTTGCTCGGCGAGGGTGTTTTCGCTGGAGCAACAGTTACTCCGGTCGACGGAGTGTCCCTCGCAGGTGCAGTGGTGAACGATGCGACCTTCGATTCGTATGCCCCGGGTGGAAAAGCCATGACAGCGAGTGCCGCAGTCGATATCGCAGCGTTCGCAGGACTTGATTTCGACCTGTCGGTCGCCGGTTCGACATGGATCGCCTTCGATGCGGATGACCAGAACCTGTACTTCGCGGCGGTCAGCGGTGGAAAGGATGCGGTTTCAGGTTATGTCGAATACACCAACGAACAGACGGTGAGCAACATGAATGTGGGCGCTGGATTCCAAGTCAGCGATGCTTCGAAATTGTCTGCCGGCGTAGGAGTTTCAGATCTTGGCGGGGACAACACTCTTGGTGCCTATGCAAAGGGGACCTATACCATCGCCGGAATCACTACTTTCGTGAAATACGGATTCGACAACAATGGCGAGGCTTCGAGCGACCATTATATCCAGACCGGTTTGGACCTCTCTTTCTAAAGCAACGAGCAGTTTTTCCCCGGGGCAGACTTGGCGCGGGGAAAATTCCTCCAATATTCCCGTTATACAAGACCCCCTGGCGCCGTTGGCGGAGGGGGTTCTTTCCACATCGGGTCGACAACACGATAATCCGTTCCAGCTTATGCCCAGACTTTTATCCATCGTATTGTCCCAGAACTGTATCCAACAAGATACGTCATGAGTTGCCGCTGAATATCTATTGCGATATATCATTACAAGTTATCAATTATTATCATTCTCATGGCTTTCATATAAAGCCCTTTCTTTGCTATAGTAACCGTTATGAACAAGCGCAAGGTAAGTACTCTTGTCATAACATTATGCCTGATTCCTTTCCTCTTCTCCTCATGCTCGACAACCGGTCGTCTTGAAAAAATGGCCGCATCGGGAGCTGGGTTCACCGAAGTCATGGAAAGTGCGGGGATCGAGGCATACCCTTCGACCTTGCCTATCTATCACAACACTGGAGCAGAGTGGAATGCCCGTTCCCTAGAACTCATCGAAGAGGCGGACGATTATATCCTGATCTCCACATTCCTTGGAGTCGAACACGAGTCAACCGCACCTGTCTGGCAAGCCCTGGCGAAAAAGGCTTCGGAGGGCGTTCGCGTCTATATCATCATAGACTCCTCCTCGAATTTCCAGATGGTGCCATTTTCGGACACATTGATCAAAGCCGCATATATGCATTTGCGCGAGCTGGGACTCGAAACAGTCGAGTACAATTCCCTCTCGTTGAGCAATATCTTTTTCATTCCCAGGATGTTCGAGCGGGACCACCGCAAATATTGGGTCATCGATGGCGAAATTCTCGCGGTGGGCGGGGTGAACGTGAACCATTCATCCATAGCTTGGCCGGCGGGAATCGGCAATATCGATACAATGGCCGAGGTGGTATCACCGGGAGCCTCCAAAGCTGTAGTCGAGACATTTGTCGATACCTGGAACAACTACTCGCCAAAACCCTTGCGGGCGGAGGATTTTGAAATCGCCGGTTCCTTGGTAGGCGAGGGGGCAACCACATCCCTTTGGCTGTTGGACCATTACTGGCCGTCGCAATCCAAGGTCTCGACCATGTTCGACGTGTTCAGTGTCTACGCGAAGGACGAGTTGTGGATGATCCAAGGCTATACGTTCCTGACCCCCGCCTTGCTCGATCGAATCAAGTTCGCCACCGGTCGTGGGGTGGCTGTACATATCATGCTTTCAGAGTATGCCACTCAGGAAAAATACGAAATGGCTTCGCGTTACGGAATCCTGGATCTGTTGGATGCCGGGGCGACTGTCTACATCTACAAGTCCCCCGACAAGGCGTTCCTCCACGCCAAACTGATGGTCGCTGACGGGACTCTGGTGACTATCGGCAGCACCAACTACAACTTCCGCTCGCAGACGCTGGCGAGGGAGCTCAACTTCCTGTTCGAAGATGTTCGGATCGGATCCTATTCGCTCGATTATATCCATACATTATTGAAAGATTGTAGGGTAGTGACCCGT
This sequence comes from Spirochaetae bacterium HGW-Spirochaetae-4, assembly GCA_002839335.1. Taxonomy (GTDB): domain Bacteria; phylum Spirochaetota; class Spirochaetia; order Sphaerochaetales; family Sphaerochaetaceae; genus UBA8525. The sequence goes on from PGXU01000034.1 coordinate 6,083, forward strand.
GAGGAAGCCGAGTCGTATAGGAACCTCCGCAGCTGGTACAACTATGTGATCATGCAGGTGTGGGGATAGCCGATGAAAAGAAGCATCACACCTACTATCCTGGTCCTGGCACTCCTCTTGTTTTGTATACCGTTGTCGGCTGCTCCCTGGTGGGGTGGGTATCGGATCGGACTCGATGGATTCGATGTTCCATCCATTTCCCAGGAGGAGCACTGGTCGGTCACATTCATAGCCGAACCGATTCCCGCGCTCTTGTCGGGTCCGTCGGTACAATTCGGTTTGACTATGCCATCGTTTCCCTTCACAGACAGCCACACATACCTCTCCGTTGGAGTCGGCACAAGTCTTTTCGCACTGCAGGAACATCCTTTCGACCGGTCGTTCAGGCGGGATAGCGCCTACACACCGCGTATCGATGTCCTGTTCCTGTTCGACGTGCAGGAGACCTCCTTTACAGCGACTTCGATTCTGCTCCAGCCGATTTCATTCCATTTCGGGGATAAGCAGATCGGTATACTCGGGGTGCATCTGGTCAAGGACCACCAGGTCGATACCTGGGGGTGGGGAATACGTCTGTTTGAAATAATCCATTACCTTTGGTAGGCGGTACCATGAAAAGATTGTTCGGCATATTTACGATACTGATAGTCCTTCCCCTTTCCCTGTACGCCACAACTATTGGACTTTCGTTGGGAATCTTCGATGCGGAAAAGGGTTCCGGTTTTCTCAGTGAGGGCACGCATGTGCAGCTTGGTGTGGTCTCCGGCATTACGCCACGGTGGGAGGCGGAAGCGTTCATCCTGACCGAGGCGACGCCGGATCCGTTTGGCGAAACCGTGGGAGGCTTGGTCTTTTCCTATGCCGTATTGGGCGCAGTCTACGAAAATCACGGTACTGTTCCCCTCTTCGCCAACGCATACGTGGGACTCGGATTCATGGGCGATATCATGTCGGGGTCGCACTATGGTCCGGTTGTCCGCATCACGCCGATTTCGGTCGGAGGACCGCAATTCCTGCTACGTGAAAGGACGTTCACTTTCGGTGCTTACTACAATATTCCAAGGAACTCGGTGGCACTGTTTTGGAATATATTTACACTTGATTTCTTTCTCTAAGCACCTGGTCCTCGAATGGGGTTGACATTCGTATTAGTCAAAAAATTACTCATTAAGATCCGTTGTGATTCCTGTCACATTATTTCCCCATAAATCTACGGTATATAGTAAGTTAGATGGTAATTCCTTATCAGATATTCTTTTAAAATTACGAAGGGGTTGCCTGTGCACTAGGTATGGTGTTATAATAAGGATAAATCCACCATATAAGGAGTAGATATGATGAATACGAAACGACTGTGGAAGTTGTTGGCAGCTGTAGGAATTTTGCTTATTGTTGCAATTCCGGCGACCTTTGCCCAGGGCCAAAAAGCGGATGTGAACTCGATTAGTTTTGCTGGTTCCGGCGGGTATCCCCCCTTCAACTATTTGAATGAATCGGGCGACGTTATCGGTTTCGATGTAGATGTCGCACAGGAAATCGCCGATCGTCTCGGAAAGACAATGGAGTACAAGACCACTGCTTGGGACGGGATCATCGAAGGGCTTCGGGCCCGGCGGTACGATGGGATTCTCGGCAGTATGGCGATCACGCCCGAACGTGAAGAGCGGGTCGACTTCTCGATCCCCTATTACTACAGCGGCGCACAGCTGTTGGTACGTAAGGACGGGGGAATCGCTAGTCTCGATGACCTGGAAAGTTCCCATGTGATCGGATTGGTTACAGGCACCACCTTCGAACAGGATGCGGTGAAGCTTGGTGTGAAGGCAAAACTCTATGAAGACGATAATCAGACATTGCTCGAATTGATCAATGGCCGAAACGACGGAGTATTGACCGACCGTGTCGTGGGACTGCATGCGATTACCCAGCTCAAGGGTGGGGATGCGGTGACTGCGGTAGGTTCGGTATTGCGTGCCGAGAAGATGGGGATCGCCTTCCATGAGGACGACGACGAGTTGCGTGAGCAGGTGAACACGGTCCTTGCAGACATGCATGCGGACGGTACCCTGAGTGAGATCAGCGCCAAGTGGTTCAATGGCGAAGATATCACACGCGAGTAAGGTGGATATACGCCAATGCCAATGAAAATCATTCCATGGGATCTGGGGGCAATACCCTCACGATTCTTTCTCTTCGGAGAGGCGGCATGGTATACGGTCCAGATCACAGCCCTCGGCGTTCTGCTGGGGCTGGTGATCGGCCTTATCGTAGCCCTCGGTCGCCTGTCGAACAACAAGACGATTTCGACCTTCTCCCGTGCCTACATTTTTCTGATCAGGGGAACACCGCTGCTGGTGCAGCTGTTCATAGTCTACTACGGACTGACCTCGATCGTGACCATCGCACCGATTCCCTCGGCGGTTATCGCACTGGGTGTCCATAATGGTGCCTATATAGCCGAGATTTTCCGTGGGTCCATACAATCGATCCACTATGGGCAGATGGAAGCGGCACGGAGCCTGGGGATGACACGTTCGAAAGCCATGCGGCGGATTATCCTGCCCCAAGCATTCAAGCGTGCTGTTCCCTCGTTGGGAAACCAGCTGATCATCGCATTGAAGGACAGCTCCCTGGCTTCGACAATCGCGGTTCCCGAGCTCATGCTTCGTGGAAGGCAAATGGGATCCTCGACCTTCATGTATATGGAGATGTTCATCATAGTGGGAATCTGGTACCTGTTGATGACGAGTGTCCTGTCGTATGCGATCCATAGGATCGAAACCAGATTGAAGGTGAGTGACCGTGACTGAGCAAAAAAAGATCAAACCGATCATGAAAAAGGAACCGATCGATCCCGATGCACCGTTTTTGCGAATCGAGAAGTTGAACAAGTGGTATGGGGAGTTGCACGTACTGAAAAACATTTCCCTGAGTGTCCAAAAAGGGGAAGTGGTCGTTATTATCGGTGCTTCCGGTAGTGGCAAGAGTACGCTGCTGCGCTGTGTGAACTTTCTTGAGAAAGCGAAGGATGGGAAGATATACATAGAGGGAAAGCGGATTCGCAACCAGGAAAAGCAGCTGAATAGGGTCCGCCAGGACCTCGGCATGGTGTTCCAACATTTCAATCTGTTTCCCCATATGACCGTCATCCAGAATGTGATGGAAGGATTGGTACAGGTCAAAGGCCTTCCGAAGGATGAGGCACGTGAACGCGCGTTGGCCCTGTTGGACCAAGTGGGCTTGAACGACAAGGCGGAAGTGTATCCATCCATGCTCTCGGGTGGACAGAAGCAGCGCGTGGCCATTGCCCGGGCGTTGGCTATGGATCCCAAGATCATGCTCTTCGATGAACCGACCAGCGCGTTGGACCCCGAACTGGTCGGGGAGGTCCTGACTGTCATGACCGATTTGGCGAAACTGGGAATGACCATGTTGGTGGTGACCCATGAGATGTGGTTTGCCAAGGAAGTTGCCGATAGGGTGGTATTCATGGATGATGGAGTCATCCTTGAAGAGGCTGCGCCCGAGAAGATGTTCAGTGCCCCCGAGCATGAACGGACCTTGGAATTCCTCAAGCAGGTGTTGCCACCCCAGGCGGATTAAGTGGAAACCATATAAATTCTTGCTTGGCGCCATATTGTTGTGTATCATGAAGTGTATGGGAGGCCAAGATGGTCAAGATTACGACGCTCGTCGACAATTATGCGCTACCGGTCAAAGATCTGGAGGCGGAACACGGGTTCTCGTGTCTAGTCGAAGTCGGGGCCAAACGGATCCTTTTCGATACCGGTACCGGCAAGACTTTTATCCGCAACGCGAAGCGACTGGGTGTCGATTTGTCCAACTTGGACGATGTGGTGATTAGCCACGCACATTACGATCACGGCGGTGGTTTGGTACCTTTGCTCGAAACCTTTTCCTACCCGCAGCTGACCTTGTGGACAGGGAAGGGGTTCGAAGACAAGAAATATGCCGATGATCCGGAAGGCCTGCGGTATCTGGGACCCAAATTCGATCGGGGCGACACCGAACACAGCAATGTGCTCTGGCATACGGTCTGTACCGATACCGCCATGATACACCCCGGAATTTGGTTGGTTTCGGCATTCGACCGGATACACCCGCTTGAACAACCGAATCCCCGGTTCCTAGTCGAACATCGACAGGAAAAGGTTGTGGATGATTTTTGCGACGAAGTGGCTATGGTGATCGATTCGCCCCGAGGACTGGTCATGATCGCCGGTTGTTCGCATCCGGGAATACTCAACATGATAGACGCGGTACGTTCTCGATTCCCCAAACCGCTGTATGCATTGCTTGGTGGCATCCACCTGTTCGATGCGGCGCCTGAACGGCGGGATGCTGTGATCCGCCAATTGATCACCCAAGACATTCCGTTGCTTGGTGTTTCCCATTGTACGGGGGACGAGGCAAGTGCGATACTCAAAGAAAAGTTTCCCGGTTATTTTGCCAACAAGGCAGGGACGGTCACAACGATCATCTGATAGGTACCAACGGCTCGAACGAAGCACCGCGTGCAGCCGGGACATAGGTGTTCGTCTCCGTGTCAAAAGCCAGGAAGGCTTCGGTGATTTCCCTTTTCTTGAGGATCGGTATGGCACGGGGACCTGTCCAACCACGGGAAGGGCTCTTGTAGTGCTCGTAGGTGATGGTGATCGAATCTCCTATCGACAGGTTGCTCAGACTGCTGTACACGTCGGTAACCTTGGCATGCACCGTGACATTCGAGGTCCTGGTGAACAGTACCCAACGGACCTTGACCCGCTCGACGGAGATCTCCACATGGTCGGGTGCACCCGATTGCATCTTCTGATATTCCACTGGAGCTATTTCGGCAACCAAGGGAGTCACGCAAACCACTACCAACCATGCGAGCACAGCCATACGTTTCATGATGTACCTCCATGTCCACAGTATATGCGAATATTCGGATGAATGGTCAACGTCTGTTTGACGATTGCCGGAAGATACCGTATGCTTTCCTTACGAATCGAGAAGGAGGAATCCATGCAAACCATCCGCTGGGGTATGATAGGGTGTGGAGCCGTTACCGAACAGAAAAGTGGTCCTGCCTTCCAGAAGATCCTCGGATCCTCCTTGGTGGCTGTCATGAGTCGCAATGGGGAGCATGCTGCCGATTATGCGAAGAGACATGGTGTCTCCCGTTGGTATGACGATGCCACCCGGCTCATACAAGACCCTGAAGTAGACGCCATCTATATCGCCACTCCGCCGAATGCACATCTCGACTATACGATCCAAGCAGCACGTGCCGGGAAACCGGTCTATGTCGAGAAACCCATGGGGCTTTCATTCGAACATAGCCGTCAGATGGTTGCATGCTGCAAGGAAGCCGGAGTTCCGTTGTTCAGCGCCTATTACCGGCGTGCTTTGCCGAAATTCATGCAAATCAAGAAAATGCTTGCGGACGGAACCATAGGTACGGTCCGCGCGGTTACGGTACTGCTCTACCAGCGGCCGATAGGTGACGACCTCAACGGCTCGAGTTGGCGCGTCAAACCGGAGATAGCCGGTGGTGGGCGTTTCAATGACGTGGGGTGCCATACCTTGGATTTGTTGGATTGGTATTTCGGCCCGATTGTCGAGGCAAAGGGCCTTGCCGGCAGACAAGAGAACGATTACCAGGCCGAAGACATTGTCAGCGGAAGCTGGAAATTCGCCGGTGGTGTGCAAGGTACCGGTATATGGGTATTCAATGCATGGAGCGACCATGATCGGGTAGAGGTGATCGGGACCAAAGGGAACCTTTCCTTCAGTGTACAGGATCTTGAGGCTCCGATTGAAATTGTCTCCGAGGGAGAATCGAGGACTGTCGGTGTTCCGGAACCTCCGCAGCATGTCGCACAGCCCTTGATCCAGACAATCATCGACACATTGCAAGGCAAAGGGACCTGTCCAAGTACCGGCGAAAGCGCCATGCGTACCGACTGGGTCATGTCGCAGCTCACGAATTGAACAGAAAAGGAGACGAATATGTTCGTATCGCATCGAGATGAAATAGAAAAGAAACAACTGAGCCATCCAGCCATGCACGCGGTGGAGAAGCAGATACTGATCGGCCCTGACCAAGGGTGGTCGGACCATGTCATGCGTTTGTTCACCTTGGGGAAAGGTGGATATGCTCCGCGTCATTCCCATCCCTGGCCCCATATCATGTATGTGGTGGAAGGGAAGGGCAACCTGTTTATGGATGGCACGGATCATCCGCTCACAGCAGGATCGGTAGCATATGTTCCCTCCGAGATCGACCACCAGGTGTCCAATGCCGGAGAAAAGGAATTTGTATTCATGTGCATAGTGCCGAAAGTCGGAGAAGCCTAGGATGGAGATTTCGAGCAGCACCACCTCGGAGCATTTCAGGGTATTGTTGCCCTATTGCCTTGGCTTGGCGGACCCGGCTTCCAATACGGCCAATCTGGTGAGGGCCCGGGGTATGTTCGATACCGTCACACCGGCTGAGACCCTGGTATTGGTGGATGCTGTCATGCAGACGGTCGAGGACATGGAGCTCGTAAAGACAATCGTCACAAGGCTGCTCCATTCCTTCACCAAGGCACTTGCGGCACAACACCGTCCATTCGAGCGGGGCTTTCCGTTCCTCGAGGAGCTGATGTCGAGAAACGATCGGATCACCGCGATCCTCGACTCGTTGAAACCACAGGTTGTCTCAATGAATTCCAAGAATTCCCCTGGGCTGCTTAGAAAGGACATGGTCGCTTCACTCGATCGATTGTCCGAACTGACTGCACACTATACGTTGAAGGAAAATATCCTGTTTCCGGTTATCGAGAAGTTTGTCGAAGAGAACCGTTGTGTGCAACTCATGTGGGCGATTCATGACGATGTGCGCACGACGCTCAAGGATTTGCGTGAGTCGCTGGCGGATGCCGATACACCACTTGCCGTGTTGAACCGCCAGTTCGGCCAGCTGTTTTTCGATATGCGCTCGATGGTATTCAGGGAAGAGCAAGTCCTGTTCCCCGCAATCTTGCCCCGGATACCCCGGAATGTGCTGTTGACGCTTTCCGAGGACCAACACGAGGAGGGTCAAGTGGATCCCACGGCCGCAAGAGGTTCTTCCGACGGACGAATCGATCTCGTTACCGGAAACCCGACGGCACGTCAGTTGGTGCATCTTTTCAACAGTCTGCCGGTAGATATCACCCTGGTGGACGAGGATGACAAGGTGGTGTACTTCAACACCCCCGAGCATAGGATATTCCCAAGAACCAAGGCTGTCGTCGGCAGGACTGTGCAAAACTGCCATCCACCAAAAAGTGTCCACATTGTCCAAAAGATCTTGGAAGCATTTCGGGCGGGTACGCAAAAAGAGGCTGAATTCCGGATAACCGTTGGTTCAAGGTATGTGAGGATCACGTATACCGCTCTTTACCATGGCGACGGATCATATGCCGGAACGCTCGAAGTATCGCAGGATATCACCGGATTTCGCGATATGGAAGGCGAAAAGCGATTGCTCGATTGGCAGGACAGATAAAGCACTATTCCAAAGAGCAAAGATTCGCTACTATACCGCATTGGTAGGAGATTGACATTGCGCCTTTCCAGAAAACGATATACCAAGCGGATCCTCGGTTTGTTGGCGATACTGGCTGTCGTCACGATTGCGCTTGCGTTCCCCGCTTTGTTGATCCACGACCATATGGAGACCCTGATTATCGAACGGCTTGGTATCGAGGCCAGGAATGTCGCCATTTCCATCGCACATCTGATCGAGCAGGATATGGAACCGTACCGCAAGCTGGTGGATTCCATGGGGTATGGGGATCCGCAATTCGACGAAGCCTATTATCTGCATACAAACGCCCTGTTGCGTGAAATCAAGCAGGAGATAGATGCCGATTTCATCTACACCGAGGCGGTGGTTTCCGATTCGGAGATAGCGTACATCTTGGATGCCGAGGACATGGCTAGTGAAGGTTTCTCTGCTTTCGGCGAGCGTGAGGGGATTACCGAGAACGAATTGATCGCGCATACCCAGAGGATGTCCTTGTTCACCGAAGTGGTCGACTACCCGGTATGGGGGAAGTTGATTACCGGATTCGCTCCAATCGTGGATACGGCCGACGGAACGGTCGTCGGACTCGTGGGTGTGGATTTCGCCTTGGAAAAAGTCGGCGACATGCTGAGGAACATCAGCATAGTGATTGCCCTCAGTTTCGTGACACTCATAATCCTGATCTCGCTTGTCATGTACATTCTGATCCTGTTGCGCATAGAATCGCAAAAGACCGACTACCTTTCCGGCCTCCATAGCAAGAAATTCCATGAATTCCGTCTGAAAGACGCCATTGACGATGCATTGTCCACCAAACGGCCCCTATCGTTGATGATGATCGATATCGACCGTTTCAAGGCGATCAACGACACCTATGGGCACCAGGTCGGCGATAGGGCGCTCAAATCCATTGCCGACGTCCTGAAACTCAACACCCGTGTTGTGGATATCTGTTCACGCTATGGTGGGGACGAGTTTGTTGTTATCCTCCCAGAGACGAATTTGAAGGATGCGGTTGTGGCCGGGCAGCGGATAGTGGACAAGGTCCAACAGATTTCCCAAGATTTCGACGGCTTGGCAGCCGGTGAGTTGACCGTGAGCATCGGTATCGCTCAATGGAGCCTGGATGAGACTCCCGAATCGTTGATGGAGAAGGCCGACAAGGCCTTGTACCAATCCAAGGAGACGGGACGCAACAAACTCACCGTATACCGCGAGGCGAAGCAATCCGGGTGATGCCTTGCCTCTGCCGCCTGTATCCCACATTGACAAAAAGAATCTCCTCTGCCACCATGTGCCATGGTACAAATCCAAGACATTCTGCCTGATAGCCTGGGTACATTGAAGTTCCACCATGTTGTGCCGGTATGCGTCGATTGCGGACTCATGGCCTACCAAGAAGCGCTGGAACTGCAAGTCCGTCTCCACGAAGCGGTCTCAGTCGGATCCATACCTTCGGTGATCCTGTTGGTCGAACACCCTCCTGTGATCACGCTCGGACTCCATAAGGAGCACAATATGCTCGTGCTTCCCCAAAAGCGTTTGGACGATCTGGGAATAGATGTTGTCCAGGTTCGCCGGGGTGGAGGCGGTACCGCGCATAATCCGGGACAATTGGTTGTGTACCCTATCATCAAATTGCAGGATTTCGGGTTTCATGTGGCACCATTTGTCCACTATCTCGAACAGATCGCAATGGATGTCCTGCAACATGCCGGAGTTCCCTCGGGGAGGCGAAACCGGTACCCCGGTCTCTGGATCGAGGGGCGCAAGATCGCTTCCGTGGGTATTCAGATTGCGAGGGGAGTGAGTATGCACGGTATTGCGATCAACCTGTACAATGATTTGGGTATCTTCGGCCATATCGTACCGTGTGGCATTGATGGCGTCGAAATGACCAGCGCCGCGAGGGAAAGCGCCCACGATGTCCCGATGCGGCAACTCAAGGAAGTCGTCCAATCCAGCTGCGTCTCCCTCATTCCCGAATTTGCCGGGCAACGGGGAGTATCAAAGTGAAGCCGCAACATATCCCGTTTCCCCCATGGATCCGCAAGGGATTGTCGACCGGTGTGCAATACCACCGGACCGAGGGTCTGCTCAAACGGTTGGATGTCGATACCATCTGTACGCAGGCACATTGCCCCAACCAACGCGAATGTTGGGAACAAGGTACTGCCACGGTCCTGATACTCGGTACAATCTGCACGCGTAATTGTCCATTCTGTTCGGTTTCGCACGGCATTCCCGAGCTACCCGATACCGAGGAGCCGAAACGGATCGCACAATTGGCGAGCCGGCTCGGTATCCAGTACCTGGTGATCACCAGCGTCGATAGGGACGATCTGGCGGATGGGGGAGCTTCGCAGTTCGTAGCCGTTGTGCAGGCGTGCCTAGAAGCGAATCCCTCCATGCGTTTCGAATTGTTGGTACCCGACTTCAAGGGGGTACAGGAAAAGGCGCTGGAGATATTGGATAGGGTGCAACCGTTCGTGTTCGGGCATAACGTGGAGACGGTACCCGAATTGTATCCGGTGGCGCGTCCTGGTGGTGACTATGTGCGCTCGTTGGAGCTACTGTCGCTTGCCAGGCTCCGGTGGCCCGATGTTCCAGTAAAATCATCGCTGATGCTGGGTTTGGGTGAATCGGAAAGCCAAGTGCGTCGGGTCCTGCAGGACCTGCGGGACAGGGGATGTGACCGGTTGTGTTTGGGACAATACCTCAAACCGTCCAAGGATTCGCTCGAGGTCAAGGAGTTCGTCCATCCCGAACAGTTTGCGCGTTGGGCCCAAGAGGCCGAGGCGATGGGCTTCACCTGGGTACTTTCCGAACCGTTCGCACGTAGCAGCTACCATGCGCAGGATGCGACGCATTCCGGGGGAAAGTGACGTTACTCCTGCTCCGACGATATCGATTTGGGAGGCCGTTTCTTTGGCAGCAAGTGGTCTATCTCGCCTAGGATTGTTTCACGTATCGATTTTCGACTCTCCTTGAAAAAGAGGTCCAGGGTCTTCTTGAGGTTTGCCCGTGCATCCTTGCCCATATGGGTGTAGGCTTTCAGTATTGCCTGGGCCGATTGCAGCTTCTCATTGGTGAGATCCTCCAAGGTCTTTGCGCCGGTTGCCTCGATAAGGTCGCAAAACCCCTTCACAAATTCGGCCCGCTCCTCCATGGAGACCTGTGTCAGCCATGTCCGCATGGCAGTGTTGATGGCCAACACTCCTTTGGACAGTCCGTCTTCGTATACAAATCGGGGTCCGTGTACCTCCCAGGAGAAAGGGTCGTGTTGCAGAATACTCCTTTGCCTGCTGGCGACTACGGTATAATCCCCGCCATGTTCCAATAGCAAACCGACTGGAGACGATCTAGGGACGAACGTCTTGATTTTGCCAAGAATCCGCTGATAGGTCTCGCTTTCGACAATGTGTGACTGGAACCCGGGTCCGTCGTTGTTGTAGATGGCAATAATCCGGTCCTGCTGTTCTTTCGATGCTTTCACGGCCGCGTAGACAGCCAGATTGCCTCCCTTGGAATGACCACCAAGATAGAATTCACCCTCTAGCGATTCGAATGCCTTGTTGGCAAAGTCGGCGGCCTGTTGCTGTGCCGGAACTTCATCCATAAAGCTCATCTGCAGGTCTTCCTTCCACCCGGCAAGATTGGTGTCGGTTCCCCTGAAGGCGAGGAAGTGGAGATTCTTTCGAAGGGTTACCACCATGGCGACAAATTGTTTGGATTTGTCGAAATCGATCTGTTTTTCAAAGCCGCTGAGGTGGACGTTGGCAAAACGTTTGGTGGCGGCAGCTTGATGCAGGAGTTTCGGCACTTCGCCAAAGAATCCCAGCGGGTCGAATTCCTTGTATTTCTCTTGCATGACCTTGGCATATGCTTGGTCAACTTCGGTTAACGGATGGGATGGTTCGCCGATGGATGGTGCGAGTATGGTCTCGAATTCTCCATAGGCAAGGGTGGAGAACAATAGGCTGTCGATTTCGTTCAACGGATCCTTGCTGAAGCCCAAATCGCCGCGCCAGGCCAGGTAATCGTAGATGTTGGCCATACCTCGCTTTCTCCTTCTGGGGGCACCGGTATTCTTATGGTATTCCCCACCATATCTACAATATTGCCACGATTTGGTCCGGTCAAGATGTCGGTGGTGGACATGATGAAGAATTAAATGCTCAAACAGTATTTTATTGTTAAAGGTGTTATAATTGGTATATCAAGATTAAAAAATTATTGACATCTGGACAGACTGTTATATAGTGATGCAATACAATTAGTTGTAGAAAGGATGTTTATCTATGAAAATGAAATCTGTCAAAAAAGTTCTCGTTCCAGTTTTGTTGATTGCACTCTTCTCCTTGTTCCTTGGTTGTGATCTAGCCGTTGGTGGTTTGCAAATGGGCGATGTCGCGGGTCGGAGCCTCGAATCCGCCGCTGCGAGTGTCGATACTGCCGCGAAGGGAAAGGGTCCAACACATTTCACTGCAACAGTTAATATGTATCAGGACTATTCAAGCCTCGTTACCCAAGATATGGGCAATAGCAACCACCACAAGACGATTGAAGAGACACTGTACAGTGCACAATATGGTCCGTATGGTGGTCTTATCGAGTCCGATTGGGACTTGTTGGACGGTAAGAATGTCGTCATGTCGAATGTCACCAACTATAATCTCGATCTAAATACCTGGGAAATATCGGGATCGAACCATAGTGTGATCAATGTTGTGGATGAGGTGGGGGAAGTTGTGTTGACACTCGATGCCAACGGTGTGCTCGACGGGTCACTTCTGGGAGCCACGATAGACATGAATTGGGTGGCTAAGGAAACATACGGCGCGAAGCTGCAAGCGCGGGGCAAGGTTGCCGGTACATTCGTATGGATAGCTTTTCACCCTTCAACAGGGGAAGTTCTAGAAAACATTCCGCCTAACGGTACGTTCAGCCTCAGCGGCACCTACAACTGATCGGGTGCGTCAGCTGTTGTAGTACTGTCTGGGAAATCGGATATCTGTACCTCGACCCGGGTGAAAGCCGTGATGAACTCTGGATTTTCCAATCCCAGTTGTCCGTACCGGTTTTCACCCAATACCCACAACGAACCGTCGTGCTTCACTGCGAGCGTGAAATTATCCCCACCTGAGAATGCTGCCACATTGTTCAGTATGGAAAACGGCTGAAGAATGCTGGAATAGGAGTCGGTCGGCACGGAATCGATGACCATCTTGCCGAATCCCCAAAGTTTGCCTTGGGAATCCAGTGCGAGCGAGTGTGTATGACCGGCATCGATGCCCACGATATCGTCCATGATATGGATTGGAATCGAAGATGAAATTTTCGTACCGTTACCCAACTGTCCATGGTGGTTCCTTCCAACACTCCACAGCGAATTGTCCGCCCGCAGTATCAATGCGTGGTCCGGTCCGGTGGAAACATCTATCACATCGTTCATGACGAATACGGGTTCGTCGCTATCTTCGGTTGTTCCGTCACCCAATTGGCCGTAGTCATTATGGCCCAAAGCCCACAGTCTCAGGTCCTCCTGGATGTACATGGTGAAATTCATATCGGATGCGATATCGATGACTAGCGGAGCAACAAGGGATTGTTCTGATGTGATGGTGAAGATATAGTTGAAGTTCGGGCCCATCGAACCCGAGTTTTGTCCTGGTATTTGTACTTCAATATCGACTTGATTTCCCACTCGGACCAAATTGCCTTCATTGTCAATGAAATGGCTACGGTCGAATCCGGCTTCAATTGCTTGCATATCGAAGGTAGCGATAACCGGTTCAAACCTTCTCTCCGAAGCATCTCCCAATCCAAGTTGGAAGTAGGTATTGTCACCGAATGCATACACCAAACCACTGCTACCCAACAGCAACGAATGGCTATCTCCCGCCGAAATCGCTTCAATATCGCTTTCCATGCGAACGGGCAGGAATTGGGAACTGGCTCTTGTTCCACTTCCCAGTTGTCCGTAGTCGCCCCTTCCCGATGACCAGACATTTCCAAAGGTGTCGAGCAGAAGGGAATGGTTGCTTCCTGCCGATACGCTGGCTATTGGGGTCTCGGGTTCACGAAATGCCGACAATGTGGTGGCTACTGCCGGGATTGAAGGGTCGGTATACTTTGTTGCCAGAATATGGGTAGGAGCAGGCGTTATCGATTCCTCTTCGGCTTTCTTGCCATTATCATTCTCCCTGATTCCCGTATCCACCTTTCCCGCGTCACTCTGGAAGAAGACGGAGTCGTCGTATTCCTCGTCGTCGACTTCCTCAACCTCTGGGGATTCCTCAACAATTGGGGCGGATGCGCATCCGGTGATGACTATAACCAAACAGAAAACACAGAGGATCAAACAAACTACTATTGTGTTTCCGATTTTCGAATGGTGATTGTTTCTGTGCATGAAAGAACTCCTTCGACTGGAACGATAGCGACCAATGCGTGCAGGAATCGTGTCGACATCTTTAATGTCATCTACATCGAATGATAGTGCATATTGCGAATATGTATAGAGTAATTTTTAGCGAACTGTCATATGGAAAGAACAATCAAGTCTTGGCTTGACTTCCCTTAATATGTCTATATAATTATATATAGACATCGGGAGTAGTATTGTGAAAATTACTAAGAAACGACTTGAAGAAATTCTTGCATTCAAGGATGAAGATATCTCGGATATTCCTGAGCTAACGGATGAGGAACTCTCTCGAATGCGACCATCGCATTTTCGAAACCCGAAAAACTTTAAACCGGTGAAAAGAAAAGTGTGTATGTATATTGATGCCGATATCCTGGATTGGTATAAGACGGAGGGGAAGGGGTATCAGACAAGTGAATATTCGCACGTAATAGCACCGGTGATAGCGTAGGCCAGCACCGGTGCTTTGCAGATTCAGCACCGCCTGAATCAGGCAGATCCAAGCGAACGAACCGTACTCGTCGTTTCTCTCATATTAAGATCTCCTGAATCGAAGAAGATCGTCGAGTGGACGATCCTGTCGGTGATAGCATCGGCCTGAGGTCCTCCTCCGAGCCTATCCAGCCACTCTCCGGGAGCGAATTGAGTACAGAAGATCGTGCTTCCATTCTGGTAGCGTGATTCGATCAACTCGAACACAAAGGAGACCTGTCTGTCATCCAATGGTGATGACATCCATTCATCAATGATCAGCAGGTCACAACGCTGCAACTTTTTCACCAGCTTGCGCCGACCACCAACCCTGGACTCCTGAAGAAGAAACTCCTCAAGAAGCTCGGGCATCCGACAATACTTGACCTTGTAGCCACTCTTGCAGGCCTGCTTCCCGATCGCACATGCGAGCCATGTCTTTCCGGCACCGGTGGGTCCGCTGAATGCGACATTATGCTGGCGTTTCACGAAAGCACAGGATCCGATCTGCATCAGCAGACTCCTGTCGATACCTCTCTTCTCGTAATGAACGGAGTGCATGTCTGCATTCGGGTACCTGAAACGTGCCATTCTGACCAGCCGTTTGATCCTGGCATCCTGTTTGAGCTGATACACATAGTCGATGATATACTGCATCCTCTCGTCGAAGGGCATGATGTCAAAGGCCACATCGTCTTGCTGCGTGTGGAGGATTTCGACAATTTCGGGAAGATTGAGTTCCCTCAGCTTCCTGATGGATTCATCGTTGATCATTGTTTGCCTCCCTTGCCGAAGCTGCTGTAATAGTCAGCACCTCTGGTGAACACGGTCGGCTGATCGCTGCTCTTCGATTCAAGGCCGGAGATGTATGTCTGGACTTGATTCGAGCTGAGGATAGAATTAAGATGGACGTATCGGGGACTTCTGAACCCTTGCTCGAGGGCAATTCGGCAAGCGGCTTCAAGTTGTTCCGCGGTGTATTTCCTTCCGAGGCGAAGGATGGACAGGGCTGGGTTGAAGCCCTGTTCTTTTACCTCGACACTGTCGAACACTCTTTGGATGACCATGGAAGCATTGATGCCGATTTCGCAAGCCCAGGCCAGAATGCGTTCTTGCGTCCATTCTTGATATTGACCGTCGGCAGGCATATCTTGTACATCAGTGCGATATTTGTTCTTCACATAGGGGCCATAGACCTGGTGGGTCTTGATTCGCTCCCCGTTGTGAAAGATCTCAATCCTGCTTTTCATTGCCTTGATGTCGACTTTTTTTCCCAGATACACGAAAGGACAGGAGTAGAAATTCTTCCTGAAGGCTACATGGCTGTTCAGCTGAACCTTCCGGTTGTAATACCAGGTACTCGCTTCGTAGGGATACTTGGGCAGAGGATCCATACGGGGAAATTCCTCCTCGGTGAACACAAGATACCGATTCTTTTCCCGCTTCTGGAACTCCTCGTGGTTGTATTCGAAGAGCTTCTCTTTGACCGCCTGTTTCAGCGATGCGAATGAGGTGAATGTCGTGTTTCGGAGCTTCGCGATGATGGCGGTTGCCACATCTCCAACTGTGCCTTCAACCGTCGGCTTGTGCTTCGGCCGGCGGACCCCAGCGGGAATGATGGCAGTCTTATAATGAACGGCAAGTTCTTCATACGCATCATTGAGGATGATCTCACCTTCTTTTGGATGAGTCGTTATTCCCGTACGTAAATTGTCCGGCATGAGCCGTCTGGTTACTCCCCCGTAAAAAGCCCACATGTCGACATGGCACTGCAGCCAGGTTTGCTCCTTCATGTCCAGGCAGGGTTCTACGAATGAATAATGGCTGTAAGGGAGTGATGCGACAAATAGTCTCACATCGACCAGCTCTCCCGTATCGAGATCAGCATAGTGCATCTTTTTCCCAGACCAGTCGACTTCGATCTTTTCTCCCGGTTTATGTTCGAGATGACTGGTGAACTTACCCTGAACGGTATAACGCTCATAGTCCCTGCAGAATTTAGAGTAACTCATCGCGATGGTGCCCTTGTCCCTGCACTCATCACGGTATTCTGCATGCAGAAGCTTGAGAGTGACCCCCGTCTTCCCCAGTTCCTGATGAACATATTCCATGTCAGATGGCTCATGGACTTCTTCATGGGCGTGCCGTTCAGGAAACAACAGCCGATAGGCGGCTTCATCGGTCAATTCCGCCACATCCTTGAAAGAGAATCCCTTCCTTTTTGCCGCCTCCACTGTCTGGCACGCTGAATGCTTGGACAGATGTCTTGTGCGGGATATTTCATTCAATGACATCCCTTGCTCATGAAGCTCGAGGATGAGCTTCACCTTGATCTTTCTGGTCATGTAGACCTCCTCAGAATTCGATGACGGAACCTAACCGTTCCGATGAAGATATTCTGAGGCATGTTGTTCAATAAGTGGTGCTCAAAGTGATTCTGGTGGTGCTATTGATGAGAATGTACTAACGGTGTCAATGGTGCAAGCGGTGGTGCTGTATTTGCGAATGCTGGTGCTCATGCGCGCGAATATTCAACAAGGATCAATCAGGTTCTTCGCCGAGACATGTTGCGAGAATCAGTTCCCGCATATGGCAATAAAGAGAACTCCGAAAAATCTGAAGACTGATTTCCAATCGAGGCGAAGCCAAGGTCCAGAGCTTGTTCTGTAGTATTATTACCATTTATTGAACCGTTGGCTCTTTCAGGTTTGGAGATTGCCTAGAATCCGGATGAGGATAATTGGGTTGGTCAAGGATACAGAAGAACCAAGAAGGCTGATAATACAATCAAGGTACTTAAGAGGGTCCCCAATAGATAATACTCCGCAAACTGCTTGTCTTTGAGCATATCATAACGGGCTATAGATTTAGCAGTGAGTACCAAGGCAATTGCCGTGTATTGTCCAATTCCGAGAAGAAGCATCATAATGATTCGTTCCAATGAACCAATCAATGCACCGACTTTTCTCTTCGATTCTTCATCTCCGGCTGGTTTATATATTCTCAATATCTGTCTGATTGTGATATTTGCTGGTTTTCCAACCAGTAGCAGCATGCAAGCCCATGCAATGGTATGTATATACTTAGTGCTCGTAACATTAATGATTGTTTGTACCCAAAGCGCTGCCTCAATACCATGCATCCACCTTATGGTAATCAATGCTATACACATCAGAGAGAATATATGGAATGCTTGATCGATCAGATATGGTAACGCCCCCACATTTCTAAGTTTTTTTACTACGAAGTGTTTGATTGTGTCGATACATAGGTGGGAAATACTAAGCATACCGGCTTGTATCAACCATTCATTTTGCCAATCGATGAATACTACCAAAATAAAAAACGGTATGGCGTAGATAATGCTATGGGAAAATACAGCGGAGTACTTTATCTCTTTTCTTTGAGAGTCTTTATCTGACTGTAAATAATAATCCCCGATAAGATGCAGTAGCAAGTAAACGCTAAATATGGATCTGAACATATTGCCAACCCCTCTTCCTGTCACATGATTGATGGTTTCTCAATAGCATATGTAAACCCGATGTCCTGCAGCATGACAGAGACGTTGGTAAGGGCATACTGGTACGTATAAAAATTTGAAGCAGCCAATGCTTTCTGGACACTTGATTGGGAAATGCCCAAATGTTCTGCTGTTTTCATCTGAGTCTGGGCTCCTTCATTCATGAACGTGTTCATAATTAACACCTGTCGCTCTGTCCACCTTTCCTTGACTGTCGTCAATAATGAGAAGATTGTATTCAGCAAAAATGAAAGACCATCGTTACCTTGTATGCCAATTCGTATATTTGCAGAAGGTTCCAGCGTCTTACGCTCAGATTCTTTCAATAGTGATATCATTTCTCTAGCTATATGGTATGCCGGCCCATCCATGCCGAATGGAAGATTCCTATTGATCTCGGTTTGGATTTCCCCAATTCCTATGCCAAAGCGTATCTTTTGTGGGAATAGACTCCTCTCTATATGGTCGATAATCGGCATGAGTCCGGAACAATACGACAACAACCCTTGGAATTCATCTCCCAGAGTAATCATGAAGTTGGAGGCTAACACATTATGATTGATGTCGACAGGGAATGGTGCTGTCTTCACCTTATGCGTGCCGCTATGTAGAGGTTTCAGGTACTCCTTGTAATATAGGGGTGGGTTGTCCGAGACGATGGAACCGAACGAAAGATCAACTTTGTGGTTGATTTCGTTGAGCACTGAATTGAGCTTTTGTTGCAGTAGCGCCCGATTTTTCGCTTTCTTGGAATCCTTGATGTCGGCAATAACCGCCACATAATAATTTCCACTATGTTTCATATGCACATTCTAATACAAAATATCTAGATGTCAACCAAGTATTCATATAAAGATGAATATATTAAAGATATAGCCATATAAGTGAATAGTATATGAGTATTAGGGACTGATTAAAGCTTTAGGATCCAGGGCTTGCCCTGGGGTTGCGATACCATTCATTTTCACGGAGTTGTCCAAAGTCGAGAGTTCTTTCTCTGCTTGCGTTTCAAACTTTATCTGCCAAACCATTCGCCCCGATAACCTCTTCAAGCGTATGAGTCTTGCTGCGTCCTGCCCTGAGGTCCTCTTCACGTTTTTGGGCCAAGTATACCAATTCCAGATCACTTATTTTTTCCGCGAGTGCTTCCTGAATATAATAGGTTTTCGTTCTTCCGGTTTGTTTCGCCAAATTATCCAGACGATCGACTAATTCCTTTGGTAATCGCACGGAAATAGATTCACTCATTTCAATGTCCTCCTGCAATTATCGTATCACATGTAATACACGTATTACAAGTCTATTCCCAGAAATGGTGATAATGACTCATTCTCCTATGACCTTGATCAATACCCGCTTATCCCGCTTGCCATCGAACTCGAAGTAGAAGATCTGCTCCCAGGTGCCGAAGTCAATTTGTCCGTCGGTAATGGCGACCACCGTCTCACGTCCCATGATGGTCCGCTTCAAGTGGGCATCGGCATTGTCCTCGTATCCATTGTGCTGGTATTGGGAGTAGGGCTTTTCTGGAGCAATACCTTCGAGCCACTTCTCGTAGTCGTTGTGCAATCCTCTCTCGTCGTCATTGATGAATACACTTGCGGTGATGTTCATGGCGTTCACTAAAGAAAACTAGTCACTCTACATACTTCTATATTGTTGGTGAAGTCGAAATATTACACTAGATAAAGTATTCTTTGTCGTAGCTAAATAGCATGTTAGTATTATTAGTAAAATGGGAGTAATCTTAGGAGGTTTTCAATGGGTGATTTTAGTATTTGGGAAAATGAGGAGAGGAGTGAGCGTGAAAAGCGCAGTTGGAGTGCAAAATGCGGCCATATTAAGAGAAGAATATCCGCTGATGAACCTTTAAAAGGAAAAACATTGGCTTTTGCACTAGAATTGTTAAAATCAGAAAGCTTCTCAGATAATGATATGATTAAAACTATATCTGAGAAGATAAAAAAAGGTGATAATTTAAGTAATTACGAAAAGAGCATATTGGAAGATGCAATTCTGACACATGCAAAACTATCAGGTGAATGACTTTTCAAAAAATTCAAAATTCTTGCGATTTGATAGCAATGTCGTTTATTATCCGACTACAATCCTTCTACTAACGGTTGAGTAGAATAACAAATGAAATGTATAGCAAATCGCTCCCCCTGACCTCTTTTGCGCTAGACTTCAAAAAGACAAGTGCATTGGAGTATTTTACAGAAGGGAAATCAACTTATATGGGAAATAACAATAAAGGTGGCCAACTCGCTAGAAATTTTAGATCGGGTCAAATCGCGGAAGGATTGGCTTTTGATTTATGTCGACCATTTATGGCGATGGCGCGCATTGAACAAGAAGAAGACTTTGGAATAGATTTTATTGGAACACTTCTGAGAAAATCGACTCAAACATACACCGCTGAACAATCTTGCATGATCCAAGCAAAAATATCTAGTTCTGCTCGTTTTCACATAAAGGGTTTAGGCGTAAATTGGCTAAGACAATTAGTGCTTCCTTATTTTCCTATTGTCATAGACCGAGACCAATCGAAAGCATTTTTATACACATTAAATGACTTTCATTATATAATACATTTATCATTTGTAAATGAATATGTTTTTGTATTGGAAGAAGATATGGAAAATGACCCATGTGATAGCTTCTTTTCTTTAGGAGATCCTGTTATGTCATGGGATATACACGAATCTGCTCACCCAGACTTTTGTACTTGGGCATATTCAGTATTAAAACCAGTCATAGAAATCGAAACGTTAAATCAAAGATATGCCACAATTGGCAGATTTGAGAAGCTTTTTGGTAGAAATTATAAATTTACTGAGAGGGATGATAAAAACTTAGCAGTTAATCCTCCGCGAAGAGATTCAGTAAGTTATCATTACTCTGGGAATAATGAAGGAACTAAATCCAATTTGGTAGCCAGTTTGACTCCATTTGCCCACACCGTAGCAAGTACCGGATATGCCGAAAACCGTAGTGAGGATTTAGAAAAACTTGTAATGATATTGTCGAGATTGGGTGTCGAGGTTGATCATCCCAGATTATGGAGAGAAATAATTGAAGATATGAAATCATACGAAAAGTAATTATAAATAATCGTTATTATCACAAAATAAATTGGAATTTTAAGTAAATATTAGGGATTTAAGTATTTTCATAAAGACCCAAGTAAGGGCTCTTACGGATTTTTTCGAACTATCAGTGAGGGAGTAGTGACAGTACATTCTGGTTAAAACATATCGGTGTAAGAATTAATTATGCCTGAAACCCTGAAATAATGAAATTTCATTGGAATTTCTGACATTGTAACTTATACTACTAACTAGCTGAGGAACATATTAATATTTGAGAATTTTAATTAAAGATGAATTATTAAGTGCACTATTTAAATTCCTAAAGGACAAAGTATTTAAAAGACCTAATATCACCGAGACCATTGTCTGATGTCAAGGCAGATATTTTAGTTTTCGAAAATAATGCTTTGAAAACTGAAAAAACGGTATGGGAGTCGATTATGGCATCATCAACCACAAATAAAAAAGAAATTGTTGATTTCCTTTGGGACTGGGCTGGGGATTCTGATTGGGCTAAACTATTGGTTCAAAAAGTTGTTAGCACTGAAAGTAGTCTACAGTCTGTTGACAGGGAAGAAGTGTTTAAATCCTTCTTACAGTCAAAAGGGTTAGAAAAAAGCTTACCGCAATTAACTTTTGTGAAGCCTCATTATTCTCCTACTGCAAGAACAGTTGAACTTGTTATGCTCTCAGAAGTCACAGGAGTCAATAGACTAGCAAAGGAGCAGACAATACAATTTGCTCCTAATATTTCGGTAATCTATGGGGAAAATGGTACAGGTAAAACGGGATATTGTAGAATCTTAATGGCGCTTGGTTTTAGCTATGATCAGAATAAAAATATATTATCAAATATATTTGGAGCATCTGAACCTCAATCTGCAAAAATCGAATATAAAGCAAACGGTATTGGAAATACTTTTTATTGGAGTGGGAGCAACAGGAACAACGAGCTAGAAAATATTTCTGTTTTTAATAACAATTGCGTTCAAATTAGCCTTGATGGTAGTCGTCAACTTATCGTTTCACCAATTGGCTTTCATTTATTCAACTTGGTCTCATCTGAACTGAATGAACTTGAGAACCTATTTAGAGAGAAGAAGAAAGAATATCCTATTGAAATTAATTGGGTTGAGAATCTAAATATAAATACACCTCAACAACAATTCATCAATTCTCTTTCAAAAGATTCAACCAAAGATAAATTACTTGAGCTTTCTAATTTCAGTAACGAACAAGAAAAAGTGCTTACAGCAAAAGAAACAGAACTCTCAGGCTTGAACAAGTCATTAATTGAAAATGAAATACAATCTTTAAAATTACAAATAAAGGAACTTCACACTATTATTGGAAAGATCGATCTTTCAAAAAAGGTATTGAACGCAGATACTATGAAGGAATTGATTGACTTCAACGTATCCGTTGTAGAATTAGAAAAAGATACCCAAAAAGGTATTAGTGAAATTGCAGAAACAAAAGGAATTGAGTTTTATGAAACAAATGAGTTTAAAAACTTCCTGAATGCTGCAGAAAACTATATTAAAAAAATCGGGGAGCCGGAGTACCCACAAAATGAAGATGTCTGTGTTTATTGCAGACAGCCTCTTGAGCACGATGCCAAAGAACTGTTGGAGAACTATCGCAGATTGCTGAATGATAAAACGGAAGAAAATATTGCCACACTCAAAATATCTAAACAGTCGCTAATAAACCAGGTAAATGATATTGATACTTCCTTAATACTAAATCATCCAAGTTTTGGATTAGATGAGGAAGGAAACCCCATTCAGCCAGCTGAATTTAGTAAGTACAACAAAAGTCTAGGGTTTTGGAAAAGTTCTTTCATAAATGATAAAATTTCGGGAGCTTCGGTTTTTGATTTCAAATATGATGATTTTCGGGTATTTATTTCCAACAAAAAAAATCAGTTAGACAGAACCCTTATTATTAAAACTAATTTATTTGATAATATCGAAATCAAAGAAAAGGAACTTAAAAATAATATTGCAGAATTAAAAGATCGTAAATTCCTTTCGGGAAAAGTTGAAGAAATCAAGAAGGTAATAAAAAATCACAAAACATTGTTTATACTAAATGAAAATCCCAACCCCTTTTCCACAAGTTCTATTAGCAGAAAAACATCACAAGCAAGAGAAGAATTAGTCAGCCAGGATTTTAATGATATTTTTCAAAAAGAATTAACAGCTCTCAGAAAATCCGGTTTACCAATTAAATTAAACTTTGGTACAGACAAAGGTTCAACAAAATTAATTCATAAAATCAGCAATCATCAATTACTGGAAATTTTAAGTGAAGGTGAACAAAAATCTATAGCATTAGCAGAATTTCTGACGGAATTGCAATTGGATAATATCAAAGCACCGGTAATTTTTGATGACCCTGTAAATAGCCTAGATCATAAGATAATTGATTCGTTTGCAAAAAGAGCGATAAGACTTAGCGAACAAAGGCAAGTTGTCATTTTTACACATAGTGTATTGTTGTTTAACAGTCTTCTATCTTTACGTACCCAACACGGCTTTAAGCATTTAAACTACAAGTTCAATAATTCTCATAAAGAATATGATTTTGTGGGTATCATTACTGATGCAGAGGAAGAAAAAAACAAGGTCACGCAAAACATCAAAAACATTAATAAACTAATCAATAATAGGCCAAAAGACAGATCAGAAGTTGATGTAGCGAAAGAAGGTTTTGGTGAGCTTAGAAGTGCAATAGAGCTTTGCATAGAACATGAGATATTTGAAGGAACTGTACATCGATATCAAAAACTTATTTCACTTGGAAATTTCATAAAAGTCAACGGTGAGGAGATAAGCAAACAAAAGGTTTCTTTAAATGACATTTACGACCGCTGTTGTGGATTTATTGGTGCTCATAGCAACCCAGAGCAAGTTTATAATGACCCTTCAATAGATGATTTAAAAGCTGATTTTGAAGAATTTACTAGAATCAGAGGGGAGTTTGTTAAATGAAAACATATGAGAAATATAAGATACAAAGTGACAAATTTTATTAGTTGAAATGGACTTACATTGTTCAGTTAAAACAAACCAGCAGTCTGCAGTTAACTGGACATTAATCCATTGATATGGGGCAGCTCTTTTGTCACTTCCCAATACAGTCCCATCAATCGCAGAATCGCAGACTTGTGCCTCGTTTAGGATTCAGAATATGATGAGTCCAACGAGTTAGACAAATTTCCAAAATGAATGAATAAGGTGGACTACTATGGGAAAGTAGGAGTCCACATGAGAAAGAAGTTTGACGAGGCATTTAAAGTTACTCCCCGATAATCTTGATCAGCACCCGCTTATCCCGTTTGCCGTCGAACTCGAAATAGAAGATTTGCTCCCATGTACCAAAGTCCAAATCACCGTTGGTGATGGCTACTACAGTTTCGCGTCCCATGATGGTCCTCTTGAGGTGGGCGTCGGCATTATCTTCAAAGCCATTGTGCTGGTACTGGCTGTAGGGTTTCTCTGGAGCAATTCCTTCCAGCCATTTTTCATAATCATTGTGCAAGCCGCGTTCGTCGTCGTTGATGAATACACTGGCGGTAATGTTCATAGCATTCACAAAGGAAGACTAGTAACGCTATATACATTTTTATAGAAAGTGAAATTAAATCATACTGATGGGAAAGTATTCTTTAGTGTAAGAAATTAGGGTGATAGTATCTAACGATAAGCAAAGAGGGGGATTGTATGGAAGATGAATTATATATAATTTGGCAAATAGCGATTGATGACATAAAATATTCAAAGAATAAACAGTCGGCTACAAACAGTCTTTGTTTTGTAAATATGGTGTATTGTTCATTGTGTGGTAAAATTATCTAGAGATGGGATTTTTCAATATATACGAGAGTAATAGAGCAATAAAATTATTACTTTGACTTTTTCGAAAAAGAATCAATCAGAAGATGATACATGTAATAGAGGTACTTTCTAAAGGTTTAAATATATTAAGATAACATAAATAAGTATTTATTGGAAATAAGGATATAAAATGGACGAATCATGGCACACTGAAACAAGGACTAGGTTGGAAAAAAGCGAAATCTACAAGACTTTAAAATTAAAATGTGTTACGGATTCCTATGGTGATCATGTGTTATCACTTGTTGATGATGCTACGTATTATGCATTTCAGAGAACAAAATTGATAATTAAGCATATGGGTGAATTTACACTTCATGATGGTGATCATCTATTCCAAGTTCTGAAAATTATGGAACTTCTTATTGG
>PGXU01000119.1 GCA_002839335.1 Spirochaetae bacterium HGW-Spirochaetae-4
CGGAGGATTCCTCATTCGGATCCTTTGATTTCTCCCTCGGACTGGAATCCCGCAATTACAACAGTAGTCTCAATGTGGATTCCTCTACGACGGCTGCTTCGGGAGAAACATGGAGTGCCACCACCTCCTATTCCGGCAGCATAGGCGAGTTCTTCAGATATTCGCTTGGAGCGAGTCTGAGTTGGTTGTCCAGCGATTCCAATCCCAATTGGCGTCTGACTGCCAGCACAGGAATCCCACTTATTCCCAACATGTCCGTAAGCGGCTCAATCAGCCTATATGCCTCTACTGGGGTCTCGACTCCCCAAGTCAGGGGCCAAATCGGCATGAACTATGCGTTCACACCCAATCTGAGCATGTCCGCCTCGACGGATCTGGAGACTTCGACCTACGCGAGTGCCTCATGGCGCCCATTCGGTTCTCAGAACGACAACATGCAATTCTCGTTCAGCAGCATAGATTTCGCCGATCCATTGAACCACCAGGGCAGTATCTCATATAGCCATAGCGATACGGCCTACGGGTTGTCGGTCCGACAGCAATACAGCGATCGGTTCACCAGGTTCTCGACAAGCTTGTCACTCAATACCGCGTTCGGGTATGCCGGGGGATTGTTCGGTATGACCCGGTCGGTCGGTGACAACTTCCTCTTGGTGAAACCCTCCGGAGCCATGAAGGGTGGTGACATTGCGGTCACCCGCACCATGACAAGCGAACCGTCCGCCTTGCCATCCTTGTTCGGGGTCAGCATGTATACCGGCATCACCACACATCAACAGAACAATGTGGTCGTCTATGGTATCGGGGATTCGATGTTGAACAGCAGCGGTTCCTATATCTACAATTTCCTCCCGCGACCAAGACAAGGATATGCGGTTCGGATAGAGTCGGAAGCGACTTTTTCCATTGTCGGAACACTGTTGCGTTCACCTGCCGCAGCATATTCACGCTATACGACAGACTTGTATCGGGTGGTGGACAATGATGCGGGAGAAGAGGAGCTGGTGTTCGACGAGACCCTCTACCTGTTCACCGATGAGAATGGATTCTTTTTCCTCAGTGGAGTTGCGGCAGGTGAATACCAATTCAGCCTGTTCCTTCCAGAATCGTCGGACGAGGATCCTCCGATCGATATCCGGTTTGTCATTTCACCAGATCCCAAGGAGAAGGATCCACAGGTATTCGTGCTCGAGACCTTCGTTGCCAGTGCCATTTCGGAGGCTCTGGAGCAGGAATTGTTTGCCGACTTGATGGGAAATGAAGTGGAAGAGCGAATTCTCGATGAGAATGGATACTACTGGATGGAAGTCCTGGAGGTAATGGATGAATTGGAGTTCTGGGACACCTACTATCCATCGCGACAGGTTTTGGATTCCGTAACCGTCCAAGACCAGACAGGAACCGATTCCATTGTCGAATTCATATCTCCGGGAGCTGCGCCAACGACAGCTTTGGAAAGGATGGCGCGTGAGAAGGAACAACAGTTGTTCAACCTGGCCAGGCTCCGATCCATTATCAAGCCATACTTGGATGCAATCGATCCCAAACCGGAATGGAAGCCACTGGATAGATACTAGTGGCCTGTAAACTGTAATACTTTACTTTCCTTCGGTCTAAGCGGTGTGTGGCGGCGTTCGTGTCGAATCAGATATGGTACGTTCCGCTTCCACTCGAAGTCAACTGACAAGTTTTAATCTTTACAGACCACTAGGCAAAAAGTCCCGGTTCGCTTGATATGATATCCGGAAAGCGATAGAATCGAATTATGCGCAGCGAACTGATCAATGAGATTTTTTCAGTTGAAGCAGAAGCTGAAAAGATTGTAAACGAAGCACAACAGAACGGACGCTTGTTGGTCTCCCGGATTCAGGAAGAAGGGGAGAAGGAAGTTCGACTGGCAATCGAAACGGCGCGCCAAGCACGTGAAGCAGCGATCGAAGCGGCCCAGAGGGCATCGGCTGAACGGATACAGGCTGCCAAAACAGCCATGGAACAATCCGATTCCGACAACCTCGACATCCAGGAGTGTGCCCGAACCATAGCGGAGTCCCTTGTTGAAATCCTCTGCAGGACACAGCTGGGGGAGAATACGTTGTGAGCGTCGGTGAGCTGAACCGATATGCATTCATCAACGCCAAGCTCCGTTCCCGGATTGGCGGAATGTTGGATGACCAGCGGCTGGAGAACCTGCTCCGGTGCCAATCCCTGGACGAACTGTTCAACCAATTGAAAGATACCCCTTATGAACCGCTTTTGGAAATCTATGACCAGAGTGCCGATATCCAAAGGTTGGAGGCGTGGTTGTTCGCCAGGAATGTCCGCTTGCACCTGGATGTGGCGAAACTCACCGATGGAATCCATTCGCAGACCGTTCTGGCAATGACCAGGAAACTGGAAGTTGAGAATCTCAAGAGCGTTGTCAGACTTTGGTTCAGCAATACGGTCAAGCACCAGAACATAGATTATCGGCTTGGCTACCTATACCAGCAGCAGATCGTTTCCCCGATCGATTGGGCACGGATCGCCAATGCACAGACCTATGACCAGATAGTGGAGACCTTGTCACGAACTCCCTATGCACAGTCGGCTGCAGCTATCAGCGCAAGCCGAATTGCTACGGAAGGGCTATTCTCCTTGGAGACCGCATTCGATAGGACTTGGTTCAGCATGCTGAGATCGGTGGTGGCCAAATTGCCTGGCGATGACCGGGACCTGGTGGAAGCGGTTCTCGATCGTGATTCCGATTTGAAGAATATCATCAATCTGGTGAGGTTCGGGTGGATGTACAGTCTGCCTGGCGACAAGTTGCGTACCCTCATGCTCGAGGGGGGAGGCATCACCAAGACCAAGGAGTTCCGCCAGTATCTCGAAACACCTCCGGCCGAACGTTCGCCACAGAAATTGGTGGGCAGGCGATTTCCCGACCTGGCAAAGGAATTGCAGGAATCGGGAAAAAGTTCAGCGGAGATGCAGACCCTTCTTGTCGAACAGTATCTGTTTCGGATCAGAAGGAAGGAATTCCATGCCATGCTTCGGGGATATCCCTTCAATTTCGGCATCATCTTGACATATTTTTTTCTTGAGGAACGTCAGGACACCATAATCCGATCCTTGATCAATGGTATCCATTATGGATGGGATAGTCCGGCCATCAGGGAGTTTGCGGTATGAATGTATTCACTGTACCCATGAAATTGTTGACTGCCGTCGTTCTCGATGAAGTCACCGATACGGTAAAGAAGGAATTGCTCCGCCTAGGGGTCCTTGACTTTATCCAGGTGTCGCGGCTGGCTCCCGAGCAGGCGGCGAGGTTGTCGGTTCAGAAGCAGCAGGAGGAACCGGGAACCTATACCAACCTGCGGTCTCGCGTTGAAACCCTATTCATGCAAGCCGGTATGCCCACACCATCCTCGGAAAAACTCAATCCCGACACCATGCAACCGCTCGAAGTCGGAAAAGCCAAGGCCCTGGTGGACAAAGTGGTGGGCGATCTGTCGACGATCAGGGAGCAACAGAAGCAATTGAGCCAGTCCCGCATCCGGGTCGACGAGTTGTTGCGCTATGTCACCGAAGAGAAATTGCAATATCTCGATATACGTATCGGTCAAGTAGGGAAGGGAAACGATGCGTTGATCCGTTCCCGACTTGCGAACCAAGCGTTCGTGCTGATTCAACCGGCGACTTGGAAGGACTTCGTCCTGCTGACCCTGAAGCGTGACCGGCAGCAAGTGTCTCCATTGGTCGAGACATTGCAATGGATGGAGAATCCCGATGGCGGACTGCAACGCGTGGCCTTGCCGTTTCTGCAGGCGGAACTTGAACAGCAAATGGAAAACCTTGGGAAGGCGAATGCCGAGATCAAGGAACGGATTACGTTACGGATCAAAGAGGATATGGAATCCCTGGAGACCCTGTGGTGCGACCTGCGGTTGCACGAACTGTTGGGGGAAATCGCCCAGAATTTCAGCCATACCCGCAATACGACAATCTTTTCCGGTTGGGTCCCCCAATCTGAATCATCGGCATTGGAATCGGTGATCAGAGCCGCAGCTGACGGCGCCTGTGTCATCGAGTGGACCGATGCGAAATACCTGCCGCGTGAAGAAGTCCCTGTTGCTGTCGAGGACATCCCCTTGCTGCGGCCTTTCCAAAAATTGGTCGACAATTATAGTATTCCGGAATATGGGACCATCAATCCCACCCCATTTGTCGCGATCTCCTATCTGGTCATGTTCGGCCTCATGTTCGCCGATGCAGGCCAAGGTTTGGTGATACTGCTTCTCGGGCTACTGGGACTGAAGCACTCCCAACGCAATCCACAATTGAAACCGAAGATGATCAGCGCGGACATGTACCGACTGTTCATATATCTGGGAACCGCATCCATAGTATCGGGCGTCATATTCGGCTCATATTTTGGGTTCGCCTTGTTCCCCCCCATCTGGTTCGACTACCATGCCGCTGTTGTGGGGCATGAATCCACTGGAAGGAATGTCTACTCTATCCTCACAATCACCATATGGTTCGGAATTGTCATTATCGGCCTCGGACTGGTGCTCAACTGGATAAACCTTATCCGGAAAAAGGATTGGTTCCACCTGCTCATGGATAAGAACGGACTGGTCGGCGGATGGTTGTTCGGGTGTGGTATCTGGGCGGCTTTCGCCTTCGTCGGCACAGGGT
>PGXU01000035.1 GCA_002839335.1 Spirochaetae bacterium HGW-Spirochaetae-4
GTAGGTGCAATCCCAGCACGTGTGTGCTAGACTCTGTTCTGTCATCTGGCCTCCTGTCTTCTGTTCGGATGCGTTGTGAACCGCAACCAAACTGTATCACGGGAGGCCTTTTCTTTCGAAACATTTGTTCGGGTCTAACCACCTATCGCACCACAGGCTCAGCCTGTGGATTTCTTACACTATTAACTGTGAGGACAGCTCTTCCCAATATTTCATTAAGATTGTCTGGCAGTGCAATGAAAAATATGCTGATCGTCACCACAAGTGCAGCTCTCCACACTTGTATGAGGATGCATTGCAAGACATGTTCGTAAAAGCGGTCAACAGTATCATCACTCGTAAGGATGAAATCATAGGAAACTTTGGGAAGCTAACCGAAGAAATCTTCAACACTTCCCAAAATGAAGCACAGCTGGAAGCGGTGAGAGTTGAACGTCGCGAAATTGTCTCACGCATGGAAAAACTCAATACCGAGAATGCCAATGTAGCAATGGACCAGCACACATATCAGGACCGTTTCAAACAACTTAGCAGCGAGTACACCGAGGTCAACAAACATCTGACAAATTTGGAAGGCGCGATACATGAACGGAAGTCTTGAAAGACAAAAACAGAACTGTTTCTCAAGGGTTGAAGAAGCAGGAGGGTGTGGTTACCGAATTCACCGAGCACCTTTGGTATTTCCTTGCCGATCATGCTGTGATCTACAGCAAAGAAGATGTGCGGTTTATTTTCAAGAATGGGATGGAGATCCAAGTATAGATTATACCGTATGAAGACTTGTCGCTTCTTACACCTGTAGTTACTTTAATTACCGTCGCAGAAAAACTGGTTCCACGCGTAACTGTTGTAGGTCTCGTCCTCCGAGGAACTCCAGCAAGACCAAAATCAGAAAACCCGCCCAATCCTGTATCCGTGCTGTATGCCATAATCTATATACTGTTCGACTATTCCTTCTCCCTCAAGGTAGGCAAGCTAATGGTGAAGGTTGTCCCATACCCCAACCTACTCTCAACGCTTACTTCACCAGAGTGTTCGGCGACAAACCACTTGACAATCGAAAGCCCCAACCCGGAGCCCGACGATTTACCGGAACCTTTGTAATATCGGTCGAAGATGTGTGGCAAATCGGCTTCAGCGATGCCTGTTCCAGTATCACTCACGGTGAGTTGGGCCGTCCTTTCATCGGAACACAAAGACAAAACCACCCTACCCGAAGGGTCGGTGTGACGAAGAGCATTATCAACCAGATTTAGGATAACTTGCTTGAGTCTGTCCTTGTCGCCCATCACTTTTATGGAATCACACCGCTTTAAAACAACCCTTGTTTTGCCTGGCAAGAAAATTAGTTGTTCGTAGACACTCAAAAGGATCTCATCCAACTCGAGCGGTGTTGGTACCATTACCAGACCGGCATCCGCCTGGGCAATTAAAAGAAGGTTTGTCACGAGACGGGTGGTACGGTCAGTCTCTTGTTTAATACCTGCAATAGCCAAATTCCTCCGCTCGGCATTTTGTCCGAAGCGAACCAGAAGATCGGCATTGCCCCTTATGGTCGCCAACGGCGTTCGAAGTTCATGAGCTGTGTCGGCGATGAATCTTCGCTGGTAATCAACTACGGTTTCCAGTCGCTCCATCATCAGATTGAATGCATGCATAAGCTGCCCAATTTCGTCACCAACATTTCGATACTGTAATCTTGCTTTCAGATCGACGGATTCGGAGATAAAAGTCGCAGTTCGTGAAATCTCCACAATAGGCCGTAGACTCAGTTGAAGCAAGAACAAGCTGATTCCAGTTCCCAGTAGGAGGGTTACGACAATCCCAATCATATAAAGAGCTTTCAACCGCAACAGCGTTTCAGTCAATTCCTGAAGTGATTGACCCACTTGTACCACACCCACTGGGATTCCATCCCGAATAATAGGCTGATAATAGAGTCTAATCTGTTGATCGTTTAAAGTAGTCGTTGTGTAGGGTGTATCGCCACCGAGAACTTGGTCAATAACAGCTTGGTCGACTGGGAGACTGTGCGGTCCAATGTTATAAGAGCGAGCAACTACTTCTCCATCGGGTTTTAAAACTTGGACATAAACCCCCAACTGCGTAAAGTCGTCAGTTGCGCTATCTATCATATCAAATCCTCGGTTTGGGACCTCCTGAAGGGCTTCGGATACATGTTCTGCCCTTTCACGCAATGTTTCATCGATTCCAGATTCCATACCTACAGCTAGGAAGCTGTACGAAATGGCCGCAAATGACACCAGTGCTGTTACAAAGAACCCCATTTGCCATATAATCAAACGTTGACGCAATGATAACATCATACTCGGTCGGGTTCCCGTAAGATATAGCCAAGACCGTGAGCTGTCTCTATCATATTCGGAGGGCCAAGTTTTTTTCTAAGCCTGCGAATGTAAACCTCAACGACGTTCGATTCCGGCTCATACTCAAATCCCCAAACATGAGATAATATTGTCTCTCTGGGGACAATCTGCCGGGGGTGTTGAAAGAGCAAGTATAACAGTTCAAACTCCTTTGGTGTCAGTGAAATGGTGATGTCATTTCTTCGAATTCTTCTCTCTTGGGAATAAAGGCTCAAATCACCAAGACATAGTTGATCGCCGTTGGCACCTGTCCTGCGAAGCAGAGCTGAAATTCTTGCAATAAGTTCATCAAACGCAAACGGTTTCGGTAAATAGTCATCTGCGCCTGCATTCAAGCCCAATACACGATCAGATACATTGATACGTGCGGTAAGCATTAAAATGGGCATTTGGTGTCTTTCAAGCCGAAGGGAACGGCATAAACTTATTCCATCCACGTCCGGCAATCCAACGTCGAGAATCACAAGGTCTGGATTACTAAGCAAGATCAGATCCCAACCCTCCTCAGCATTCTGCGCAGCCGTTACTTTGTATCCTTCATAACTCAGGCCTCGACACAAGTAGTCCGCGAATGCAACTTCATCATCTATCACCAATATGCTTGGAACTGTTCCTCGGGCTTTCAAATTTTTCCGCGTTGACATGCAAATAATCATATGTGGGAATGGAACTAATATCAAGCATACTCAATTACCTATCACTGTTATTGAGGCACTAAGGGAACCATTCATAACCAAAATCTGATGCGGCATGTATCTTACCAACCTTCCTTATCAAACTTCCCTAAACCAGGAAAAGATGCTTGAACACACAATCGGTCTGGATAATGATACACCAGTAGAGTCCAAGGTGTAATTGTACCTGTCTATGAACACGATCCCTGCCTCTCGGATTCTGATCATACCCGCCGTCGAGCTCAGTCACTACGTCTCCCTAGAGATCCTTAACGCGGTCAATGATATAATTCAAAGAACAGGAAGGCTAATAGTGCAATCGAATCCAACCGTTCGTGAATATTTAATTTTTACTCATCGAAAGCCGCTTTCAGCTCTTTCTCATAGAACTCGACATCGTACCGCTCCATGAGCTTCGAAGACAGTCTATCGCGAAGCTCCTTATGTTTCTGGGAACGCAAATCCTCATCCAAGAAATGTTTGGCTTCTTCAAATGTAAGTTGTTCTGCTTCGGTCCTGTCCGTAACCTGAATGATATAGATAGCCCCATTCCATTCAAACGGTCGGCTGATTTCTCCAACATCGATCGCCATAACCGATTGGTGGAAACTATGGACTTCCGTTTCCATAAATAGATCAGGACCTTCACCAATCCAGCCCTCCAACAGGCCGCCCTGCTCGGCGGTGGTCTCATCGTCAGAATATTCCCGAGCAACATCGGCAAAATCCGAACCATCTCTGAAGAGACCAGGAACAAGCAATTCGTAGGCTTCCTTTGCACGATCCCACGCACGGCGAGAATCTTCTTCGGACTGGCCTAAATCCACCATGATGAATCGGATTTGGGACTGTGGTGGTCTTACAAGCTTTTCCTTGATTTCCTCATAATATGTCTTGGTCTCTTGTTCAGTCACCTCAATGAGATCGTCAACCTCTTCCTGCTCCATCATTTGGGCAAGTACATCGAGTTGGGCTTCTTCAATGGCAATGGAATCATCGGAATCTGTCAGTTGCCTCGAACTGTCATCCAATAGCAAAAGACGATCGATTAATCGTTCAGCAAGGAGTTTCCACCCTGGTATGCCTTGATACTCCAATGCAAAACTTGTCGGGAGTTCCTTGAATTCCTGCCAGAATTCTCCCACAGTCAGTCGTTGGCCATTAACGGTCAACAAAGTTTGATCGCTCTTTGAATCAAACCATCGGTCCTGTATTTCCGGAAGAATAATAGTCCTTATGGCTGGCTTAGCCTCGGAAAGTGTCAATGTCCGCTGAGGTTCTCTCGAGATCAGGCGAAGAATGTAGAAGGACTCTCCTGCCAGGAACACTTCACTGAACTCTTTGTAATCCAAGTTGTCAAGAACTTCATCGTAACCTGGTGGGTTCTGGCCATTGTTCACAATCAACCCCGATTTTACAGATGTTCCCGATGTCGTACCAATGGCACCCAAGGTCTCACCTGACCGTAAACGAATAAGAATTTGGGAAGCCTTGTTCCTTGCCGCTTCGATATCAGCACCAACGGGTATCCGGATTTCGTCCACCTGTATCCTTGCTGGTACTTGAAATTTCTCCTCATTTTCGGAAAAAAACCTGAGGTAGTCCGACTCGCTAGGTTCTGGTACTTCAAGTAGCTCAAGATTACTGGTGATGCTGGCATTAGTCCTCAAATTATCAATGTAAAGCTTGACAAATTCTCCTTCCCGCTGTGATTGCAGGAACAACCGGATATCATCCTTTGCCTGGGTAAGTGTCAGTTCACCAAAATCTTCCCGATTGGCATCGTAATACGACTGGAGATCCTCCTCACTCACCCCCATCCCCTTCTCGTGCAGAGCTGCATCGATATCTCCAAGGTTGATGTCCTCTTCGATGTGCTCCATCACATGGCGGAAATCTTGTTCTTGCTTAACATCACGTGTCTTCGACCATTGCCGCACCAACTCGTCCGATACCATTTCCTCAACCATCGCACGATAACCTTCAATAGTTTGCAGCTGTTCGTTCAGTTGAGGTTCATTCAGCGCAAGTTCCTCGATGTGCTTTCGTATATCCCCAACAGTTACTTGCCCCCCAACAAAAGTCGCTACGACTCCCGGAGCCGGTGCGCTTTTGCCGAACAACTTCTCACCGAACAACAGCGAAGTGCCAATCAACACCACGATCATCACAACAATCCACCACTTCACTGTATAGCTAACGGAAAACCCTTTTGCACGAATCTTGCTTTCAGCCATCTTATTGGTTTGCTGTTCGCTCAGATCAGACACCTGTGGCGAATCGTCTTCAATATTCTTCTTCGTACGTGTCATCTCAAGTATCTGTGCATCACTTCCATGGACCGGTGGTTCTCCTCCCGCCAGTTGCTCAGGGTTCCGTTGATCACCGTTCTGTCCCGGATGTGTGTTTGATCCATTTACCGGCAATTTTAAAGCAGCCCTAATGTCACGTAATATCTGTCGCCAGCCTTCAATCATGCTTTCGTTCTCCTCTCATCTGTCCAGTTTTGGTGGAAAGGTTGACGTTCTACTTCCATTCAGAATACGCAGATCAATTTTCTCGGATGGCGGAACAACATACGTGTTCACCTTGGGCAGAACCTTCTCCATCTTCTCCAGATACAATCGGAATTTGGTCACATCCTCTCCAAAAATCTTGCTGTTCGTACGATATTGAGCCAGTACGGCATTAAAACTCTGGGCAGCACCTGCGGCTTTATCTTTTTGAGCTTGTGCCGCGCTTTTTGCTTGGGACAGGATGCTCTTCGCCTCGCCCCTTGCTTGTGGGACCACACTGTTGCGGTACCCCTCAGCGTCGTTTACCATCTTATCCTTGTCTTCTCTTGCACTCGAGACATCACGAAACGCGTCGGCTACAACTTCTGGGGGATATGCCTTCTGGAAACTCGTGCTGATGATGCGAATGCCGCTATCATATCCGTCAAGCACGGATTGAGCCTTATCACGCACATCGTTCTGCAATTGCTGTCTTGCAGTTGTCAAGATATCGTCCACTGCTGATCGCCCGCTGAGACCAGCGACCGCCGATCGAACACTATCCCTGACCAACTGGTACGCGGGATAGTCGATATTGAACAGATAAGCAACAGGATCATTGATTTGATACTGGACAATTACCTCAAAGTCGATGATGTTCGTGTCTCCACTTAAAACCTGCAGTTTTCGAGGACCATCAAGGTGAAGCGGATGTTCCTCTGATTCCGATACTCCCACGCTCTCTCGGCGAACCTGTGCGATATTCACAACTGTTTCAGACTCAATGGGCCATGGTAAACGATAATGCAAACCGGCAGGCACATTTGTCGCGATCACCCGGCCAAACCGTTGAACCACTCCTATTTCTCCAGGTTGGACAGTGTATACGCCTGATAGTATGTAAACTAGAATGATCAGCAATATTGCTGCCATTACAATGAATCTAAGGTCCAGATGTTTAAACGCACTCTTCACATCGTCCAATGGTGACAATCCGTCTTCCTGTGATTCAAATCCCTTCCTCACCATTCCACGAACGCGATGGATAACCTGACGCAACCTATTCAAGACTGGTTCGGATTTATTTGCGTTCATGTCCTCTGCAACCTGTTTCGAATCTGCTTCGAATTCCGGCGAAGAATCGTTTTTCGAATGTCTGTCATTCATCATGATCTCCTCATTTTACGCTTTCAGGCTCCGGGTCGGACGACTGTGCCATCAGCATCGAGATACTTTAGCAACTCGGAGTCGGAGGGAAGAATGAGCGTCGTTCCCGGTGTAATGACATCGTCATAGGCTTCGAGAGTGCGTAGGAATTGGTAGAATTCCGGATCCTGGCCAAATGCCTCGGCGTAGATTCTAATGGCTTCAGCTTCTCCTTCTCCCCTGATACGTTCTGCCTGCTTCTGGGCTTCAGATAGGATTGTTGTCCGTTCAGCCTCCGCCTCAGCACGGATGACGGTAGCCAGCTCAGTTCCTTCGGATCGTAGCTGCCGAGCGATTCTTTGACGTTCGGCACGCATCCGCTGGAAAACACTCTGTCGGTTCGCCTCTGGGAAATTAAGCATCTTGAGCCTTACATCTGTAACGGAAAATCCGTAAGGTGCCACTCGAAGTGCAACTTGGTTGGTGATCCGTTCTGTCATGGTCGTCAGTTGCATCGATGCGGGATCTGTCGTGACCAGATTTGTCAAGTCATATTGGCTCAGAGCCACCCCCAATTCAGACGACATGATGTCAGAGAGACGGCTATTAGCCCCCGAAGGATCGCGTACACTCGTGAAAAATTTTAGCGGATCGTCAATTTTCCATGTTGTATAGGCTTCGACCAAGATATTCTTCTTATCTTTCGTAAGCAATTCAGTCTCCATTACGTTGTACATCTGCAAGCGCCGGTCCAGTCGGATGACGCTCTGTACGGGAGCAGGCCACTTACCATACAAACCTGGCTCGGTAATCGCCCTGACTGGCTTGCCGAACTGAGTAACAATAACATATTCAGTAGTGTCTACCTGAAACAGTGATAGTCCAACGACAATGACTGAAACTGCAATCAGCGCCGGAATAAGGTAACGAAACACACGCATAACGTTCCTCCTATAATACTTTGGAAGGGCATCAAGTCCCTCCTGGCATCCTTTGAAATGGACAAATGATCCTGATCGAGAGGCAATTAAATTTCCGCAGAGACAATGCTCCTTGACATCATTTCGTTGCCTCAGGATTCGTGAGCCACAACTCGGTACCGTCGGTCCGTACAGTCGGATCGATGATAAATTTGTTGACACTTGGTAGTACTCTCTCGAGCGTCTCGAGATAGAGACGGGTTCGGGTCACACCGGGAGCAACCAGATAGGCTGCCAGTTGAGACTCGAAGCCTGCCGCTTCCCCAATCGCGAAATCGATCTTTCGAGTCTTTTCCGCCCGCGCGGTCTCTATAATACCAACAGCCTGGCCCCGGGCAGACGGGATGACTTCATTTCGGTAGGCCATCGCTTCATTGATGTATGTGCTCCTGTCTTCCCGCGCACTGGATACATCACGGAATGCGTCTGCAACCGAGGAGGGAGGATTAACCGCGAGTAGCTGTACATTTACAATCTTCAACCCAGCCTGATGCTCATCAACCAGCGCCTGGGTTAGATTCTTCGCTTGGTTATTGATCTCCCCCCTTCCGGTGGTTAGAAGCTCATCAACACTTCGCTGCGCGACAATCTGTCGGACGGATGACTCAGCTTCTTGTTCTACAAGCTGCTCGGAGTTCACAACATTAAAAAGGAATGCATTTGGATCCGATACGATGTACTGGACACCCACCTTGACTTCGATCAGGTTGGTGTCTCCGGTAAGCACCAGAGTGTTCTCGGTCTGCAGTTGCCTCACCCGGTCGAGAGCTACCCGGTCCATCCGGCTGACCAACGGCAATCGATAATGCAAACCCGGTCCCACATCAGCAACTACTTGACCAAATTGCCGAACGATACCGCGTTCATCAGGTTGAATGGCATAGACGCCTGATAAGAATATCCCGATTATTAGTGCCCCAATACCGATAGATGCGAAGCGCTTGGTATGGCGCCTCACGCGAGCGATATTATCCTCCTCCAGATTGAGAAGACCACCAGAGAAGAGAGCTTTTATTGCCGATGCTGCTATCTCCCATCCAGATTTGAGGACGAGCAGAATAACAGCAAGTGAGACGATAAGATCCAGGGAACCGAGACCTAGAGCGGAAGCGATCAGACTCGTCACTACCAGTGCTGAAGCGTACATATCCATTCGGGAATGATAGCCACTTGCAATCAGACTTGGAGAATTGGTGGCTTTGCCCACATAATTTTTAAGCCGGGCAATGAAGTAGGTTACCGCAATCGTAAGTAGGGACGTAAGCGCCACCAACCATGGATTGCGCAGTCCGGCTTGCTCGCCTGCAAGAACTACCTCAATGAAAATAGTATACGCCACGTAGAAAATGAATCCTGAGACGACCAAGGCAACGATATTCTCTATTAATCCCACGCGATGACGTCGTTTTGCCTCCCAGCGACCAGCAATCAGACCTGCGAGTACAAAAAGGGAAATGAACACATCACCCATGGAATGCCAAGCACTTGCCCGCAATGCAAAACTGCCGGACCAAATCGCCAGTCCGAACTTTAGGCTAACCAACAATAAATTGGCAACAATGGTAACCAGAATCGTATTCTCTTTTCTGTTCATACCTCACCTCATATACCGTTCGTCAGTTGGAATTGACCCCGGCCTACTCACCCGGCGATTTGCCGTGATTGTCCAGTATTCACACAAGCACATTCATGTCTTTGAACGTTAATGTCTCCATATGAACAAAAAATGAATTTTCAACACATGTTTATCCTTCATAAAATTCTCTCTAGTAAACCAAGGCAATCAGTCAAGTGACTATTGCCACCCTTTTAGGTTGCGGTAGATTCACCGGAGGAGTTAGCGGTAAGTGTTGGTTGATGAAATGTATGCCGCCTGTGGACGCTTCTGGCATGTCTCGTTCCATATTGCCCAATGTATCCGCTACTTTCATAAAGGGGACACAACTGGCTCCTATTCGTCAACGATTGTATCTATTGTTGCCTCGATATAAACGTGACGAATGAAGTCGTGTGGATAATACTATTCTCCGTTCAGCCTCAAACCTTGAAGAATTTTTTGGGGAAACAGCCAAGAGAAGCTTTTGATCTTGAGCAGTAGTCAATTACTTCTACCATCGCAATTGCTGTCTGGGGATATGTAGTCCGGGTCCCAATGCTTGAGCGGTATCCCCCATTCCCTTGGGCCCAAATGCAAACAGATTTAAATAATGAC
The DNA here is from genome assembly GCA_002839335.1 of Spirochaetae bacterium HGW-Spirochaetae-4. Classification (GTDB taxonomy): domain Bacteria; phylum Spirochaetota; class Spirochaetia; order Sphaerochaetales; family Sphaerochaetaceae; genus UBA8525. Next base: position 9,895 of record PGXU01000035.1, read on the forward strand.
GAAACATATCGGAGATACCCGAGGCGAGGCAGTCTGTTATTGCCACTTGGATAGTTTTCCATTCCAGCAAAATACCCCTGCAGTTGTTTCATTCCGCCAAGGGGACTAGTCATTGCTGGCTCCCCCGTTGGCATCAGTTGTCAAAAATTATCAAAACCTATTCCTTTCGGATATTCAGTTATTACTGTTACAGCAATGATGATGAACCGTGGTATATGGAAACTTGTGTTCTAAATAGACACCTCGACCGCACTTCAATCTCACTGTGATTACATCTCATGCAAGCCAACGATGTTTCCGATACAATCATCGGCATCATGCATTACTTTGGTCCATCACCGATTCGTCGCGAATACCGCAACGTCCGTGTCGAGTTGAGGACAGCAAGCAGGGAGACCCCAACATCCGCGATGACCGCTTCCCACATGGTAGCGAAACCGACCGCACCGAGTGCCAGAAAGGCAAACTTGACTAGCAGCGCAAGGGAAATATTTTGCATGACCACCGACCGGGTATGTTTGGCGACACGTATCGCTGAGCCGATTCCGTTGACTTTGTCATCCATAAGAACCACATCGGCAGCTTCTATAGCCGCATCCGAACCGAGTGCGCCCATTGCGAATCCGACATCCGCACGCATAAGAACCGGAGCGTCGTTTATGCCATCTCCCACGAACGCCAATCGCTGCCCCTTCGGGAGCTCTTTAGAGAGTTGTTCGACAATCCTCACCTTATCTTCAGGTAGTAGCCCGGCATACCACAAATCAACTTTGACAACCTCGGCGACACTGCGAGCAACCGCTTCATTATCTCCAGTAAGCATCACCACCCGCTGTACACCGGCAGCCCTCAGGTCAGCTATAGCCTCGGCGGCTTCCGCTTTGATCTCATCAGCAATTACCAGATGCCCTACGTAGCTTTTATCCAACACCACATACACTACCGTTCCTTCCGCGTCGCAGTCGCCATGCTCAATGTTTTCACGGTGAAGGAGCCGATCACTGCCGGCCATAACCTTCCGACCCCCTACATGAGCGATCACACCATAACCCTTTTCCTCTTTAACATCAGTGATTGTCTCCATGTCGATGTTGTGTTTGTATGCTTCCCTTATTGATCGTGCAATCGGATGCGTCGAATGGGCTTCGGCGCTTGCCGCCAAACGAAGCACATCATCGGCGGTGAAGCCGTTTCTCGGCACCGTCTTTGTCACCTTAAAGACGCCCTTCGTAAGTGTTCCCGTCTTGTCGACGACTACTGTAGAGACATCCCTGAGGGCATCAACGTAGTTTGCTCCCTTGATAAGTATTCCTTTGCGTGACGCACCTCCGATACCCCCAAAATAACCGAGCGGTACCGAAATGACCAAAGCACAGGGGCAAGAGATGACAAGGACAACAAGAGCCCGGTAGACCCACTCACTCAAAACGGCACCCGGAACAAACAAGGGGGGCAAGAATGCGACCAACGCAGCAAGACCGACAACAATCGGTGTATAGACAGATGCGAATTTGGAAATGAATTTTTCTGTGGGGGCCTTGCGGGCGGCGGCGTCCTCCACTAGTTCAAGGATTCGGGAAACTGAAGATTCCTTGTATGGCTTAGTAACCCGGATCCGTATCGTTCCCGAGTCGTTCACAAAACCTGAAAGTACAGTATCACCAATCCCAACCGATCGCGGGACCGACTCACCGGTAAGCGCGGATGTATCAACAGCCGATTCGCCTTGGGTAACTTCCCCATCAAGCGGGATACGCTCTCCTGGCCGGACCTCGATAATCGCACCGACCTCTACAACGTCGGGACTGACTTCTCTCATTCCGTCGTCTGAGATAACGCGCGCGGAATCCGGACGGAGGTCCATCAAAGAGGATATCGATCTACGCGACCGACCGACAGCAAGGTCCTGTATGTACTCACCGATGGAATAAAAAAGCATTACCGCGACCGCTTCAGGTAACTCATGGATGGCAATAGCTCCCAATGTTGCAACGCTCATCAGGAACATTTCGTCAAACAGGCGACCTCGAAGAATATTCCTTCCTGCACTCAGCAGCACCGGTCCGCCGACGAGCAGATATGCGGAAAGGAGGACAACGTACTCGGCCACCTGATACTGCGTCGCATGAAGGGTCTCATTGAAGATGATTCCAGCTCCAGTAAGAACGAGGGCTAGCACCATACGTACAACACGCCAACCTGTATTTTCGTCATCTCCAGAAGTTCCGTTATGATCGTGGGAGTGGCCATGGTCGGTATGTGTATGTGAATCAACATTGATGCCAACGATTCGCGCATCCGGTTCAATTCGTGCGATCACATCTTGGGCAGTCTGTAGGCCGGATTCAGGAATAACAATCGACTCGGTTCCGAAGCTGACCGTCGCATCTTCAAAACCCTCTATCTTACGGAGTCCCGACTCGATCTCGTTCGCACACTGTGCACAATCCAGACCATTGATACGATACTTCTTCATATTTTCTTTCTTTGACATAGTTTAACGCTCCTCCTTATAGTGTTCTTGACTTGTCTTGATCAGAGCCAGCACATGCTCATCGTCAAGTGTGTAGAACACCTGTTTGCCTTCCCGTCGTGCTCGAACCAAGTGTCTCATCTTCAACAATCGCAGATGGTGTGAAATCGCTGGTGAAGACATCTCCAATAGATAAGCAAGATCACAAACACACAACTCTTGCTTGGAAAGCAAGAAAAGAATCTTCGTTCGCGTCTCATCGGCGAGTACGTGGAATAACTCCGAGAGCCCCAATACCTCAAAGAGCGAACTGCGAAGCTCACCCTCGTTATCCCTACAGTTTATGCTGTACTCTGAACATACATCTGGGTGTCGCTCAAGAATCTTTTGTTTCATAGAAGTTTCTCCATATCTACAACAATTAAATGTTTGTTTAATTGTAACAAGTCGTCCAGATATTGTCAACTGCACACGCTTGAGATGTGGCATTCTATGGAATCAAGACGTTTCTACCGGAAGCGACTATGGCAGAAAAGAAGGAAGCATAACGAGAAGCAGGTGGCAATCACTATCCATTGCATCCTACAAACTTGATGCTCTCTTATCTGGAAAGGTAATATCTTCACTGAACAACCACAAAGATTGATACTTCACCTCTCGATAATACAAAACAGGTTGTACTGTGCTATGATGCTCGTATGTCCAGCAGCCGGTTGTGTTCAATCTTTCTGGTGTTCCTCACCCTCTCTTCGCTCTTTGGCGCCTCGTTACGCCAAGAACCTATGTTCACTGATCCGTATGCGTCAGAAAAACTTCTGGAAGGTAGAAACTTTCTGCGGGACCTGGCACCTGGTGAAGCCGAACCTGTGAAGGATTTGCGAATCTCGTTGGTGACAACGGGTCGGGGCGATCCGCTTTATAGTTGGTTCGGCCACTCGGGACTTGTGGCCACAAACACAAGTAACAACAAAAGCGTGATGTATGATTATGGAATTTTCAACTTCAAAGACGATTTCTACCGTACATTCGTGCTTGGTCGGCTCAGTTATGAGGTCTGGGCGACATCCACCCCGGCACGCATCGATCTCGCCATCAAAGAAAATAGGGATATGACCGAGATTATTCTTGACCTTCCTCTTTCAGCACGACTCGAGGTACTCAAATTCTTGAACTACAACATCCAGGAGGGTCCTAATACCTACCTGTATCATCAGTATGAGGAGAACTGTTCGACGAGGCTCCGCGATATTATCGACAAAGCGACTGACGGCCAACTTCGGGCTTGGTCCACCTCAATCCCAATGGAGGAGACGATTCGCATGCTCGTCGGTCGGTATACCCGAACAAACCCAGCAATCGAATGGATCCTTGACTTTCTCCAAAGCGGCTCGATTGATAAACCCATAACCCTATGGGAGGCTATGTTCCTCCCGCAAATTTTCGAATCGGCGCTCCTCGGGTTCACCTACATCAATACAGAGGGCAATGTTATGCCGTTGACCACCGGACGTCAAATCCTGAATATGGCAACTGGGGGGATACGGGAAAGGCCACTCGATTCCTGGACAAGTTATACCATTCGGTTCACCTTGTTTGGAATCGGCACCGCGATACTGACCATCCTCCTTGGAGGGTTCCAGAAGACTCAGTTCCCGATTCCGTTGCGCCGCGCACGACGATTCGTCTACGGTACAATCAATTTCCTTTTATACACTACAGGAGGTGGGCTGGCTCTCTTGCTTACGTTCATGATGATTGTCAGCAACCATGATGTGACTTACTTCAATGAGAACATCATTTTTATCAACCCGTATCTCATGTTGATGGGAATTCAGGCACTTCGCGGAGGATTCGGCCACAACCGCCCCCTCGTTCGATTCCGCCGGGCCAACATGTTGATGGTAATCATCACCATAACCTGGATGGTGATGAAGTTGGTATTCATCGACCATCTGATCCAGCAGAATTGGCATATTGTGCTCACCGTTCTCCCGCTCTATTTGGCAAATAGCACTATACCGTTCGAGCGACTCCTCATTCCTCGCCACCGTACCATCGACGATTCCGATTCCTAAACTATTGTCCCCTTTGTCCACCTGCTATGGTGGAGCAGTTTTGTTACGTGTCTGTGATATTAGTAATTTCTTGACCAGAGGGCTGGTTATATCTTGCTCGGACACAAGCACCATTGGATTTCTAGCTTGTTCGGCCCGTAATGTATTGGAAGCAATCTCCTGGATGTCTTTGTCTTTAATCTCAATATCTGGATTGTTGAAAATAGCTGAACGTTCTTCTTCTGCTTTTCTACGTCTTTCAAGATCATCAAGGGATGATTGATTTTTCCATAGCTCATACTTGGTGAATTCCACCTCGGGTAAAGGTATCTTCTTGATTAACTGTCCAAGGCTGATTTTCCTCCAGTAACCTCTCGGAGGAACAGGAACCTTGAGCCTCTCACATAATTTTGCCAGCCCTCTTCCTGATATTCCAAATTCTTCGGCCAATTTCATCATAGGTTTTGACCAAACAGCCCTATACAAATCCTCACGTGATTTGATTTCCTCAGACATCCCATTCCCTCCATAATCAGACATCAGGTTTTTTAATGCTTGAGTCTATTTCTTCTTTCTTGGATTTCCTTAATAGTCACTTGCTTTCCATTACCATCTAAGTACTTTCCATTATCGGATCTCCAGAAAACCAAGTCATTCGGATAGTCGGGTTTATCATTATGCCGAAAGCCATTGATTGAAAAATGCAATGCTTGTTCAACCGAGGGATAACTATGCAAATCCCGATAAGGATCAAATTGGCCGGGACCCCAGAATGCATAGTTGCACTTACCGGTAAACATACCATCCTTGAGTGACTGTAAAATCTCCACCTTAAGATCTTTGGGTGCCCTATAATATTTGATGTAATAAGTAGTCACCAATTGTTCGATCTCATTAATACCCGAAAGGCTTACAATTTCTGAATAATCGATTGTGCTTTTCATATTTGAACCATCCTTTAATAGTAGACTATGGTAACACTATGAGGCCATCACAGTAATTGTCAATCAACCAAGAAAATAATGCAGCTGTTTTGGGATACGATAACCGTGTTACCCATTCCTGAGTCCTTTGGATGAGCAATCATTACCTTATTTTTTGGAAAGCTTATGGAAGAACACATAGGACGAAATGAACTTATTCCACATCAGTTTTGGTCATTACTGGATACTTGATGTGAAGCTGTCAGCGGTATGCGATGATTGCTGTTCATTTGCTATCATGACAGTGACAAGAAAGCGGACTCCTTCTGTATAGTCGAATAAGTATCTTTCACCTATGCTGAGGATTACCAACTTTTCTCTTTATAACGTTTTATCAAGTTGACTTACATCCCACTTGTAGGAATGTATAGACCAACAAATTAAACGAGGAGAAGGTAATGACTGATCAACAATCAACGCAGATTACGAACATGAGAGAAAGTGGCTTTGGATATTCTACGATTGCAAACCAAATAGGGCTTCCAAAGGAATGCGTAAAATCTTATTGCAGGACTCACGGACTTACGGGGAGGAGATCCTCCTCGCATGTGGATAAGGAAGTGGGTAACAACACTTGCCGAACTTGTGGGAGATACTTGCAGCACACTCCTGGAAAGAGAAAGAAACAGTACTGCTCGGATGCTTGTCGTATGGATTGGTGGAATGCGCATCAGGACAAGGTGAAGCGAAAAGCATACTATTCGTTCACATGCGCCGAATGTGGTAAGACCTTCAGCTCATACGGAAATGCAAAAAGAGTCTACTGCAGCCATTCTTGCTATATCAAGGCTCGTTTTTCCAAGAGGGAAAAGTAGCAGGGGTCCCAAACTTCGATTAAGGAAACGAACCTTAAATCAGTTGCTAGGGATTTTGTTGAAACTATCCAAGGAATAGTATTCTTTGGAATCGTGTTTGGCCGGTTTTTACCGGCCAATCTTTTTAATTACTCCCAGCAATTACCATACCAAGTAAGAGTTGTTAAGCATCTCCCAATTTCACGAATCCTCTTCATTATCGCTGATTCAGCTCTCAACCTCAAATTTCAAAACCCAATGATTCCTGCAGATTACTCCAATGTAGTTCATCAGAGTAAGCCATAAGGATTGGAGCAGAAGATTGACGATAGTTCTCTTGTTCCCTTGCCATTCAGGGGCTTCAAAAAACTTCAGGGGTACGGTTCTCCGGTATCAAGCAGGAGAACACAATGACTGAAAAAGAAACTACACAAATCACTGAAATGAGAAATGATGGTCTGGGATACACCACCATCGCATCAAGGCTCGGGTTATCCAAGGATTGCGTCCGGTCCTTCTGTAGAACCCACAATCTCAGGGGTAGGAGATCTCCTAGCCATGTTCCTCAAGATCTGGGAAAAGATTATTGCAAGACCTGTGGTAAACGTTTGGAGCATACTCCCGGCAAAAGGAAGAAACAGTACTGCTCGGATGGCTGTCGCATGGACTGGTGGAATGCCCATCAGGATCAGGTGAAGCGTAAGGCCTTCTACCAATTCACCTGCGTTTGCTGCGGCAAATCATTCTCGGCATATGGGAATGCCAAACGCAGTTACTGCAGCCACGAGTGCTATATCAAAACAAGGTTCAAGAAGGAAGTAAGCAAATGACAAAAGAGCAGTTCAAGGCAGAGGCCGATTACCAGATGGCTCTTTTGCTCATCAAGAATCTGTTTGCTCAGGGCCTGTTGACTGACGAGGAATTCAAGACTGTCCAAGGAAAACTCATTGTTAGATACCAGCCAATAATTGGCAATCTATCTCCTTGACATGACTTGATTTAATCTCAATTCGTAGGGATGTATAGACCTAGGAGGAACCAGTGAGAACAATTAAGCTGATACAAAAACCAAAGCAACTGGCAACCAAAAATCGAAAAAAGCGAGTTGCAGCCTATGCACGGGTCTCTACGGTACATGAACGACAAGAGCATTCGCTTGAATCCCAGGTCGATCATTACAAGAGACTGATTCAAGCTAATCCTGAATGGGAATACCAGGGGATCTACATTGATGATGGCGTCTCTGGAACACAGATATCTGGCAGAACGCAATTCCAAGAACTCATCACCAAATGCGAGCAAGGCATGATTGATATTGTGCTGACGAAATCGATATCGCGATTTGCCAGAAACACGGTCGACTTGCTTGAGACTGTAAGGCGGTTGAAGGAACTCAACATCGATGTCAGGTTCGAGAAAGAAAATATTGAAACAATCTCGAGTACAGGAGAATTCCTTCTGACCGTCTTGGCATCATTTGCTCAAGAGGAAAGCAGAAGTACTTCTGAAAACCTCAGGTGGGGAGTCAGAAAGCGTTACGAGAAGGGAATCAGCCTGCATCACCGCGTCTATGGATACCGGTGGACCGGCAAGGAGCTCGTCATTGAACCGATGACCGCAAAGGTAGTGAGAAAGATATTCAGGGATTATCTGAAGGGAAAGTCGATGAAACGTATTGCAGACGAACTGAACAATCGTTCCATCCTACACTTTGGGAAACCTTTCAATGATGTGGCTATCCATACCATTGTACACAATGAGCGTTATATCGGTGATACCTTGCTCCAGAAAACGTATTGCGTGGATTTCATGTCCCAGCCCCGGAAGAAGAATCGCGGGGAGCATCCCATGTACTATGTCGAGGATACGCACCCACCGATCATCAAGCGGGAAATATTCGAAGCCGTCTCGAGAGAGATTGACCGTCGAAGGGAACTCGGGGTGTACAACATGCCCAAGGTGAGTCGGCGTTGTTTCACCGGTAAAATCATCTGCGAGAAATGCGGAAACAACTATATCAGGACCTACAAGACACCAACCAATGCGAATTGGAGATGCAAATCCAACCGAAGAGATGGAATCAAAGGATGTAGGAGCATCGGTATCAATGAGGAACAGTTGAAGATCCTGTCCAATTTCATGTTGGGGATCGACGAGTTTGATGAGCAAGCCTTTTACAAGGAGGTGGATCACATCTCCGGTGATGGAGAGGGCTCATATACCTTCCATTTTCGTGATGGACGGCAAATCAACCGGTTCTGGCCTTCCCGGGAAAAAGCCTATAAGGCAGCAATCGATAGAAGAAGAAAAACCAATGACAACGGAGCGCATGCATGGCAAAGGTAAGGATAATTCCAGCAAAGAAAATCATAACAAACAATCGCAACAACCCCCATTCAACGAAAAGAAGGGTCGCCGGCTATGCCCGGGTTTCAACAGACAGTGATGAACAGTTCACCAGTTATGAAGCCCAGATCGAGTACTATACCGAATTCATCAAGAGTCGTCCTGATTGGGAATTCATCAAGGTCTATACCGATGAAGGCGTGAGCGGGACCAGCACCAATCGCAGGGAAGGCTTCAAGCAGATGATAAACGACGCTCTGTTGGGAGAGATCGATCTTATCGTCACCAAATCGGTCAGCCGGTTTGCCAGAAATACCGTTGACAGTCTGACCACCATTCGCATGCTCAAGGAGAAGAATGTCGAATGCTACTTCGAGAAGGAAAATATTTGGACCTTCGACGGCAAAGGTGAATTATTGATAACCATCATGAGCTCAATCGCACAGGAAGAAAGCCGGTCGATCTCCGAAAACACCACATGGGGTAAGCGAAAGCAAGCCAAGGATGGCAAGGTTTCAGTTCCCTACAGCAACTTCCTTGGATATGACAAAGGACCTGATGGAAACATGGTCGTGAATGAGGAACAAGCCGAATTGGTAAGGCTCATCTACGCTCTATTCCTTCAGGGAAAGAGTCCGAATGGGATCGCCGAGATTCTCACCGAGAAAAACATCCCCTCACCCGGACGTGGGAAACAATGGGTTTCCTCCTGCATAAAGAGTATCCTGCAGAATGAAAAATACATCGGAGATGCTTTGTTGCAAAAAAGCTTCACCGTAGATTTCCTCACCCATAGGCAGAAGGTGAACGAAGGTGAGGTACCTCAGTACTATGTGGAAGACCATCATGAACCGATCGTATCCAAAGAAATGTTTGCTCTAGTCCAAACCGAGATGAAACGGCGCGATGGAATGCCTGGCAGACGAAACCGCAGGAGAATGCTTTCAGGACGAATCCTCTGTGCCCAGTGCGGATCTTGGTTTGGAGAGAAAAAATGGCATCCAAACAGCAAGTATCAGAAAGTGGTTTGGCAATGCAATGGAAAATATGATAAGGCACACTCCCAATGCACCTCAGGCAATCTGATAGAACAGGATGTCCAGAGAATGTTCGTGATAGCGGTCAACAGACTACTGAAGGATTCATCCAGCATCCTTGAAACACAGAAACTTGTCTACGACACGGTTTTTGATACCGCTGGTCTGGAAAGGGAAAGGACGGCACTCATAGCTGACATGAGTGTTACAGCCGAACTCATGGAGCGTATGTCGAGCGGAGAACCCAGCTCAAGATCCAATGGATATACCCATACTCAAGAGTATCAAGCACTACAGATACGTTATGAGCAGGCTGAGAAACGCAAAGAGGATCTCGACAATACTATCCAGGACAAGATAGCCAAAAAAGCACTTGCAACTTCATTCTTCGATAACCTCAAGAAGCAGAATAGCCAGGTCGTGCGGTTTGATGAGGACCTATGGAGCGGGCTGGTTGACCATCTCAAGGTGCATTCTCCAAATGATGTCCGATTCATATTCCGCGATGGATCTGAAATCAAGGTGGACTTATCCGAAGAGGAAAAGAAACGCCCTCCTCTCACAGAGAAACAGATGACTGAGATCAGCAGTCTTCGGCGAGAGGGAATGTCTTATGCGAAGATCGGAGAAAAGCTGAATCTTCCTCGTGGACAGGTTCGCAGCTTCTGCCTTTCCAGAACATTGGAAAATGAGGCAGCAGTACAAGAAGATGGAGAGCATGTGCTCTGCAAGACTTGCGGGAAAGAACTTGAACACACCCCCGGTTTTAGGAAAAAGATTTTTTGCTCGGACGGATGCAGGCAGGATTGGTGGAATCGGTATGCAAAATTCAAAGCAGGCGAAGGACGGGCTACAAACAAAGTTACTTGTCAAAACTGTGGCGAGACGTTTGTGACCTACGGCATCAACCGAAAATATTGCTCCCGAAAGTGTTATTCCGAGCACAGGGGGCAAGAAGGAGATTCAAGGGACTGACCTCTGCTTTTTAGAAAAATCATGTAAGGCAGGTTTTGCATCAGCATAGCCTGCCTTCAGTTATCTGATTGATTGCTATCGTGCATCAGAGGGCTTGTCTTCCAATCGGATAATCAGACAGCCTTTCTGGCATTGGACATTGATTTCCTGACCAACAGAAAAGCCAAGCTGTTCAAGCCATTTCCCCTGCAATCTTATTGCTGGAACAGCCTGGTATTTATAGCCGCTTTGGGCACAGATCTTCAGCTTTCGGTGTGTTTTAGTCTCCAAACGATATTGTTTGATGGTGCCAAAACGTGGCTCAGGATAGGTGATTTCATCAAGCACGTTATCAAGATTACCCCGATCCGCTCTCGAGTGAAGATCCAATATTGAAAAGACTTGCATCAATTCATCATCTTGATAATTCATGGCGACCTCCCCTACTTAAGCCATAGCAATACACAGTTAACTCGTTACAATATATAGAGTTAGAAATACAAACGTCGATCAAGATCGAATTCAAATTATTCATGTGTACTCCTTTACCGGCTTTTCATCCGCCGGTATGGAAAATACCCCGCAAAATCTGTTTTTGCTTCAATTACCAGGAGAACTTTTTATTTCTTTTTGCCATTGTACGGATTCCGAATACTACGGGTTGACAAAATATCTATTTGACTATTAATGTGTATTCAGTCATATAGTATGTAGAGAGGAACCATGCCGAAGCCATTTTCTGAAAATGAACGTGCCATTATTAAACAAAGACTGCAGGAGGAAGCCTCGACCTGTCTTAAACTCTACGGAATGAGAAAAATGACAGTGGACGAGCTGGTCAAACGGGTGAACATTCCCAAGGGAACCTTTTATCTCTTCTACCCATCGAAAGAGCTCCTGGTGTATGATGTCCTCAATAAATTTCACGATGAAATCCATGCCGAACTCCAACGGCAGGTGGAGAATATCCTGGAACCTGTGTCCGCCGAAATGATTTCCGATTTGGTTTTCGACCTGTATCGGAAGGTAGAGACCTCGAATCTGTTCTCGTTCGTCACAAGTGGAGATTGGGAGCTGTTGATGCGCAAACTCCCCCAGGAAACCACGCGGGAACAGAACCTCCAAGATGACATCAGCATCGGACGGCTCTTGCTCCTTGTTCCCGGCATCGATACCACCCACACCAAATTGTATGGCGCAGCCCTCAGGGCAATATTCTTGTCGATGATACATAAACATGAGATTGGAGAGGATATGTTCGAATCCTCGTTGAAACTATTGCTTGACGGCATCTTCATACAGATATTCAAGGAAGCGACACCATGATACACGTCCAAGACCTGCAATTCAGCTATACCTCGCATCCGTTTATTGCAGACATCAATTTTACGGTACCCGCTGGGGAAATATTCGGATTCCTCGGCCCTTCAGGAGCAGGGAAGACAACCATCCAAAAGATTCTCACCGGGTTGTTGACCAACTTCAATGGAAATGTCGAGGTTGGTGGGATTGACCTGAAAAGGTTCAACCGGGACCTGTATGAACGTATCGGTGTCGATTTCGAGTTTCCAAGCCTCTATGAAAAGTTGACAGGTAGGGAAAATTTGAAGTTCTTCGCATCCTTGTATAAACATCATGTGGCGATCGACCCGTTGTTGGAATCTGTCGGACTGATCAACGATGCCGACAAGAAGGTTTCGGCTTATTCGAAAGGGATGAAATCCCGATTGGATTTCATAAAGGCGTTGGTTCACGATCCCGATATTCTCTTCTTGGACGAACCGACATCTGGACTCGACCCTTCCAATGCACGGGTCATGAAAAATATCATCCTGCAACTGAAGGCAGAAGGGAAAACCATAGTGCTGACCACACACAATATGTACGATGCAACGGAACTTTGCGACCGGGTGGCGTTCATTGTGGATGGAAAACTGGTTGCCTTGAACACCCCGCACAACCTGATCATCTCCCATGGCGCCTCGACCGTTCGATACTCCTATATCTCCGATGGGGAGGAGAAGACCAGTACCACGGCATTGGATAAAACGGCAACAGATCCCCTATTGCTGCAACTGATCAAGGAAAACAGGTTATCCACCATCCACAGCAGCGAACCTACGCTCAATGATATCTTTACCCTACTCACAGGGAGAGAATTGCAATGAGAACCGCGAAGCTATTCCTAGGTGACCTGCGCCTCCAGTTTGCCTATGGCCTGCATCTGCTCTATGTGGTATTCACCATCCTCTTTATCAGCCTGATCTATGTTCTACCACCCTCGTGGCGAGAACAAGCTTCCCTGCTTATCATATTTACCGATCCGGCGGCTATCGGCTGTTACTTCATGGGTGCCATTGTACTTTTCGAGAGGAATGAACAAGTCTTGGGCAGTCTGGCGGTCTCTCCGGTCAGTCCCTTCGAGTATATGGTTTCAAAAATCTGCTCCATTGGAGTACTATCGACTGCAGTCGGTTGCATAATCCAAATAACAGCGGACAGGAACCCCGTCTCCTTACCATTTGTCACAGCCCTATTCCTGAGTTCCTGTATCTATTCATCCGCAGGATTGATCATAGCGGCAAGAAGCGGATCGCTGAACGGATTCATCCTTTCCACGGTTCCATTCGAAATAATCTTCACCGTTCCCGCGATTTTCTTTCTTTTCGGCTGGCGCAAACCCTGGTTGTCGGTTCATCCGGGCGTTGCATTCATGGAAGTGGGATTGCGGGGAGACCATGTCCTCGTATCCCTAGTGGTTTTGTTCTGTTGGACAGCGGTTTTCATGATTTGCACCCATAAGATCGTCAAGACCTTGTTCACAGCACGGGGCGGAGTAATCCTATGAAACCGATATCCAGATCCTTCGGGATGTTCGTGCGACAGATTGCCAAGGATGGCATGCTATGGGGAATCGGCCTCGCCCCCCTATTGTTGGGAGTGATGATTCGATTCGGTGTTCCCTATGTGGAAACAGTATTGAGCGGATATTTCCATAGGAGTATACTGGTACCGTATTACCAACTTTTCGACCTGGTGTTGTTCCTTATGACAGCCTATATGTTCTGTTTCGCATCCGCGATGGTCATGCTTGCCGAGCGGGATGAGAATATCGCACAGTATCTGGCGATCACTCCTTTGGGAAGAAAGGGATATGTATTCTCGCGCTTGTGCGTTCCAGTACTCTTGTCACTTCCTGCTTCCATCGTTCTGATGCTCTGCTTCTCATTGACCATCTGGCCGATGAGACATTTGCTGGAGGCAGCGATCCTCATGGGTCTGCTCAGTACAGTTGTCGCTCTATTGGTCGTATCATTTTCCCGCAACAGGGTGGAAGGCGTGGCCGTCGGCAAATTATCCGGGTTACTCATACTGGGACTTGTAGTCCCCTACTTCATCGAATCGGGATTGCAATACATGGTATTCTTCATGCCTTCATTTTGGATTGCCAGTTATTTCTTGGATGGAAACATCATGTTCCTCATGTCGGCCCTCATCACCTCGGTCTTATGGATACTAGTGCTTTTCCGAAAATTCTCAACCAAACTCTTTTGATACGTCACATACGGAAAACACCCTGCGCAAATTGTTTTTATTTCAATTACCAGGTGGCCTTTTTTAAAATTTCTGCTAATCTGGAGACGGAGGCACGTACATGCAGCATATCACCGTCTTGTCCCTTGGAGGCTCGATCATCGCGCCCGAGAAAGTCGACCATGATTTCTTGAAACGATTCACATCTGCCATGGAGACCCATCTTGCCGACCATCCAACCGACAAGGTCATCATAGTCACTGGTGGCGGAGCTCCGGCACGCATCTACCAACAGGCGTACAAGAGTGTAAGCGCACAACCGGAAGAACAATTGCTCGATTGGATCGGTATTGCGGCGACGCATCTCAACGGGACCTTGGTCAAAGCGCTGTTCGCGGACCACTGCTCCGATCCCCTGGTCACCGACCCGACCGCACCGATAGCATTTGAAGGGCGCATCCTGGTCGCAGCAGGGTGGAAACCGGGCTTCTCCTCCGATACCGACGCGGTGTTCCTGGCGAAACGTTTCGGGGCCAAGACGGTAGTCAACCTCTCCAATATCGCGAAAGTCTATACGGCCGACCCCAAACAGGATCCCGATGCAAAACCCATCGACACCATCGACTGGGCCGATTTCAGGAAGATGGTGGGAGACACCTGGATTCCAGGCAAGAACGTTCCTTTCGACCCCATTGCCTCAAGGGAAGCCCAGGAGGGAGGACTGCAGGTCATTTGTGCCGACGGCCGCAATATCGGCAACACCTTCGCGATCCTACGCAACGAACAATTCGAGGGAACCGTTATTGGTTGAAACGTTCCGGTTGTGTACGTTTGAGATCCAGGAACTGATCCAACGGATTGGCAAAACCCTCTGGAAACGGATTGTCCCGGGTGAAATCGGGGATCCAGGGGATATTGTCAGCGAGTTCCTGGACAAACCCATCCTCTATGCCCAATTCATCCAAAAGTCCGATCAAGCTGTCATATTCGCCTTCGGTGATAGCGGGCAACCCGATGTTTCCCTCGGGTGGAACAAACTGGACCATCAGGGAAAGCCACGCATGGTCCTTCGCGTGGGAGGCGAACCAGCGGAGAACCGCCTCGGTCGCCGCGAGGGTCCCCGGGAACACCAGGTGCCGGACCAGCAGTCCGTGTAGGGTTCCCTCCCCGTCGATCGTTGTCACCGGATGCTTCTCCAACAGGTATCGCATGACGGGTCCAATGGCTTCGGCATACGATGCACTACCACAGAACGTTGCCGCCACAGACTTGTCGAGGGTCTTCACATCTATCAGGTACGTATCGACAAAGGGGTCGATGAGCTGCAAGGCCTCGACCGATTCGAAGCCGGAGGAGTTCCACACCACAGGCAACGCGAACCCCGACTTTCGGGCCAGTACCAAAGAATCGACAATCGAGGGGATGAAATGGGTTCCGGTCACCAGATTCGCGTTCGCAGCTCCCATACGTTGCAGTCCGAGCAACAGGTCGGCGAATTCGTCGATTCCAACAACCACGCCACCGTCGGCATGCCGTTTGCTGATCTGGCAATTCTGGCAGTAGGCGCAGTGCAAGGGACAACCGGTGAAGAATACTGTTCCCGAACCGTTCGCACCAATCAACGGCGGCTCCTCGCCACGATGCAGACCCATCCAGGCGATTCGCATTTCGGAAGTTTCTCCGCATATCCCACGCTGCCCCCGAACCCTATCGACAGCACACGCATGGGGACATAATGTACATGGGGTATACCCTAACTCATCTCTTTTCATACGTACTCCGGGGTAGGCATCTGCTTGACCACCACGGCCAAATATACCATGTTTATGTATATGGGACTATGGGACTACCTCAAGAATCGGGAACTCAAGCGTCTTGGTGAAGACCGCTACATCCTCTGCCTCGACGGCGGGGGGATGCGGGGCGTCATACCCGCGACCATACTCGGCCGTATCGAGGAACTCCTGCGTTCCCTTGGAGACGACCGTCCCCTCTATTCGCATTTCGATTTGATCAGTGGCACCTCGACCGGAGGGTTGATAGCCCTGGCACTCACCACCCCGAACCGCGAGGGTTCCCTCCTCTCCATCGAGCAGAAACCATTGCAGTCACAACACGAGGCACCCAAAGGTCGTACGAAAGGTCGCCTGGGGCTCCCGCTCGACCCCGGACCGAACATCAAGCGGATCGTCGATATCTACCTGAAATACGGACGCATCATATTTCCACGCAGCCAGTCGTTGTTCCAGTTGAACATGATCAACCAACTCTTCACCCAAAAGTACGACGACCTCTCGTTCAACCAATTGCTGTACGATATCTTCGACGATATCCAGATCGGAGAATCCCTGACACCGACGATGGTCGTCACCTACGACTATGGGAACGACCGCCCCTATATCATCTCGAGTTACGGAACCGGACATATACCTGTTCGCGTTGCCGCACGTGCGACCGCCGCAGCCCCGACCTATTTCTCCCCCACCTCTATCCTGGACCAGGAGAGCGGCAAGTCCATTTCGCTGATCGATGGTGGTGTCGTTGCCAACAATCCCGTCCTCTACGCCTACAAGGAAGCCAAACGGCTCTATCCCGAGGCGAAACGGTACCATGTCCTCTCCATCAGTACTGGTAGTGCTCCCTACAAGTTGGAGCCCGAACGAACAGGCAGCGGCATGATCGGCTGGCTCGACCCAGCCAAAGGAGCTCCCATCTACCGACTCTACGCATCGTCCCAGATGAGGACTTCCAACGAAATCGCTTCGGCGATCGGAGACTTGGAGTATGTACGAATCCATGGGGATCTGGAGAGGAAGGTCAAGTTGGACGAAACCGATCCGGTGGTACTGTCCCATATGATCAACGCCGCGAACCGCATCTATAAAGCCAACGAGCAGCAACTTACCAACTTTTGCCAAGCATTCACGCAACGGCCGATCCACCCGGCACGATCCATGGTAGAAACCACCACGGCCTTGGAGAAAGCTCCATGAGCTTCATGAGCCCGCAGCAAGCCGAGCTGGAACAACACATGCGCGACCTGTGCGACGAGTTGGACCATTTCCTCGAGAACACCTATGGTGACCGGTATCCGTTGCATCCGAACCGTCCGGCACGGGGTAAGGCGGCACGTGTATCGTACGACGGGTTGTTCAGTACCGGTACGAAGTTCACCTTGGGGTACGGCAGCGAACATGGGAGGGGCTATCTGGTGGATGTGGAACTGTCCACGCTCGAACGGGTTCAGCCCGAGGACCGTCGGGAAATAGAATCTGCCGCAGTGGCATTCCTGAAGGACCACCTGCCGATACACTTTCCCAATCGAAAGCTCGATATCGTTAAAGATGGCAATGTCTATAAGATTGTTGGCGATTTTTCGCTTGGTTCGGCATATTGAGCTATCAACGCACACATGTCCTGTGAAGCGGAGACGAGGAACTTCCCGTACGACTTTGGCCTGGAGCCACGCCAGGTATCGCTGACTGTCCGGACTATGGAAACCGGTATGCCACAAGACAATCCGGCGGCGACGATCGCATAGCTCTCCATATCAACGGCATCGACATGCAACTGTTCAGCTATCCAAGGCTTGTCCTTCCGTTCCGAAGCCACCAGGAAGGTGTCTGCGGTTCCCAACACGCCCCGCTTCCAGATTTTTCGGCCGCGATATTCACGAAGCTCGTGCAACATGCGCAGGCAAGGCGATTCCAACACGAGCTCTCCCGCTTCCTTGCCTTCGCTATCGAATGTCGAGCCCCGCGGCAATCCGAACCGCCGCAAATCGATATCGTATTGCACCACTCGTCCTGCACAGACGATATCACCCACTTCCATATCCTGCCGAATCGCCCCGCATGTTCCGATTCCAATCAAATGGGAGGGTTTCCAGGTCTCAAGAGCTTTGGCGGTTCCCAATGCAGCCTGCACTTTGCCCACTCCTATCGGGATTGCGACAAGCATATCGCCGTTGGGCAAGCTTCGCCTTTGTCCATCGATGGAGGGAAATTGCTCCACACCGACGAGCTCGGACCAAGAGGAAGCTACGATGAGTATCATCCGATCGCCTGTACCAGATCCGGCACGATCAATTCCACGGCAACCCCACGCCTGGTCTCCACGTGTGCATTCCATGATGCATATACTGCCAGGCTCACCAATCGTGCGGCACTTTCCACTGCTTGGGAAAACCCGATATCCCGGACCATCATGGCACAGAGGATGCTGGCAAACAGATCCCCACACCCCGGATATGAAATGGGGGCATAGGCTTGCCGACTACTGGTGACAGTCCGATTCCTGCCATCGTATGCGACGACCACTCCCTCGGTCCCATCCATGACACTGGTGATCGCGACGAATTCAGGCCCCGATGCACTGAGTTCCTTTGCCCATTCGATAGCTTCATCCACCGACAGGTTCGCATCGAACGGTTTGCCGAGCAGTAGGGCCGCTTCAGTCACATTCGGTGTTATCACGTCGGCTTTGGATACGAGATGGGCCATACGTTTGATCAATTCGGAAGAAACCGGGCCGTAGGGCTCGCCTTGGTCACCCAGTACGGGATCCACCAATACCAATGGATGGCAACCGGCCTCCTGTTGCCAGGTGATCAATTCCGATACGGTATCGATCTGACGTTCCGAACCGAGGAATCCCGAGTATATGCTGTCGAACCGGAGACCCAATGTTCTCCAATGTCCCAAGACCGCCTCCATGGTGTCGGTCAAATCGACAAAGGCGTAGCCGTCGAAACCGTCGGTCTGGGTCGAAAGCAGCGCGGTAGGAAGGATCGAAGCTTCCACACCCAGGGCCGATAAGGCTGGAATGACAACCGTCAACGAGGACTTGGCATAACAGGAAAGGTCGTGGACCGCAACAACTGTTTTCATCGTGGTTCTACAGTACCAGTCTTGTCGTCACGACACAAGGGGGCTATACTCCTCGAAAGGAGGCATATCATGCTCTACATGCACAATCAGACCGGTTTTCCGATCGCCGACCCCGACAAGGATCCCCTCGCCGGGGCACTGCCTCCACACCTCGAAATCGAAAACGCCTATCGCAGCATGATTATCAGTGCCTCAGGTTGGCGAAAAGTATTTGCCCCGAGCGAGAATGAAGAGGATGCATCGGAGCACCTCTCCCGCCCCGACGCGTTCCTCATAGCCATTGCCACAGAAGCCTTCTGGCGCGAACGGCAACCAAAGGCGGTGGCAGTCGGCATGGATACCCGTCCAACCGGACCTGCTATCGCCGACATCGTGTGCCGCATCCTTCTAGCCCATCAGGTCGAGGTGAAGCATCTCTTCATCGCTGCGGCTCCAGAGATCATGGCGTACAGCGCATATCACCAGGAGGACCATTTCTTCTATATTTCGGCAAGCCACAACCCGATCGGGCACAACGGTTTCAAATTCGGTTGCCAAGGTGGAGTCGCCGATTCCATCGAGGCGACCAAGGTCATAGCCACCTTCAGGACCTTGCTTACCGACGGGGATTCGGCACAATTGGTCAAGAAACTCAGCGCTTCGGTGAAGAGCGGAACCTACCTGGATATGCTTCGGCAGTGTGACCAGTTCAAGGCCGATGCCTTGGTCGCCTACGAACGGTTGGTGTTGGACACGGCCACCGGATCCGAGGATGAAGTGGTTTTCGGAGACCTGGTGGCTTCTCTGAGGCACGATATCGAAAAGCATCCGATCGGTATCGTGGCAGAGCTGAACGGCAGCGCGCGCAGTCTCTCCATCGACCGGCCGTTCCTTGAAGGTCTCGAAGTGAAGACCCGGTTCGTAAGTGCCAAACCACGGCAGATTGTCCATGCGATAGTTCCAGAGGGTGCGAATCTCGAGATGTGCAGGAAGGAATTGGAAATGGCCCATGCCGAGGACCCCGCGTTCGTTCTCGGATACGTTCCCGACAACGATGGGGACCGCGGCAATATCGTCTATTACGACGAACGCACAAAATCCACCCGAATCCTCGGTGCTCAGGAGCTGTTCGCCCTGGTGGCCCAGATCGAATTGTCGCTCTCGCGGAAGGATGGAATCACCCAAGCCATTGTCGTCAATGGACCGACATCGTTGATGATCGACCATATCGCGGCAAAGTTGCAGGTCAAGGTATTCAGGGCGGAAGTCGGCGAAGCCAATGTAGTGAAGCTTGCCCAACAGATACGGAGCCAAGGATTCACGGTACGATTGCTCGGCGAAGGTTCGAACGGTGGAAACATCACCCATCCGAGCAAAGTCCGAGATCCGTTGAATACTTTGGTCTCGTTGGTCAAACTGCTCAGTTCACCGACACGGTTTTCGGTGATCACTGGAGCCGATGTGGCCAAGTCGGCCATACCCACCATAGCCAAGGCACTCGATGCACTTCCCAAACGGACCATCACCGGAGGATTCTCGACGGAAGCGACCATGCGCATAACAAGTACCGACCATGGTCTGTTGAAAGCCGCATACGAACGCCATTTCGTACAGGACTTTGCCAAACGCAGCGACGAGCTGGCCGAGAAGTTCGGTATCTACGGTTGGAGGGAAGAACAGACGGAAGGGACCACCATGCTCGTGGGACTCGGCCCGGCTTACCGGACTGCTCCCATGCGGGGAGGTCTGAAGATTGTCTTCAGCAACCAGAGGGGAATCGATACCGATTTCATCTGGATGCGGGGAAGCGGAACCGAACCGGTATTCCGGATCATGGCCGATGCCATGGGAGACGACCAGGGGCGACATGACTATCTGCTCGCGTGGCAACGGTCCCTGGTGGAACGGGCCGATGCCGAAATCGCACTAGTGTATTGTCCCAATGATATTTAAATATTAAGAGATGCATACCCTGATTCCTTTCTCACGATAGGATACAGCGATTTGAGTTTCACCCGTGCG